>SUZS01000011.1 GCA_015059785.1 Rikenellaceae bacterium
CGTTTTCTCGTTGAGATTTGAGCATCTTCTCTCTAAACGGCAAATCGTTACACAGTCTTATGGCTATCTCGACCTGCTTCTGTGTGTCTGTCGTATAGTACGACATATTGCGAGCGTGAAAGAATTGACCATTTTTATCCTCTAACCCGGGTATTGGTGCTGTATGTATTAGAGGTATGTTTTTTATTATCGCCTCGGTGCTTGTAATTCCTCCGGGCTTGGAGAGAAGCACATCGCAACAATCCATAAGAAGGGCTATTTGGTCGGTATAACCCAAAATCTTTACTTGTTGAACATCTGCAAACTGCTTGCTAAGAGTCGCTTTGCGCTCCTTGTTTTGTCCGCATATACAGATAATTCTGTCAGACTCAGTTATACTCTTAGATAGTTCTACAATCAATCTTTCCATATCTCCAAAGCCCATAGAGCCTCCCATAATCATAAACCAATAGCCGTGGCTATCTGCCCAATCAAAGGTAGAGTTAGCCAAGTTGCGTGCTTCGCTTTTCGGGAGAGATACATCTGCTCCGTTTACGGGTATGCCTGTTGCTATGATTTTCTCTTTGGGGATGCCACCACTCTCAAATTTACTTATCAGGTCTTTGTGAGGGATAGCATACATATCCAACTCGGTCTCTCCAATGAATGGGATACAAGTGTAGTCGGTCATTACAAAGAGCGTTGGTACAGACAATTTGTAATTTCTTTTAATGGCAGTCAATGCCTCCGCAGCAAATAGGTGTACAGCCACTATTGCGTCATAATTATATCTGCAAATGTATTGGTATAACTTATCTGCATAGAGTCTATTTGCAAAATACACAGGTGATTTTATATGTGTAAAATGCTTACTTACAAAATCTCCAATATTGTAAAGATTATAGAACAATCTACCTCTAATAGAATAGTTGTAAGCCTTTGATATTCGGGCAGAGAGAGCAGGGCTTGCGATAGAGAGTGTATCTTTTATTTCACTATCCAACCCCAACCTATCCATATATCTTTTAATAGTCTTTGCACTCGAATTATGGCCTTCTCCAGTATTGCAAGATAAAATCAAAATTTTCATAAGCGAGATACTAAGTACGGAAATGAACTTAAAGTGTTTAATTAGTTATTTGTTTATACAAAAGTAGGATAATGCACAAAGAATTTTATTATATTTGTCGGCGAATAAATTTATCAAAGTTCGCTTTTTAATGCATATAAGTGAAATAGTAGAGGAGATTGACATCTCACAATTAATAACAGAGAGTGGGGATGATTTTATCATCGACCTAAATGCCACACTCACTCAAGCTATGTCATCAAAAGAGATACTAATTCGTAACGGAATAGTCATCTTGCTCTGCAAGGCTAATGGAGGCAGTATTATTATAGATAGCAAAGAGTACATGATACCCCAAAGTAGCGTAATAGTACTACCATCAAATCACATTATTAGCAATATCAACTCTCTACTAATAGAGCAGAGTAATGCAATTGCCATTTCAGAGGATTACATACTCAATATGCCATCCCCGATAGATACAAACATTTTTAGCTACTCTCGCTGTATGTCGGTAATAAAAATTGCCGATGAGAAGTTTGATGATTTGCAGAGTTACTATCGTTTTATTTATAAGGAGTCGAAAGAACAAAGCAAATATCAAGTAGAGATTATTCGTTCCTTATTCTTTGCCCTTATCTTGGAGATTATAGCAGAGTATGAAAAAGTATTTAATACCATTGATAAACCCTCAAACATTAAAGCAAATAATCTTTCAGATAGGTTCTTTCGGCTATTGGCGACAAATTACAAGACAAATCGCACGGTAAAATTCTATGCAGACAAACTAAATCTAACCCCTAAATATTTATCAACAGCAATAAAGCGCGCAACGGGTAGACCTATACTTGTTTGGATACACGAGGCAATACTAATTGAGGCCAAGATGCTACTTCGCACAACCGATATGACGGTACAAGAGATTGCCGACCAACTCAACTTTTCGAGTTCCTCGGCATTTGTGCAGTTCTTCAAAAAGCATACAGGCAAAACACCCCGCAACTTACAACAACCATAAACAACAGAGGCTACCCAATTGGATAGCCTCTGCCCTCTAAAACTTAAAAAAATCTACCTATCAAGTATGAACTACTTGTACTGAACAATCTTGCGAGCCTCCTTTGCAACACGGTCGTCAATACGATAGAGTTTCTCTATCTGCATAGGCTCAATAATCTCTGCAAAAATCCACAGATACTTCTGCTTTACTGATGCAGTGTTAATGGTGTTTGACAGGCGAATAGACATCACTTTAAGAACATTCTCGTTTGTCAAATCCTCCTTCTTTACTCGCGCACCCTTATCTGACACACGACCCAGAACCTTGCGATACTCGCGATAGACTGGCTCAAAGGCTGTAAACTGCACATCAGTAAGTTCCAACTCATCTTTAATCATCTCAAGGCGAGTATTCATCAGAGCCTCAGACTTCATTTTGGCCTCATCTTTTACAGCATCCTTTTTTGGTTGAGCCAAAACATCTTGAGCGAAAAGTGCCATTACAGCAAACAGCGCAACATAAATAATCTTTTTCATAATTAGCCTTTTTATAGGTTACAATAGGGTTATATCTTCTGCATACTCAACAACATCAGCAGTCATCTCAAAAAGCACATCTGCAGGAGCATCGGCTACCTGCTCCATAAGAAGCTCATAGTGTGTAGGCTCTTCACTCTCAATATAGGCAAACAGTGCAACTCCTGCAAAAAGTGCTGCTGCCAATGGCGCCACCCAGCGTAGCACTATTTTTCGCTGCGCCATCTTTGCAGCCTTGCGCTCTATAGCCGCTTTTGTGCGAATCTTCATCAACTCTATAGCCCCCGACTCTATGCGATAGGGCATCTGTTTCATACTACTCATATTACTCAAAATCTAACTGACTTACTAACTGTTTAACTCGCTTTGCTGCATAGTGGTAGTTTGTCTTAAGGGTAGAGACACTCTGTCCCGTAATCTGCGAGATAGCCTCAAAAGGCAACTCGTCAAAGTATCTTAAGTTAAACACCAGCTTCTGCTTCATCGGCAATGCCAAAATTGCCTTTTGCAACTTCACTGTAATCTCATCTGCATCGGGAGCAATCTCCCCCTCAAAATCCGCAATTAGGGTAGAGTTGAGCGAGTCTATGGAGGTAAATATATGCCTCCTGCGTCGTTTTAGAGCCTTCAGTGAGTGGGTGGTTGCAATTTTATATAACCACGCAAGCAGTGAGCCCTCCGTTTCGCCCCTAAAGCTACCTATATTTGAGAAGGCAGTAACAAATGTCTCCTGCACAACATCCTCCGCCTCCTCATGCTGCACAACAATACGACGAGAGTGCCAATAGAGCCGTTCGCTGTAGTGTTCAATAACCCAATCAAACGCTCTAACCGCACCATTCGCAGACTTAAGAGCGACTATAATTTGAGTTATGTCAGCATTCATAATTTGCAAGCGATTTCACTTAATAGATACCCTCGCGGAGTAAAGGTTAAAAGAGATTAAAATATTTTTTGCAGTCCGACATAAAAAGGTCGTATGCTGCTCGTTCATCCCAACTCAGTGGGATAGTATCAACAGCAGAGGCGGGCAAGACCGTATAATCTCTATGGCGCACCCATACGGGGATAATATCCACCCAAAATTGGCATCCATCAGCACTATTCTCAATATCAAGTTGTGCGATAATTCCGCCATCACTGCCTCTCATACGCTGATTAGAGACAAAATTTCCTAATGAGTATATAGTAACTTCCCTTTTTGAGACTTCCACACCTTGTACAACATGCGGGTGTGAGCCGACAACAACCTGACAACCAGCACTATGCAAACATTTAGCGATAGCTTTCTGCTCTCTGCTTGCGCGATGAGAGTACTCAACTCCCCAGTGTAGAAAAGCAACAGTACAATCTGCACCAGCCTCCCTACAAGCGACAATATCTCGTTTAATCTGCACCGTATCTAAAATGTTTACCATCACATTATTAGGCACTGGCACACCATTGGTACCATAGGTATAAGCAAGAAGAGCTATTTTCAAACCTTTTTTATTGAGCCACAGAGGATTACGCGCTTTATAATCCAAACTATCACGAAAAGTTCCAGTACTCTTAACACCATATTGTTCAAGGATGTCTATTGTAGACCTAACCCCCTTTGCTCCCGTATCAAGAGAGTGGTTATTGGCAGTAACCGCCACATCAACACCTGTAGTAGCAAGTGCTTGAGCTAATTGAGCAGGGCTTCTAAATGATGGATAACCGCTATACGGTGGATTGTCTGTAAGTGTGGTCTCAAGATTAGCAACAGTAAAATCAGCCCTTTCAAAAAGAGGTTTTACATACCTAAAGCAAGAGTTAAAATCATACCCGTTATCTCTCTTTGCCTTAGCAATTTGCGGAGTGTGCATCATCACATCGCCAGCAAAGATTATACTAACTCGTTCTGGCTTCGGACGACTCTCAAAGGCAGGTTTTTCAGGCACAATAAAAGCAGTTACACACCATAGCGAAACTAAAGATGCGCAGACAAAATAGAGTATTGAGCCGACAGTTTTCAATCCTTCTTCTCGCGTTTTGGGAACCAACCTCTTTTAACCCTCTCTCGCTGCTCAAATAGTTCGCCGATACTCCAAAAAGAGGATGCACCCCAGACAGCCAATAGGGTAGAAATCAATATATTCTCAACAAGCAGTGATGCAACAACCGTAACAACACCCATAAGAGCAAAGACCCACCAGCACTTAACACCAAAGTAGTACTCTGTCTTTATTACAATCGGATGAAACAGTCCGATAATCAGAAATGTTGCAACACCTATAATTATTCCAGTAAAATACATAGTCAAATATTTTTGTCGTAAAGATAGTAATTTTTATCCAAAAATAAAAAAGTAGACCCCTGAGGAGTCTACCAACAAAAGAGCAAAATATTATTAGAAACTATACTTAAAGAGAAGGTTTATGCGATTTGCGTGATTTTCATCGCTATTCATATTCTTGCGTGAAGCCCACAGATACTCGGCTGCAATCTTAAAGCGCGGAGTGAGGCTATAGAATACATTTCCGAAGATATACTGACCTCGGCGATACTGATTATCTGCATAAAATCCGTTCTTATGCTGCACCTGCACCATAGAGTAACCACCTGTAACGAAGAGGTTTGGAAGGATGTTTATCTGCGCAGCTGCCTGCCAACCGAACATAGGCATAGTCTGAATACGGGTAGGGTCTTGTGGGTTTGGAGTAAAGTCAAGGCCGGCACCTGTCAAATCCTGAATATAAGGAGTAATACCCTGACCGTAGACGCCATTCATAAAGAGCTGAATCATCTTTGTTATATGAATATTTCCACTTGCCTGCACACCCCAACCAAAGAGGTCGGTAGTTGTCTTTCTGGCATCGTTATAGAGGTACATATTGCGGAATACGGCAGATGCACGGAAGTGACTCTGGCGATGCTTACCCCACATAACCTGCAGATACACTGGGAAATCTGGCACTCGCTGTGGGACAGCCATAAATGTCTGACCATAAGTTCCCGACACATTAGGCATCTCGGCAGCAACACCAAATTTCATATAGTTATTAAGAAATGCCATCTCATAGCGAATCATCGTTGCAAAGTTGAAGTTATAGGCATTTGGTCCCTGAAAATCAATAGTGGTAGGCGCTGCCGTTAGGTCGCAGAATGTGGTTACATCACGACCAAAGGTAAAGCCCGCAACCTGTGCATAACCAGAGCGCAAGCGAGGGGTATAACTGCCTTTAGCACCACCACGAAAATCGGCATCAAAGAATATTACCACAGGCTTTCTGAGCCACTTTGGATTGGCAATAGCTCGCATATATAGGCGAGAAGTAGTCGCATCCATACTCAGAGCCTGACGATTTGCAAACGAGGAGGCCATAGGGATATCATACGGCACCATATCTCTATTATCAACCGCATCATCAAAGCTATAACCAGCACGGAAGGCCACATATCCACCAATGGCAAAAGAGAAGCTGTTTTTGTGGTTTGCAAAGACAACATTTGGCTCCTCTACCTGCTGCACGCCTGGTCGTGTAGCCTGGCGGTGATCATCTACTGCCGCCTTTGCCGCAGCACTACGCTGTTGCATAAGATTTTGCTGAGCAAGTGCCGGATTGTTACTCCATATCGTATCGGACTCCTTTACCGATATAATATAGACGGTAGGCTCGCCAGTCTTGCCGTGACGCTCCCAATGGCGTCTTTGAGCCGCTGCAGTTAGCACTGTGCCAACTGTCAAACAGAGAAGTAAAAGTTTTTTCATAGATATAAATGTTTATATTCAACACACCCCATAATTTGCAAGATATATGCCAATCACACTCGGCTTGTTTATTTTGAGCAAATAGCATATCTTTGCAACTATGATTGAATTGATTTTTATCGTTATTGCTTTTACCACTGCGTGGGCTGATTATAGGTTTTTTCGCAAGCTCGAGTTGTCCAAAGTATGGGGCAAGATTACTGTAATATCACTACTTGCTCTACTAAATATTCTACCGCTACTCTCAATACTAACTACAGCCATTATTGCCGACAATAGTCAGAGCATAATGGATTTTGCATCATGGACTCTCACACTATATACCATAGCCACACTCGTCCGCATTGGCTTCTACTTGGGGTATCTGACAATTAACCATAAGAGGAGATCAATTACTGTCGGCATAACTATAGCTACAGTCGTTTTTAGTATCTTATGCAACAGTTTAATTAACACTCGTACAAATCTGATTGTTAAGAATATAAACATACAGCACAATAATCTACCGCAGAGCTTTGACAGCTTTAGAATTGCACTATTTTCAGACCTGCACATAGGCTCATTGCTCTATCCTGAGCAGGAGATTGCAAACCTTGCGCAGAGTATCGCCTCGCAGAGAGCAGATATGGTAATTTTTGCGGGCGACCTGCTCCACATTCGCCACAGCGAGATAACTCCAAGAATTGCCGAGATACTCTCAACAATCAAGGCGCCGCATGGTGTATACGCCGTTTTAGGCAACCACGACACCGGTGTATATATAAAGGATAGCACAACGCTATCAAAAAATGAAAATATTGCGCATCTTAATACCAAAATTGGGCAAATTGGGTGGACTATGCTTCGCGATAGCACGATATATGCTGTTCGTGGTTGTGACTCAATAGCGGTTACAGGAGTAGATTTTACCGATGCACTTTTAGAGTACAAGCACTCATTCTCAACGCCAGACAACTTTTCGGCAGAGGAGATATTTGCGTCCGTACCAAAAGAGTTGTTTAACATCGCCATTTCGCACCTACCACAGCTTTGGTATCCGATAAGCAATGGCGACTATGCGGAGCTGACACTCTCAGGACATGTACACGCCACGCAGATTGCCGTAGAGCTATTTGGCAAGAGGTTTTCGCCAGCTATGTTGATGTACAAAGAGTGGAGCGGATTGTATAACAAAGATGACAACTATCTCTACATTACAGACGGCATTGGCAGTGTTGGCTTCTATCTACGCATCGGAGCAAATCCAGAGCTGACCATTATTGAGCTAAACAGGTAGTGCGAATAGTCGTGCTGCCACAGCAGTTACGACAATGAGACCTACAGTACTTTTCATCCTATCAGCATTAATCTATGTACAGGCATTAGGACAGTGCACGCTCTCGCTTACAGAGGCTGCAGAGATGACCTTTGCAACAAACAGCAAGATTAAGGCCACTGAATTTCAAACACTTGCAGCAAAGAGAAGTCGTCAAGCTGCTCTATCTCTCTTCTCGCCCCAGATAAACATCCACAGCGGCTGGGTACATACTCAAAAGGATTTGTACATAGACATTAATCCTCTAAAGCCACTGCTTGGTTCGCTTGATATTGCGCCACTTCTCGGCTTGGACTGGAGGTACACAATTCAAAATCGCAACTTCGGATTTATAGAGGCTGATATTACCGTTCCGATATTTACGGGAGGTAAGATTATCTCTGCCGTAAAAGCGGCAAAAACTTCAGAGCAGATTGCAATTTCTCAAGGTTTGGCGCAACGACAAGCAACATTTACAGAGCTTGTAGAGCGTTATTTCGCGCTATCACTCTCCAGAAGTGCCGTTGCTGTACGAACACAAGTATTAGAGGGAATGCAACAACACTTAAAAGATATCTCAGCACTTGAATCTCTTGGTCTGGCAACAAAGGCCGAGGTACTCTATGTCAAATATCGACTCTCAGAGGCCGAGCAAGAGTTAGCAGCTGCCACATCAACTCTCAACCTCGCCCACACAGCACTCTGCACAACCATCGGAACAGAGAGTATAGGAGAATTGACAACGCCAATATTTTACATCCAAGCCATCGAATCACTGGACCACTTTATTACTCTCGCCCTGCAAAGCAACGCGCAACTATCTGAGGTAAGGAGTCAGCGACAGCTTGCAAAGCAGAATATCGCCGTACATCGTGCGGAGTTCTTCCCTGAGATTGTTGCTATGGGTGGTGGCGGTTTTACTCGCAATGTGACAAATATACTCCCACGCTGGGCTGTTGGCGTTGGTCTGAATTTCAAACTCTTCGATGGACTAAGGCGCGAATATCAATACTCTGCCGCCAAAAATACATACAAGCGCGTAGAGGCCCTTGAGCTCGCTGCACAAGATGATATCAAGTTGTTGGTCACATCGCTCTACAATAGCACAACAGCCTCACTTGAACGAATATTGGCACTGCAAAGCTCAATAGACTTTGCCACAGAGTATCTTCAGATGCAGAGAGATGCCTTTTCAGAGGGTGCAGCAACCTCTACAACTGTAATTGATGCGACCATTGAGCTTGCAGCCGTACGCATAGAGCAACTTAAGTGCGCCTTTGAGTTTGACACAAATTTAGCAAAG
Source organism: Rikenellaceae bacterium (assembly GCA_015059785.1). GTDB lineage: Bacteria > Bacteroidota > Bacteroidia > Bacteroidales > Rikenellaceae > Alistipes. The sequence goes on from SUZS01000011.1 coordinate 8,918, forward strand.
TTATTAGAGGTTGCAGGTGCAAGTGATACCCTTTTTGACTATTCAAATAGTTCTACCAAACATTCACTAAGTTATGAAAAAGAGTAAATATACAATCTTAATCTCACTATTGGCTGTTGTAGCTATAGCAATTATCACTATCGGGACAATTCTCAAAAGAGAAGAGCATATAGTTTTACAAGGAGTTATCGAGTGCCAACAATATCGTATAGCCTCCAAAATAGCGGGTCGCATTGAGAACATAGCGGTTTCAGAGGGTGATAGTGTAACGGCAGGAGAGTTACTATACACAATCTCTACTCCAGAGCTACATACTAAGCTTACACAAGTCACAGCAGCCAAAGAAGCAGCCGAAGCACTTGACCGTGAGGCACTTGCTGGTGCGCGAAAGCAACAGATAGAGGCCGCATACAGCCTCTGGCAACGAGCTGTAGCAGGCAGGGGACTTGCACAGAAGAGCTACGACCGCGTAGCCAAACTTCACAAGAAGGGAGTTGTTACCACACAGCAACTTGACGAGGCAACGGCTAACTTTGAGGCAATGAAGAGCGCAGAGAGTGCCGCATACTCGCAATACTCTCTTGCCCTTGCAGGGGCAACAGATAATCAGAAAGCCGCTGCGGCCGCAAAGGTAAATATGGCTCAAGGTGCAGTTGATGAGGTTATGAGTTACATCTCTGACGGTAATGTTTTTGCACCAATCTCGGGCGAGGTATCTACCATAGCCTACTACGCGGGAGAGGTTGTTGGTGCAGGATTTCCTGTTGTCACAATTCTCAAGCTAAACGATATATGGGCAGAGTTTAACATCAAGGAGACACTTATGCCAAGATTTACCATTGGCAGCGAAGTAGTTGCATATATTCCCGCTACAGACAAGCATATCAGACTGGAAGTCAGTTATATATCCCCGCAAGCAGACTTTGCAGTTTGGAGTGCTACAAGGACAGAAGGCAGCTTTGACATTCGCACATTTTTAGTCAAAATGCGTCCTAAGGAGAGAGTATATCTACGACCAGGTATGAGCGCGATAATAGAGTTGTAACAATGCGACAGTTCATTCACTCATTTAATAGCGAGCTAAAGCGAATTTGCAGCGACAGAACTTACTTCACTCTGCTACTTATTCTGCCCACACTCTCACTACTATTTTTTGTCTGCTACTTCTCAGGAAGTGGCATTAGAGAGCTACCCGTAGCAGTTGCAGACAACAGCAGAAGTAACCTATCAAACAAATTGGTTGAGATGATTGATACAACATCCTCAGCAAAAGTAGATTACACTGCAAATAGTAGTACAGAAGCACTGTCGCTTATCCGAGAGGGAAAGGCCTATGCGGCAGTGGTTATTCCTCGCTCTTTTGAGGCAGACATTATCAGCGGAACACCTACAAATATTGCACTATACAACAGTGGAACAAATATCTCGACAAACGGCTTTTTAGCAAAAGATATTCAGAGTGTTGTGGCAACCTTTAGTGCAGGTATAGAGTTACAACGAGGGGCGACACTGGCAGATGTTATGCCCGTCAGATTTGACAAACATATTTTGTTTAATCCATATCTCAACTACGCCTACTACCTCGCGCCATGTTTTATGCCGATGATGATAATGATTTTCACACTGCTTGCAACGGTTTATGCCGTAGCAGAGAGAAAGGGCAACAGCTACGCAACACTCATAGGTAGGGTAGCGCCCACGACGATTGTAATGTGGTTTTTTGCCTCTATTATGCTGTTATTATTATTTAGAGTATTAGATGTTCCACTTTGTGGCAATAGGTGGATAGTAACGCTAACGACACTACTCTTTATCACTGTATATCAGTCCATTGCGTTATTTTTTGTTGGAGTAACAAAGAGCCTGCATCTATCGCTATCTTTAGGAGGAGGATACTCAGTGCTTGCGTTCACAATGTCAGGACTTACATTTCCCACAATGGCAATGTTTCCACTTCTCAAAGCTGCAAGTTACCTCTTTCCCTTTACCTACTATATGGATATTATGGTAGACCAAGCGCTGCGTGGGTCAAGTACTATCAATACCATAGAGAGCATAGGGTATTTATCGCTATTTTTACTTCTACCACTTTTAATACGCAAGCGGTTATGTTAAAGACAATAGCTTTAGAGTTCAATATAATTCGCAAAAATGGGGGAGTGATGCTTATTCTCATCCTTGCACCGCTAATTTACGCCACTCTATACTCTTCGGGTTATGCAAAGCAGGTGTTAGAGCGTGTACCGATAGCTATTGTAGATAACAGTCACAGCTACAGCTCAAGGGAGTTTATATCAAAACTTTCCGCCTCACCATATCTCAATCCACAGTACACAGCCACAAGTATCGCGGAGGCTAAAGAGTTGTTTTATGGCCGCAAAATATATGGCATTATCTGCATTCCAAAGGGTTACGAACAGAGCATATTGCGAAGTGAACAGGCTGTAGTCTCTATATACTGCGATGCGAGTTATTTTCTTATGTATCGCCAAATTTTCCAAGGTGTTGTGAGCGTTATTTCAACCATAAATAGAGATATAGGAGTAGAGTCAGCTGTAATTAGTCAGTCGCACAATCTCTTTAACCCATATTTAGGTTATGGCACATTTATAATGCCCGCAGTGCTCATTGTAATACTCCAGCAGACGCTACTGATGGGCATAGGTGTTGTCGGTGGCATCTGGAGTCGTAGACGACTCTATAAGGAGAAGAGCGCGATTGAGACTCTCGTCTCAAAAACTATTGTCTACGGAGCTATCTACGCTGTTATTGCCGCATACATCCTTACAATCCACTACCGACTATTCGGCTATCCGATAAATGGTTCAATATGGAGCTGTATAGCGGTTATATTTCCATATATACTCTCGGTAATACTGCTTGCATTAACACTCTCAACGCTATATAAACGACCAGAGACAGCAATTATCTGCACACTATGGACATCTATACCGATATTACTACTCAGTGGCGCTTCACTTCCTCCAGAGGCCTTTCCGCACTGGATGTACAACATAGGCAAGATAATTCCAAGTAGCAGTGCTGTAACAGCATTTATTCGCGTGCAGAGTATGGGAGCTAACATATCTGAGGTATGGGCAGAGGTCGTCAGACTATGGGTATTAGTTGTAATATACGGCACAACGGCCTACTTATTATTAAAAAAACGGATGCCCGGGCGAACTACCAAATCCCGGACATCCAACCTATCATCTCACGACGATAGGCACACACTACTATAAAAAAACCTTATGCAGTTCTAAAAAACTGTTTTAACTTTAACTCTACCTTCTCATCGGGCCCATACGCATACCACCAGAATTAGCACCCATACCTACTGCAGACTTACTCTCCTTGTAGTCGTAGTCAGCCATCTGCTTGCTACCACGCTTACCAAAGTGGCGAAGGTTGTATACAAACTGTATGCTGTAGTAGCGACCAATAACGCTATTTGTCATATTCTGCGTATATCCAGAGCCTGTGGTGCGGCTGAAGGCTGTATTCTGGTTCGCTACATCATTTACACCAATCTGAATCTCGCCTCGTTTGTTCTTAAACAACTTCTTACCTAAGTAGAGGTTACACAGAACATACTGCTCGTTATAGTCCTGAGTAATACCCAGATACTGGTTGTATGAGCAGGCAGCAGTAAAGGTAAAGCCCTTCCAGAACACCCACTTCAGAGTACCAGATGCAACATGGTTGAAGTAGTCGTTCTTACCACCTGCACGAGCGGCTGTATTCCACGCCTGATTATATGTACCACGCCAAGAGAGGGTAAAGTCAATATTCTCCGAAATGTTACTACCCAGCGTAACATTTGCATCGTAGCCGATATTCTTTGCAAGGTTAGTTGTAAAGTTGTGATTGATAATATTCTCAACAATATTACCCTCTGTTTTATAGATTGCCGTAGGAACAACATTATAGTTTACACCAGCACTCAAGTTAAGGTTACACTTCATAAATGAGAGTGGCAAACCGAGGCTTACATGCGTTCTCAAGCTCCAATATCCGTCAAGGTTCTCATACGATGTAATTCGCTGAGGAGTGTAGTGCTCACCCTTTGAGTTGAGCGGGATATCCTTCATATCGCCAAACTCTTTGAGCTGGAAACCTGTAGGGCAGTAGAGAGTAGATGAAGAGATATAGTTCTGCTGATTCTGGAGCGAGAACATCCACATAAATGTACGACCCTTCTCAATATTTGAGTGAATATAGTGGAAGTTAATGCGGTGGGTAAATGAAGGATTAAGGTCCTTATTACCAACACTCAAGTACTGCGGAGTAGATACATCAAAGATATTCTGCAACTGCGTTACTGACGGAGCACTTGTCCAAGAGCGCAAGAAGAGTCGGATTGAGTTCTCCTTGTTGAACGCATAGTTAAGCATTCCGAAGTAGAGGAAGTTGTTGAATGTACGGTTAATATTATCGCTCTGGCCACCAACAATATTTCCATCAAGAGTAGAGCGCTGATAGTAGACATTCGCCACAATAGTGTTCCTATTCTTTGAGAAACGGAAGCCCGGACCAACGCGGTGTGTCCAATAACCGCTCTCGTACTTGGAGGTCATCTGTTGGTTGATTTTTTGGGAAGATGAATCAAAATGCTCGTCATCATAATAGAACGCCTCTTGATTCTTGATTTCATCCTCATACGAGAGTCGGTATTGCAAACTGAGCGAGCTATACTGCGATAGCGGCTCATTGTAAGTAACATTTCCACGAACTGTATACTCGCGTGTTGGCGCGGTGATAATCTGGTAAACAGGAGAGTAGAGCAGTGGATTATTCTGCATATCTTTCCAATTACCATCTGGTCCAAAGTACTGACCAGCCCACTGTGAGTCGTATGGGTCAATTCCTGCAGACTCATTAGATATAAGCTTACGGCGATTGTGGTTGTCGCGATAGTTAAAGTTTGCATCAACAGTAAGGGTACGACCCGGCTTGGCAATCTTTACACGGTACTGCAGAAACTCGCGGAAGTTAATTCCATAGCCACGACGCTCAGTCTTGTCATACTGATATAGCAATCCACTCTCGCCATACTGGTAGCCTTCAGTTGTAGAGGTAGGGTTGTTACCCTGATAGCTAAACGAAGTACGCGACATTAGCGACTGATTGCGAGATATCTTCCAGTCTAAACGAGCATTGAGTCGGTGGTTGTTATTCAGAGTCTTTGAATATCCCTCCTTGTGCAGTGTATCCACTGGCGATGGGTCCTCATACCATGTATCTGTCTCAGAGAGGTTCTTAGTGCTTGTGTTGTTAAAGAAGTAGCTACCTTGAAATTTAACCTGATCCTTACGACCCCAGTTGTCGGAGTAGTTAAGACCTATAGAGTTTACAAGGGCCACTCCACTCTGTGGGCGCACCATATACTGACCAAAGCCACGACGGCCGCCACCGCCACTACCTCCACCAGAGACACCAAGAATATCCTCAAAGGAGAAGTTCTGCTGGTTGATATTGTTAAACAGTCCGATAAGTGATACACGGCTATCGCCCTGAAATAAGTTTACATTACCACCGACAGTATACTTATGGTGCGATGTAACATCGTCAGTTACTGGCTGATATCCATAACCAGCATACATCTTACCAAACTGTCCCTGACGCATATTTGTCTTGGTAACGATATTAAGTGCCTTATAGCCCTCGCCATCGTCCATACCAGAGAACTCGGCTTGGTCAGAGAGTTTATTGAAGACCTCCACACGCTCTACAGCCTCAGCAGGAAGCGACTTGATAGCAGTGCTTACATCCTCGCCAAAGAACTCCTTACCATCAACAAAGACCTTCTGAATAGTCTCGCCCTGCGCCTCTACAGTACCATCATTTATATTAATACCCGGCATCTTTTTGAGCAATCCCTCTACATCCGCATCGTTAGCAACCTTAAATGCTCCTGCATTATAACTTAAGGTGTCACCATTCTGCGAAGCACGAAGCGACTTTACCTCCTTAACAACAGTCTCAATGCGAGTAGTACTCTCCTTCATCGTAACCTTGCCAAGTGAAACAGTAGCCGACTTTACATTAAATGTCTTAGTCATATCAGCATAACCAAGACAGGTTGCAAGCATAGTATACTCGCCATAGTTTAGAGCTGGGAATGTTACTGTACCATCAACATTTGAGGTGTAGTACCTCTTATTATCTGGTGTCTTGGTAGGGTAGACCTCCACAACCGCTCCGATAACAGCCTGCTTTGAGACCTCATCCACCAGCACAAAGGTAACCTTACCCTTTGACTGCGCCATAGCTGCCGTAAAGGTAGCAAGGAGTGTAAAAAGTAATAAAATTCGCTTCATATAATTATTTTGGTAGTTCCGTTCTTATCAGTTTTCTGTTTTATGGTTGCAAATGTAAAAAAATAATCGTTCCACGAGACTCAAAAATCTGTGAAACGACCAAATGAGAGGGTGAATCGCCCTATATTTTCGCTCAACTTACGAGCCACTGCTTAAACTCCGGCACACGAGCCTTAGAAACGATAATCTTCTCTGGAGTCTCCATCTTCAGATTGACAGACAATCTACTACCAAACCACACTGAAATATCAGCCACAGCATCGCGAGCAATGATAAATTGTCGGTTAGCACGATAGAATCTTGTTGGACTCAACATACCCTGTAGAGCCTCAAGCGTATACTCCATAGGGTAACGCTCGCCATTATAGCCATAGGCAAAAACCTTCTCTTCAGAGGTGTAACAGTAGGCGATATCCTCCTGACAGAGCGGAATGAGCTTATCCCTAAAGCGCACAAGGAAACTCTGGCGCAAAGTCTTCTGCTCAGCCACCATAGTATCAACACGCGCCGTATAGTTACTTCTATCAACGCCAGTAAGGTTGCGCCACTTATCAACAGCACGACGAACACCTGTCTCATTTATAGGTTTAAGTAAATAGTCTATGCTATTGACCTCAAAGGCCTTAAGGGCGTACTGGTCATAGGCCGTTGTAAAGACAACGGGGCAGGTAATTTTCACCTTATCAAATATCTTAAACGACTCGCCATCTGATAGCTGTATATCCATAAAGACAAGGTCTGGCATTGGGTTATTCTCAAACCACTCTACGCTATCAACGACCGTATCAATAACATCGACTACCTCCGCCTCTGGTGTTACACTCTTAAGAATACTACGCAAGTTCTGCGCAGCAGCAGTCTCGTCCTCAATAATCAACAGTTTCATAAGTTAAGCTCTCTTTAGTGGTAGACGGACAATAAACTCGTTACTATCACTCTCAATTTCTATCTTTTTACCAAGCATCAGCTCATATCTACTACAGAGGTTCTGTAGTCCCGTACCCGTACCCACTTGTGGCTCAAGTAGCGGTCTGATTGGGTTAGAAACAATAAGACATCCATTCTCGGTACGGATAGAGACATGCAGAGGATTTTTTGCTGTTATAGCATTGTGTTTCACCGCATTACCAATAAGTGGCTGAAGCGATAGTGCAGGCAGAAGATAGTCATAATACTCCTCATCTACCGCAATATCAAAGAATATCTTATCGGCATAGCGGATATGGAACATATAGCAATATGCCTGAGCAAAACTCATCTCGTCGCGTAGAGTTACAAGCTCAGAATTATTACCATTCTGAGTAATATACCTAAAGGTATACGAGAGTTGGTCAATATACTCCAGAGCGCGCTCCGAGTCACGCTCACGCACAAGCATAGAGAGCGAGTTGAGCGAGTTAAAGAAGAAGTGCGGGTTTATCTGGCTCACTAGCATATTATATCGCGTTGTAAGATTCTCGTTCTGAAGTTGCTCATTCTCAAGCAAAATCTGCTGTCGCTGGTATATCAGTACATATATCTGCGAGTAGAGAAGTACTACAGCAAGCATAAACAGACACTTAAGCATAACCACAAAGTCAAGCATATGGTCAACCTGACAAACCAATTTTGTCTCGCCCGTATGGTAGAATGTGATAGGCGAGAGCAGGTATGCTACCGAAGTAACCACAACCGCCACAACAGCACGAGCAAAGAGCGAAGTCCATATCGGCTTATCTCCCGTACGGCGGAAGGTCATAATCAGAAGCAGGAGCAGAGAGACGACCATATAGAAAAATATCTGATAGAGAACAACCTGCCACTGGTCAGAGCTATTGTAGAGCGAACCGTAGTCAAAAGGTTGCCCATTGCGTTCAAGCAATCTACTCATAATTGGGTGAGCGCCCTCATATCGGTCTTGATTTCTTGCCTCAATCTTTAGCACATCGCCCGACACAAGCTCTAAACGGCGGATAGAACGACGATCTACATAGACACTATCTCCCGTCTGATGCTCAATCAGATATCCATAACCATCTACACTAAGACCCAAAGTACCATCCACAACAACGACTGGGCTATTATTATGGCGACCAGCAGACTTACTACCCCTAATCTCTGACGACTGATTAACAACCATCAGCAGCATATAGGAGAAATTAACAATAAGGCTAATAGCCAATGCCACCAGCGTAAAGGATATTATCGGAGACTTTGTTCCAATCTTCAGTTTCATAGCGTAGATGTGTTAAAATTAACTACTCCTCATCGTACCAAGAGGCGTACATACGGTAATCGCGAGCAATGCGGGCAATGATGGTCTCGCGCTGCTCTGGCGTTACCTCCTTAACCTTCTTTGCAGGCACACCCGCATAGACAGAGTTAGGCTCAAGCTTTGACCCTGAAAGTACAAGTGCATTGGCTGCAATTATACAACCTGTAGCCACAACAGCATTGTCAAGGATAGTTGCGCCCATACCAATCAGGCAGTTATCCTCAATAATAGCTCCGTGGATAGTAGCATTATGACCCACAGACACATCGTTACCGATATGGGTCTGCGAAGGCTTTGGAGAGCCATCGTAGAGGGTGTGAATAACTGTTCCATCCTGAATATTTGTTCTGTCGCCGATAGTGATTGTATTCACATCGCCACGCAGAACAACATTGTACCACAGTGAAGAGTCCTTACCCACTGTTACATCGCCAATAAGCACTGCTGTCTCGGCAACAAAAGTACCCTCGCCAACCTTTGGCGTATGGTTACGAACAGATTTGATATATGCCATAGTATCTAATTTTATGATTTACAACTTCTTAGCCTCCTGCCAGTACTCTTCCAGTTGCTCAAGAGCAATCTCAGAGACCATCTTGCCCTGCTCAGTTGCGCGAGCCTCTACATGGTTAAAACGGCTGATAAACTTCTGATTTGTACGCTCAAGTGCATTCTCTGGGTCAATACCATAGAGTCGGCAAGCGTTGATAAGGGCAAAGAAGAGGTCTCCAATCTCACCCTCCATCTTATCCTTATCGTGCGCAACAATCTCAACATCAACCTCTGCAATCTCCTCACGCACCTTATCCCAAATATCCTCCTTCTTCTCCCAGTCAAAGCCCGCAGAGGCTGCCTTCTCGCCCAGACGGAAAGCCTTGACCATTGCGGGGAGCTGGCGTGGCACACCACCTAAAAGACCCGACTTACGAGCCTTCTTGCGCAGCTTGAGAGCCTCCCAGTTCTGCTTAACAACATCTGGCGTAGAGGCGTGAACATCGCCATATACATGCGGATGGCGGTATATCAGCTTATCACACAGCGCATTGCAGACATCCGCAAAGTCAAAAGCACCCTGCTCATCCGCCATCTTTGAGTAGAAGACAATATGCAGAAGCACATCGCCAAGCTCCTCCTTAATGTCATCCATATTGCCGTCAGTAATAGCACCAACGAGCTCGTAAACCTCCTCAATAGTATTGTTTCTCAGTGAAGCAAAGGTCTGCTCTCTATCCCACGGACACTGCTCGCGCAGGGTATCCATAACCTCAAGTACGCGAGACATCGCCTTCAATTTATTCTCCATAATATATTTGTTATTTTTCTGCAAATATAGTAATTTTGTGGGAAATATGATATCGGTATGAAAAAGTTATTTATACTTCTCTGCGCGATACTCTCTCTGCAGAGTCTCTCGGCGCAGATTGTTCCAAGGCCTCAAAGTGAGAGCTATAGTGGTGGAAAATTCACAATTACAGACAAGAGCTGTCTTGTCTACGACTCTTCGGTGCGCGATGTAGCACTCTACACACTTGAGTATCTACCATTTAAGCAGATTCTCTCATCGTCAAAGGTTATGCCTGGCGACATTCAGCTGACTATCAACCGCTTACTTGATGAGGAGCAGTACCGCCTGACAGTTACCGACAAAAATATTACCATTGTTGGTGGAGGCTATGCTGGTGTGTTCAACGGTGTGCAGACCCTATTGCAACTACTGCCTGCGACAGTCTACTCAAAGAACGCTAAGTTCCCACTCTCGGTGCCTTGCTGCACTATTGAGGATAGCCCGAAGTTTAGCTATCGAGGCTTTATGCTTGATGTGGCAAGGACTTGGATTCCAGCGGATAAAGTAAAGCGTTATATAGACCTTATGGCATACCTAAAACTCAATAAGTTACACTTTCATCTTACAGACGATGAGGGTTGGCGTATTGAGATTAAGTCACACCCAGAGTTGGCAACTATTGGTGGCTTCAGAGGTGGTAACAGCCCTGTATTCCCGCGCTACGGAAAGTTCTACGAAAAGTGGGGCGGTTACTACACTCAGCAGGAGCTGAAGGAGATTGTTGCCTATGCAGCTCAGCGCAATATTGAGGTTATCCCAGAGATAGATATGCCCGGCCACAGCAAGGCTTTAGGGGCGATATATCCGGAGATACTGTGCAACTATACACCAAATAGTAGCAGCACAAACGGCCTTGAAATTCGCAATGTATGGTGCGCAGCAAAAGAGAGCAACTACGCTCTTATAGAGGATATTATCCGCGAGGTAAGTGATATCTTCACATCGGACTACATCCACATCGGTGGCGACGAAGTCAATATGAGTCAGTGGCGTAAGTGTCCAGATTGTCAGCGACTTAAAGTCGAGAAGGGATTACAGAACGAGAAGCAAATTGAGGACTACTTCATTGCTCGCACGACAGAAATCCTAACAAAGTACGGCAAGAAGCCAGCCGTATGGAACGAGGCTATTGAGGGCGGAACACTCCCAACAACCACGCGCGTACACGGCTGGGCGAGCATCAAGAAGTGTCTTGAGGCAACATCAAAAGGCTATCCGACAATCATTATGCCGGGCCACTACTTCTACTTTGATATGAAGCAGTCAGCATCCGAGACAGGGCACAACTGGGCAGCGATATTTGATGCCAAGAAAGTGTTATCGTTTAACTTTGAGAGTCAAGGTTTTACAGCCTCTCACTTAAAGAGTGTTGCGGGTATTGAAGCCTCATTCTTCAGCGAGATTTATGTTGCTCAAAACCCCGAAAAGAGCGACTATCTTGACTACATGCTCTTTCCACGCCTTACAGCTCTCTCGGAAGTTGCGTGGAGCCACACGCGCCGTAGTTGGAGCGAGTTTTACTCTGCGTTAAAGAGTGCACACTACTCGCGTATGGATGCTATGGGGATAACATATCGTCTTGAGACTCCGACCGTGAATTACTCAAATGGAGTTATCACAGCAAGCACTGTAGACAGCTCTACCTTATATTATATAGACCAGTCAACAGGCAAGCAGTCGCGCTACACAAAGCCAATTACCACAACAAAGCCATACAACTATGAGTTCTACAGCCGTCGTGGCACTGGTATCAGCAAGCGTACGGGTAGCAAGGAGTACTATGCGAGGTTAAAACCTGCGGTAACTGTCAGTTCATCAATACCTTGCAGCAACAAGACCCCGATGACAAATGCAGCCAAGTACAACAACAGCATTGTTCGCACAACGCGCGCTGCGAAGGCTGGCGACTGGATTGAGTATCGTTTTGCAGAGCCACTTCGCTGTCGTGAAATTGAGGCGATGACCGGTCACATACACCTACGCCGCTGCTGTATGATGAAGGGATATATTGAGGTAAGTTATGACGGTAGCAGCTTTGTAAAAGTTGCCGACTTTGATGTTGCTGGAGCCACAATCAAGCCCACAGAGGCTATACGCGCCCTTAGAATCGTCGCCACAACGACAAGCGATGCCGAGGACCAGATAGTAATTCAATCGCTCAAAATCAAATAGTTAGATATTATGAAGAGAATCTTATCAGTACTAATGCTATGCAGCGCGCTCTACTCTTGCGCGCCAGCTGACCCAAATGTAGCTCTTACAGAGCAGGCCAAAAGTGAGTATCTCACTCCAGTGCATCCGGGAGGCGAGGCTCGTCCATTTTGGAACGGCTTTGCTAAGAAGTTTATCTACGCACCAGCCTTTGACTTTAGCGCAGTAGAGGGCGCAGTGCAGTATCGCTACACAGTAACATCAGAGAGTGGTCAGAGTTGGAGTTTTACATCCGACACGCCACAAAGTGCGCTGTCGCCAATCTGGAACTCAATCCCAGAGGGTACAAAGGTCGCGCTCAAAGTAGAGGCTCTGAATAGCAGTGGAGAGGTAGTCGGAGTGTCTGGCGAGCGCAGTTTCTTCCGCGACTATGGTTTCAATCCGCCATATACAGGCGCTGTGAGAAGCTATCGCGAGGCGGCTATTCTCGGTCTGCTCTATGTGCATAAAATGCCTCAAGTTCAGAGCTTTGCGACAAGCGCAGAGCCTGATATGAGCTATCCGCACTATACATATCCGTGCAAGATTATCGGTGCTGTGGTTAAGACAGAGGTATTGCTTGCCAAGCTCCTTCCACACTACAGCGACAATGCGCTTGCTATTGCTCGTGGAGCAGCACAGTTCCTTATAGACCACTCTCGCAAGGCTGATGAGCCACTGGCATACTTTCCACCTACATACTACAAGAATCTCATTCACTCAAAGGAAATTTGGAATCAGGGCAAGACTATGGCCCTTGAGGCTGCATCGGCAGCAGAGGCATTCCTTGACCTCTACAATGCTACGGGCAAGGAGAAGTATCTTAACCACGCATTAGGCATTGCTGACACATATCTGCGCCTACAGTGCGAGGATGGCTCTTGGCACATCAAGTACGACTTTATAACTGGCGAGCCAGTGAACAACAGCAAGGCGATGCTACACCCTCTGCTTCGCTACTTCCTACGCCTTGAGACAGAGTATGGTCAGACAAAGTACACCGAGGCTCGTCTAAAGGGCGAGAAGTGGATGGCAGAGCACATTGTCAACCGTTTTGATATGACAGGTCAGTTTGAGGATGTGACAGTAGTTGGTCTTCAGCCATACGAGAACTTAACAAACTGTACCGCAGCACCTTATGCGACATATCTATTAAGTCGTGATGCAAACGAAACGGATATCGAGACTGCCTATGAGCTTGTTCGTTTCAGCGAGGACCAGTTCGTTTACTGGGATATGCCACTTGGCAAAGATGGATACAAGCGCGATGCTACACCTTGCGTATTTGAGCAGTACAAGTACGCTATGCCAGTAGATAACAGCTCATGCAATGTTGCAAATGCGATGCTATCCCTCTATGAGAAGACAGGCGACGAGCTGATGAAGGCTAAGGCTAAGGCTCTTATTGACAACATCACAGTAACACAGTGCGTCAATACTGGTAAAATACTCACCACTTGGCGCATCCGCCACAACTACAAGCCATCCTTCTGGATTAACTGCTCCTATAGTTCTGCCTGCACACTGCTGCGTATGGATGAGCTATCAAAAGAGAAGTAGTTTGTAATATTTCGTAACTTTTGCAGTCTTATAGTAAAACAACTCATAATGACTGACAAAGAACTGATAACCCGAATAGTTTTGCATAACGACACCGAGGCATTCTCCGTTGTTATGCAGAGGTATTCGGGTTTAGTCTTCTCTACCGCACTATCAATAGTCAAAGATTACGCCCTTGCTGAGGAGGTCACGCAACTCTCGCTGATAAAGGCGTACAAAAACCTACACCATTGGCGTACCGGAACATCTCTTGCCCCATATCTACGGATGATTACACACAATCAGGCCATAGACACACTTAAAAGCCGACAAAAGGAGCGGCATAGCGATATCAGCACCGTCTCCGTTGCTGATGAAGATAGTGAAGAGCATTATCAACTGCTTGAGGCAATGGATAGAGCAATAGCACGCCTAACGGCTGATGAGCGCGAGATTATTGAGATGCATTACTACCAAAAGCTAAAAACTAAACAAATAGCAGAGCGGACAGGGCTTAGCGAAGCGAATGTACTTGTTCGCCTACATAGAATACGCACAAAACTAAAAACAATGATTGAGCATGAAGAGGATTGACGACAAACAGTTTGACAGGCTTATCGCTGAGAGTCTGAAACGACAACATAACATAGAGAGTATCAACACACAAGTGCTTGCAGAGGTCAAAAAGTATAATAGAACTCGTAAGTGGAAAAGTATTGTGCGCATTGTCGCATTTTCATTTGGCGTACCTACGATGATGGCAGTAATGGGGTACTGCGCATACCTAATATTGATAACAGCACAGAGTGCGATGAGCTATATGTTAGTTGCCACAACTATTATCTCGGCACTCTTTATGGCAATATACTCGGTTGCAAATTTTTCTTTAGATGAGGTGTAATAATTCGCTTAGTCTCAAGTCTTTAATACGAAGTTAAACTAAAACAAAAAAAACTATTATGGATTCCTTCACTATCAGGTACATTATGGATAGCTTACTAACTGCAGCTACCATTATCACTCCGATTGTTCTCTTCTTTGTAGCCTATGTTCGCAACAAGAGAGCCGAACACGAACTGCGTATGCGACTTTTAGAGAACAATTCAAACCCCGAACTTGCCAAAGTGCTCATAGAGAGTAAACTAAAAAAAGAGCCAAAGCTCGTAATGCTCCGCATAGGTTTGCCAGCAATCTTTGCCTCTCTCTTCGGTGGCGGGTTTGTCTATATACTCAACCAAACCGCATCAAAGGACTTTGAAGGAGCAGTGCTACTGCTAATCTTTACAGTTGCCTTCGGCATTGGGCTTGGTCTTGTAACAGCACTTATAATTGAACACAAACTGCTCAAAAAGGCAGATGAGACAAAGTAAGACGTGTCTCGGAGTCCACTTGTTGGACTCTTTACTCTTTATATTTTGACAAAAAACTCCCAGCGATGGATAGAACCATTGTTGGGAGTCTTTATTTATGACAACAGACTATCTAACTGTTGCACCGGCCTGCTTCTCAAAGGCAGCCTGAAGATTAGCCATAGTGCGCTCAATAGCCTTATCAGTAAGGGTTTGACTCTTATCCTCAAGGATGAACGACAGGGCATAAGACTTCTTGCCCTCAGGCAGCTTATCGCCCTCGTAGACATCAAACAGAGCCACACTCTTGAGCAGTTTACGCTCGGTAGCAAACGCAATGGCGCGCAGAGTAGCGAATGACACGCTCTTATCAACAAGCAGAGCAAGGTCACGCTTAACCTCTGGGTACTTCGGAAGCTCGGTAACGGTAATCTTATGCTTGCGAGTAGCCTTGAGCAGTGTATCAAAGTCAATCTCAGCGAAGAATACCTCCTGCTTAATACCCATACTCTTGCAGAGCTTGCCAGCTATCTGGCCCATCCAGACAAGTGGTTTCTTATTGATAGTCAGGCAAATAGCATCGCCAAAGATATCAAAGTCGCAACTCTCGCACTTAAGGTCGTAGATATTAATTCCAAATCGCTTGAGCAGAAGCTCTACTGTTGCGCGCAGAGTGAAGAATGAGCTGCTTGTACTCTTGCAGTTCCACGATGGAGCAGCGTCGCCACCAGTAACAGTGATAGCAAGGCGATAGTTCTCACTATATGCTGCAAGTGGATTATCTTCGGTAGCAGCCTCGGCATTATAGTAGTAGCAGTTGCCAGCCTCATAGAGCTTGAGGTCTGCATTCTTATGGTTGATATTCAACGCCACAGCCTCCAGAGAGTTGAAGACAAGGGTCTGACGCATAACATTGAGGTCTGTAGAGAGCGGATTGAGAATCTTCACGCAGTTCTCAGCCTTATAGCACTCCAGAGCCTCATAGTAAGCAGCCTTGGTCAGCGAGTTAGACATAATCTCGGTATAGCCACGCGCAGTGAGCATATCCGACACCATATTAACCAGTCGGGTCTTATCAGGCTTCTGAACATAAGAAAGGGTAGAGTTCACATGTGTAGGAATCTCAATATTGTTATAGCCGTAAATACGAAGCACATCCTCCACAAGGTCGGCCTCGCGCTGAACATCTACACGATATGGCGGCACGGCAACAGAGAGAACACCGTTCTCCTCCTTCTCAATAGCCACATCAAGAGCAGTGATAATGCTCTTAATAGTCTGGTCCTCAATATCCTTACCAATAAGCATCTTGGCACGAGAGAGTGAGAAGTCAAAGCGGAAAGGCTCAACCTTAACTGGGTAGATATCAGTAATCTCGCTGCTGATAACACCTCCTGCCAACTCCTTGAAGAGCAAAGCTGCGCGCTTGAGGGCATACACCTGCATATTAGGGTCTACACCACGCTCAAAACGGAAAGATGAGTCGGTATTCAGTCCGTGACGTTTTGCACTCTTACGCACAGAGACTGGATTGAAGTATGCGCTCTCAATAAAGACATTGGTAGTAGTCTCGCTAACGCCTGAGTCAAGACCGCCGAATACACCTGCAAGGCACATTGGGCGAACTGCAGAGCATATCATAAGGTCTGCTGCCGAGAGCTTGCGCTCTACGCCGTCAAGAGTAACAAACTCTGTTCCCTCCTCGCAGTTGCGCACAACAATCTGTCCGCCCTCAATCTTATCTGCATCAAAGGCGTGAAGTGGCTGACCAGTCTCAAAGAGAACGAAGTTTGTGATATCTACAAGGTTGTTCTTCGGATTGATACCCGCAGCGCGCAGGTAGTTCTGCATCCACTCTGGCGATGGGCCAATCTTACAGCCCGTAACAGTAACGCCTGCATAACGAGGACAAGCAGCTGTATTTACCACCTCAACATCAATCTTCAGAGAGGTATTATCAACAGCAAAGGCATCTACGCTTGGCATCTTAAGCTCGGCTCTCTTACCCTGACTCTTCAGATAAGCAACCAAATCACGCGCCACACCGATATGAGAAGCGGCATCAACGCGGTTTGGAGTAAGGCCGATAGCAATCAGATAATCATCCTCAATATGGTAGTACTCGCGAGCAGGAGTGCCGACAACTGCATCCTCTGGCAGCTCAATGATACCTGCGTGGTCAGAGCCTATGCCCAGTTCATCCTCTGCGCAGAGCATACCGAGCGACTCAACGCCGCGAATCTTGCTACGCTTAATCTTAAAGCCCTCAGTAGCGTCAATAGGGTAGAGCACTGCACCAACAGTGGCGCACATAACCTTCAGTCCCTGACGGCAGTTTGCTGCACCGCAGACAATATTCAGCGGAGCCTCTGCACCCACATCAACAGTAGTAATATGGAGGTGGTCAGAGTCTGGATGGTCCTCACAAGTGAGCACCTGACCCACTACAACACCCTCAAGACCACCACGAATGGTCTCAACCTTCTCAAAACCCTCGACCTCAAGACCGATGTCGGTCAAAACAGTTGCTACCTGCTCTGCCGAAAGGTCAATATCGGCATAATTCTTAAGCCACTTAAATGAAATATTCATATCTCGTTTGTTATATTATTTTCAGACGCGCAAAGATAGTAAAAAAGTTGGAAATCAGAAGCACTTGCAGAAAATATCTGCCATTCGCCTCTGAATCTCCGAATTGCGACCCCTGCGTGGGTGCCAGCCATACTCAACACCATCCATAACCTCAGTGCCATTCTTGTCGGGATGAGCGTAGTAGACCGATATCTGAGTGCCGGTCACAGGGTCGGGCTTATCCATAGTAAAACCTATCTGCTCATCAAACTTGCAGAGGCGCACACAGTCCCACTTCTGGTCAAGCCTTCGCACTGAGCGGTTGAAGGTTCGGCGTGCATCGTGCCAGTGGGTGCAAATAAGAATATCAACAGGCTTGCCTCCTTCTTTTCCATACCATTTGGATTTTGCATTATGTTCAAGAGATTGACACAGAGCCGTATAACCCTTAATAACATAGTCAAATGCCTCGGTATATGGGGCGTGAACACCCACATTAGAGCAAACATTGACATTATGGGTGTGCATAATCACAAGCGTAGCAAAACTATCAAGCTCCTCAAGGGTAAAGAGCATAGACTCCTTCATACTCTTGGCTGTATCCTTAATACTACTACCCGACACAGCCTTATTTATAGGTTTGAGACCGAGTTGCTCACAAGCCATTTCAAACCAGCCGTTGGCAGGATAGGCGAACGATGCACCGACAATACAGAGGCTATCAGTGGTTATTGTATCATCGCCCTCCGAGGTGCTACAACCGCACAGAAAGAGCGCAAAGAGTATCGTAAATATCTTTTTCATACCACAAAGGTAGAAAATTTAGCCGAGATTATCTCACGATTTTCAACTTTTTACTACTTTTGCAATATGAAAACGATTCTAAACAAGATTGGCGACTATATGGGGCTTGTGAAGTTCTCTCACACCATCTTTGCTATGCCCTTTGCCCTTATGGCATTTGTATTTGCTCTGGAGAGCACCAATACCGAGTTCAGCTGGGTACTACTGCTACAGATTGTCGGATGTATGGTCTTTGCCCGCAATGTGGCAATGGGATTCAATCGCTGGGCAGATAGGGATATTGACGGCAAGAATCCCCGCACCACTGACCGAGAGATTCCTGCTGGTAAGATATCAGCAAAGAGCGCGCTAATATTTGTTATTATCAACGCCATACTTTTTGTCGGAGTGAGTTTAAGCATCAATTCACTTACCGCCATTCTTTCGCCTGTGGCTCTGATAGTTGTGATGGCGTACAGCTACTGCAAGCGATTTACATCACTTGCTCATCTTGTACTTGGCCTCTCGCTCGGCATAGCACCCTCGGCGGCATATATCGCTGTTACGGGAACGCTCACTTTTGCACCTTGTCTACTCTCGCTATTAGTGCTTACTTGGTGCGGTGGTTTTGACATTATCTATGCGCTGCAGGATGTTGATTTTGACCGCAGTCAGGGTCTGCACAGCATACCCGTTCGCTTTGGTGTTCGCGGGGCACTCTATATCAGTATAGCCCTACACGCAGTGAGTGTCGTTGCACTGTTTCTCTTTGCGTCGTACTGCCCTCAGGGGTGGTTACTATGGATTGGCGAGGGGTTATTCTGCGGCTGCATAATCCTTGAGCATATCCTCGTCACACCAACACGACAGAGGAGTATCGGCATTGCCTTTGGCACACTCAACGGCATTGCAAGCCTCACTCTTGCAACATTTACTATCGCGCAACTTATTGTCGGCTAACGCTTTGCACCCGACTTGGTCTTGATAACTATCACTCCGCCGACACCTCTAAAACCGTAAAGCGTACCGTCTCGCTGAATCTCAACACTCGCCACATCGTTGATGTTGATGGCATTTATTGAGCCTATCTCCATTCCGTCACAGACAATAAGCGCTGGGGCGTGGTTACCAATGCTATTCACACCGCGAATAGTAACATTGCCAGCACCATCAATAACAAGGCTCGTAGCCTTTGCCCTCAAAGCATCGGCAAGGTTAGAAAAGCCCTCACGCTCAATCATCTCGGCAGTCAGAACACCACCCTTGGTAGGCAACTCTCGGCGGGTAACATACTCTGCACCAGCATCTACAAGCGACTGCTCGTCACTAACAGAATGTAGCTTATAATCGTCTGTAAGCACGATTTTAGCACTACGACGACCTTCTACAGCAACCTCAAGGCGAGATTTCTTGTAGCGAATCTCAATAACATCATCGGCCTTAAGATTGGTAAATCCAAACTTACCATCCTTACCAGATACGGTGCGCTTATCAGAGCCTTTAATAGAAATCTGCGCCTTAATGCCCAGACCATCAACATCGCACAATAGACCGTTAAACGGGACTGTCTCGGCAAGAGCTACAGCCACCGAAAACAGCATAGACAGAGTAAAAAAGAGACCTCTTTTCATAATACAATCAGAATTTAGATGCTCAAAGATAGTAAAAATTTCTATTTTTCACTACCTTTGCCGCCTATGTGGATTATTTTAGCATTTTGTTCAGCATCGCTACTCGGACTATATGATGTAGCAAAGAAGCAGGCTCTGAAGGCTAATGCAGTGCTTCAGGTGTTACTACTTAACACTCTGTTCTCAAGCCTATTATTCTTACCTGTAATACTCAACTCCGTATTTGATTTAGGTTGGTTTGAAGGCACTCGGTTTGCCGTAACTATCGGGGATTTAGATGCACACATTGCAGTCTTTATCAAGGCTGTATTAGTGCTTATTTCGTGGATTTGCGGCTACTTTGGTCTCAAGGAGCTACCACTTACTATTGCTGCGCCGATACACGCAACGCGCCCCGTGATGACTCTTATTGGAGCAATGATAATCTTCGGCGAGAGACTCAATATCACACAGTGGGCAGGTGTGCTGCTTGCCGTTGCATCACTCTTTATGCTCAGCCGTTCTGGTAAAAAAGAGGGTATAGACTTCCGCCACAACCGCGGTGTTCTATTGGTCGGATTAGCAGCCGTAACAGGAGCCTGCTGTGGGCTCTATGACAGACACATAATGCACTCGTTAGAGCCTATGTTTGTGCAGAGTTGGTATGTACTATATCAGGCTGTACTTATGAGTATTACAATCGCTATCTTAACCATTTTCAAGGTAAAAAAGCAGGGGAGTGGTGACACTTTCCACTGGTCGTGGGCGATACCTCTGATTTCACTCTTCCTCTCGGCTGCCGATGTGGCATATCTCTTTGCGCTATCAGAGCCAGATGCGATGATTTCTGTAGTCTCAATGATACGCCGCTCAAGCGTACTGGTATCGTTCAGCTGTGGCGCATTGCTCTTCCACGAGCGCAATCTGAAGGCCAAAGCCTTTGACCTTCTGCTGATATTTATCGGTGCTATACTACTCTATATTGGGTCAAGGTAGTACATTTATATAGGTAGAGATAGTATAATTCAAAAATTTTTACTATCTTCGCGCCGTTATGAAGAATATTAGAAATTTTTGCATCATTGCACATATAGACCACGGCAAGAGTACCCTTGCTGACCGACTCCTTGAGATGACAGGTACACTGAATCAGCGCGAAATGCAGAATCAGGTGCTTGACGATATGGAGTTGGAGCGCGAAAAGGGTATTACTATCAAGAGCCACGCCATACAGATGGAGTACAAGGCTCGTGACGGTCAAACATACACTCTCAACCTTATTGACACCCCGGGGCATGTTGACTTCTCGTATGAGGTCTCTCGCGCCATTGCCTCGTGTGAGGGTGCACTGCTTGTAGTAGATGCTACACAGGGCATTCAGGCGCAGACAATCTCAAACCTCTATTTAGCGCTTGGTAACGACCTTGAGATTATCCCAGTGCTCAACAAGATTGATATGGAGTCGGCGATGATTGACGAGGTTAAGGACCAAGTGGTAGATATGCTCGGCTGTGACTACGACGACATCCTCTGCGCATCGGGCAAGACTGGCGAGGGTGTAGACGAAGTGTTGGAGGCTATCGTAAACCGCATACCTGCGCCAAAGGGTGACGAGAATGCACCACTGCAGGCACTTATCTTTGACTCGGTGTTCAACCCATTTCGTGGCGTGATTGCCTACTTCCGCGTATTCAATGGCGTAATTCACAAGGGCGAGCATGTCAAGTTCTTCAACACCGGCAGCGAGTATGACGCTGACGAGGTGGGTGTTCTGAAGCTCAAAATGGTACCACGCGCAGAAATCAAGGCAGGCGATGTGGGATACATCTGTTCAGGTATCAAGAACTCAAAAGAGATTAAGGTAGGCGATACAATTACCTCAGTATCAAATCCTTGCAGTGAGGCCATCGCGGGCTTTGAGGATGTCAAGCCAATGGTCTTTGCCGGTGTATATCCAGTAGAGGCGGACCAGTATGAAGACCTTCGTGCATCGCTTGAGAAATTGCAACTTAACGACGCCTCGCTCACTTTTGAGCCAGAGAGTTCGCTTGCCTTAGGTTTCGGTTTCCGTTGCGGATTCCTCGGTCTGCTCCATATGGAGATTATTCAGGAGCGACTCTACCGTGAGTTCAATATGGATGTTATCACAACTGTGCCGAATGTGTCGTACCGCATAACAACCACTTCGGGAGATGTTGTAGAGGTGCACAACCCATCGGGACTGCCAGAGGTAACGAAGATTGCCAAGATAGAGGAGCCATATATCCTTGCGCAGGTGATTACCAAGACCGATTTCCTCGGAAATGTACTCAAGCTCTGCATAGACAAGCGCGGAGTGATGAAGAATCAGACATACATCACCACAGACCGCGTGGAGGTAAACTTTGAGATGCCGCTCTCGGAGATTGTCTTTGACTTCTACGACAAGCTCAAGAGTATCTCTAAGGGTTACGCTTCGTTTGACTATCATCGCACTGGTTATCAGGCAAGTAAGTTGGCAAAGCTTGATATACTTCTCAATGGCGAGCCTGTGGATGCACTCTCAAGCCTTATCTATGCAGACCACGCCTACGACTTCGGCCGTAAGATGTGTGAGAAGCTCAAGGAGCTTATCCCGCGTCAGCAGTTCGACATCGCTATTCAGGCGGCTATCGGTAGCAAGATTATCGCTCGCGAGACTGTCAAGGCGGTGCGTAAGGATGTGACTGCCAAGTGTTACGGTGGCGATATTTCTCGTAAGCGCAAGCTGCTGGAGAAGCAGAAGGCGGGTAAGAAGCGTATGCGCCAGATTGGACAGGTGCAGGTGCCTCAATCGGCATTCCTCGCAGTACTGAAGATGGACTAATAACCACAATTTACAATAAACAATATGGGTAAAAGAACTATTATTGACCTATTTGAGGAGTCAGTTGCCAAATATGGCGACAAGACCTTCCTATTGGAGAAGCTTGACAAGCAGTTTGAGCCTACAACCTATGCAGCCGTAAAGGTGGAGGCACTCAGAATCGGCGCTGGTCTGGCAGCTATGGGCGTAGCTCCAAAGCAGACCGTATCAATCCTTGCCGAGGGTTGCAACAACTGGATTATCTCGGAGCTGGGTCTGCTCTATGCAGGTGCTATCTCAGTACCGCTCTCAATAAAGCTTGAGGAGAGTAATGACCTTCTGTTCCGTCTGCGTCACGCCGATGTGTCTACCATTTTCGTATCTAAATATCAGTTGCCAAAGATTCGCAAAATCAAGGACCAACTACCTCTTATTGAGCGCATCATCGTCTTCCAGAACGATGTTGAGCTGGAGGAGAAGGAGGTAACTCTTGACGCCGTAAAAGAGGCGGGAGACAAGTACCTTGCAGAGCATCGTGATCAGTTCCTCGCTATCAGCGCGGCACTGCAGAATGACGACTATGCCACTATCACATACACCTCAGGAACTACTGCCGACCCTAAGGGCGTGGTGCTGACACACCGCAACTATACTGCCAATGTTGAGCAGGCGCTGACACGCATCTCAATCCCGTCAACATATCGCACGCTGATTATCCTTCCGCTTGACCACTGCTTCGCGCATGTGTGCGGATTCTATATTATGATTGCTTGTGGCGCTGCTGTGGCAACTACTCAGGTGGGTAGCACACCTATGCAGACACTGAGAAACATCCCAGCAAACATCCGCGAGGTTAAGCCTCACTTCCTGCTCTCAGTGCCTGCTCTGGCTAAAAACTTCCGTAAGAATATCGAGAGCAACATCAAGAGCAAGGGTAAGACCACCGAGAAGCTCTTCAAGTTCGCCCTCAAGGTCAGCTATGAGTACAACCAGGACGGATATAGCAAGGGTCGCGGTTGGAGATGCCTACTTAAGCCACTTGTAGCACTCTTTGACAAGGTAATCTACAGCAAGGTCCGCGAGGGCTTTGGTGGCTGTCTACAGTTCTTCGTGGGCGGTGGTGCACTGCTTGACTCGGAGCTTCAGCGCTTCTTCTACGCTGTGGGAATGCCTATGTACCAGGGCTATGGACTTAGCGAGGCTACACCAATTATCTCAACAAACTCTATCGGCGAGAAGAATCACCGCTTCGGCTCATCTGGTAAACTCATTCAGCCACTGGAAATCAAGATTCTGGACGATGAGGGCCGCGAAATGCCTGTTGGCGAGAAGGGTGAGATTGTCATCAAGGGCGAGAATGTTATGGCGGGCTACTGGAAAAACCCTTCAGCTACTGCCGAGACCGTTAAGGATGGCTGGCTATATACAGGCGATATGGGCTATATGGCAGAGGACGGCTTCCTCTATGTACTTGGACGCTTCAAGAGCCTGCTTATCTCTTCTGACGGCGAGAAGTACAGCCCAGAGGGTATGGAGGAGGCTATCGTGGACAAATCTCCATATATCGACCAGATTGTAGTCTACAACAACCAGAGTCCTTATACCATTGCCGTTGTTGTTCCTAATGGCGATGCACTCAAGGAGGCTGTAGCAGGCGCCGAGGATAAGGCTCGTGCAGCAGCAGATATTCTCAATGAGGAGATTAGGAAGTACCGCATCGGTGGCATCTACGCAGACGAGTTCCCAGATCGCTGGCTCCCTGCAGCACTGGCTATCGTTGACGAGCACTTCACCGAGCAGAACGGACTGGTTAATAGTACGATGAAGATTGTCCGCAACAAGGTCGAGGCATACTTCAAGGCTCGTATCGACTACGCTTACACCGCTGAGGGTAAGATGATTCACAACGAGAAAAACCTCGCATCTCTCAAGAAGCTGGTGGAGAAATAATCCACCACCACTCAACACAGCAAGGGTCACAAAAGTGACCCTTGTTCTGTTTATAAGAGCGGCAAGCGGGATTCGAACCCGTGCAACTGCGTTGCAGATAGATATTTACACCCCCAACCCCTGAAAGGGGCGGAGAGGGTCACGGGTTTAGTGACCATATCTGTTAATGCAAAAAGAGCAGCTCCGAAGAACTGCCCCCTGAGCGGCAAGCGGGATTCGAACCCGTGCAACTGCGTTGCAGATAGATATTTACACCCCCCAACCCCTGAAAGGGGCGGAGAGGGTCACGGGTTTAGTGACCTTATCTGTTAATGCAAAAAGAGCAGCTCCGAAGAACTGCCCACCCTGAGCGGCAAGCGGGATTCGAACCCGTGACCCTCGGCTTGGGAAGCCGATGCTCTACCACTGAGCTACTGCCGCAAAGACAATGCAAAGATAACAATTATTTTTGAATATTCACTGCCAATAGTCAAAAGCCTGACAAATCTACGGCTTTAATCTAATTTCAACCTCGGAGTAAGCGTAGTTAAGAGGTTGTCGTGGAGTCTCAAGGCAGCCACCTGTGGTAAGGATATGATTAGCGCCTGAATGCTGAAGTATCAAGAAGTTAGGACCTATCTCTTTAACCTTTACTTTAATAAGATATTCGCAATATCCCGTAAGGGTCATACCCACCTTAATCTGCTCACGAGTATAGGTTTTCGGATAGGGGGTAATGGTCTGTATACCCGGGTCGCAGGCCACGGTGCAGCCGCTTATGTGACACACACTCCACTCAGGAGCATCAATAGCGGGTTTCTTCTTTTTCTTTGTCATATTAGTAATGTTTTCACAAAGATAGTAAAAATTTTGAAAACGGAGTGTCCAAAATTGGGCACTCCGATAAGTCAGCTTAGATTATCTTTGCATTTATTTGTAAATATCATTGAGAAGCATTGCTAAGCGGAGACCTGCAGCGAGGATGCGCTCCTCAATACGCGGAGTGGCGTAATTGAGATAGTAGTACCACAGCTTGGCGTTCTTAGGCGAGGCGAGGTAAATATCCGAAGCCAGTTTATGGCTCTCGTTCAACCAATCTTCTGCCGTTCCAGTCGCCAGCTGAGCCTTTCGCTCGGCAGTGCAGTGCTTGTCAAGCTGTTGCTGCCACTCAGTATAGCTCCAACGGTGACAATCCTCGACAATATCTGTGTCCCACAGTGCGTGGAGGTTGATTTTCTCACCAAAGTACTTAACCATAACGCGATTACCGCCCAAATCCGAGAGGTGTCCTGCGTGCATAGGAGCATGAATATCGCCCACAAGATGAATAAGAAATTTGAGCTGAACGGCCTGCTGCTCTGCTGTTAGGCGATCGCTCTTAAGCGCCTTAACTATCTGATTTATAGCCACTACCACATCACCTTTAGGGTTTTTATTCATCGTGGCGTAGGTAAAGCTCTTGTCTACATTAGCATAGTGCCAAGTCTTGGTATAGCGGTAAGCATCGGAGTTGCTGGCGTTATCCATCCAGTTTGCGTAATAGACCAGTGAGTGTCCATCAAGCAGTTTAACAACCTTCTGATAGACCTCCGTGCGTAGATTACACTCGGCAATATAGGCGATAGCATCGTGACCCTTCTGCCCCCAACCAAAGGCTGTAAGAGTCGTGCAAAGCGTTAGTAGTGAGATAATTAATCTTTTCATATTACTGATTCATTGTTGCAAGGAACTCCTCATTGCTTCGTGTCATACCCATCTGCTTCTGGAGGAACTCCATAGCCTCTACAGTTGTCATATCCGACAAGTACTTTCTCAGAATCCAAGTGCGTTGCATAACTTCACGGCTTAAGAGCATATCCTCGCGGCGAGTACCCGATGCGATAACATCCACAGCAGGGTAGATGCGCTTATTTGCCAATCGGCGGTCGAGCTGAAGTTCCATATTACCAGTACCCTTAAACTCCTCAAAGATAACCTCATCCATCTTCGAGCCAGTGTCTATAAGTGCTGTGGCGATAATTGTCAGCGAACCCTTCTCCTCAGTATTTCTCGCTGCTCCGAAGAAACGCTTAGGCTTGTGGAGCGCATTGGCATCCACACCTCCCGACAACACCTTTCCCGATGCAGGCTGAACAGAGTTGTATGCGCGCGCAAGGCGGGTAATTGAGTCAAGAAGGATAACCACATCGTGTCCGCACTCTACCATACGCTTAGCCTTCTCAAGAACCATCTCTGCAACCTTAACATGGCGCGTCGCCTGCTCGTCAAATGTTGATGCCACAACCTCAGCCTTGACATGGCGAGCCATCTCTGTAACCTCCTCAGGTCGCTCATCTATCAGCAACACAATCATATAGACCTCCGGATGGTTATCCGCAATGGCGTTGGCAATGCTCTGTAGCAGCATAGTCTTACCCGTCTTAGGCTGTGCAACAATCAGTGCACGCTGCCCCTTGCCAATAGGAGAGAAGAGGTCTACAACGCGATTAGACAGATCGTTGTGGCCGTTGCCAGTGAGGTTGAATTTCTCATTTGGAAATAGGGGAGTCATATACTCAAACTGTACGCGGTCACGCACAGCATTAGGCTCAAGTCCGTTAATCTCAAGCACCTTTACCAGTGGGAAGTACTTCTCACCCTCCTTTGGAGGACGAATAATACCCGTCACAGTATCTCCTGCCTTAAGACCAAAGAGTTTGATTTGCGATGGCGAGACATAGATGTCGTCTGGAGAATTGAGATAGTTGTAATCTGCCGAGCGCAAGAATCCGTACCCCTCTGGAATAAGCTCCAACACTCCCTCACCGATAACCTCAGCCGTAAAATCATCCTTGGTAATCTCCTCTTCCACAGGCTCTTGTGGGGTCTGCTCTACAGCTGGAGACTCTACCTGCTGTGACTCTGCTTGTTGTTCTGATACCTCTGGTCTATCAGTAGTATCTGCAACCTTCTCAGCCGTGCGAGGCTTGCGGCCACGACGCTTCTCTGTTTTCTCAACCTTTGGCTCCTCTGTAGATACCTCCACCTCTGTCTGCTTAGGTTCTACCTCCTGCTGCGGTTCAGCATCAGCCTCCACCTTTGCAGCCTTGCGAGGTTTGCGACCACGACGCTTAGGCTCTGAGGCCTCCTCTTTTAGAGACACACTAACATCCTCACTAACAACCTCTTGCGACTCAGGCTGAACTTCTTCTGACACCGTTCCACCAGCGATAAGCTTTATAATAGTTCTCTTTGAGAGCTTGTCGCTCACAATACCAAATGCCTTTGCAATCTCACGCAACTCTTTGAGACTCTTGCTCTCAAGTGTAGCTAAATCTTCCATAATGTTTTAATTGATGATAATAGACCAGCCGGACGACTGACCAAATGATAGTGCAAAGATAGTACAATTTTGTTAAAAAGCAAAGTTTTGAGATGTTTTAACAGTAATCTGTTGATGCACGACCAACGCAGGCAAACAGACCGAACAGTCCTACTCATTCGGAAACACAGAACAAAGATTTTAAGAAAGTTAATGAGTTTAAGGATATTAGCGACAACTTTCTTACACTCACTAAATTCCCTAATCTCACTACTAACTAAGCGTTGAGAGTGACAGCGGCATCCTCTCACTACTAAACACAAAAAGGGAGGAGACCACAATCTCCTCCCCCGAGTACCCGAAGCCGGGATTGAAGTGCAGCGACGCAGTCGCAAACTCGCGCGGATACCTTAACTGCGCAGACCGAAGGTCAAGCATAAACACCATATATCCGCGCAACCGCCATTAAGGTGAGCATCGCGGATTGGGAAATCTCGCCCAGTTGGCGAGAATGCCGAAGGCAGATGCTAATATGATTGACGACTGCGGGCTTGCACGCATAGGCGAGCAATCGCATTAACAGCAGAACGAAGTTCCTCGCCAACTGATATCCATCCAAACACAAAAGGAGAAGCTCTCGCTTCTCCTCCCCCGAGTACCCGAAGCCGGGATCGAAGTGCAGCGACGCAGTCGCAAACTCGCGCGGATACCTTAACTGCGCAGACCGAAGGTCAAGCATAAACACCACATATCCGCGCAACCGCCATTAAGGTGAGCATCGCGGATTGGGAAATCTCGCCCAGTTGGCGAGAATGCCGAAGGCAGATGTTAATGTGATTGACGACTGCGGGCTTGCACGCATAGGCGAGCAATCGCATTAACAGCGGAACGAAGTTCCTCGCCAACTGATATCCACCCAAACACAAAAGGAGAAGCTTTCGCTTCTCCTCCCCCGAGTACCCGAAGCCGGGATCGAACCGGCACGGACATTTCTGTCCACAGGATTTTAAGTCCGGCGTGTCTACCTATTCCACCATTCGGGCAACCCTTTTTGCGGTGCAAATGTACAAATTTATATCTTATTCTCCAAATTGAGAGTCAATATATTTGATAATTTGCGGATAATCAATGGGCGAGAACCACGCTATCTCACTATCGCGACGGAACCAAGTCATCTGCCGCTTAGCGTAGTGACGAGTATTACGCTTGAGTAGCTCCACAGCCTCGTCTAAAGTTATTTTTCCATCAAAGTAGTCAAACATCTCTCTGTAACCAACCGTATGCAGTGAGTTACAGTGACGATAGGGCAGTACAGCACGCGCCTCTTCTACCAATCCCGCCTCAATCATCATATCCACGCGGCTATTTATGCGATCATAGAGCACCTCGCGAGGCACATCAACGCCAACCTTAACTATCTGAAAATCACGCTCCTTAACCTCACCCTTACGCAGTTCAGAGTACTTCATACCAGTAACAAGGCAAACCTCAAGGGCTCGCATAACGCGGGCGGGGTTATTTCTATCTACAACCTTATAGTACTCTGGGTCAAGCTCGCGCAGCTGCTCTGCAAGGGCCTCCACACCCCCAAAGAGCAGGGTATCGGCAAGCTCACTACGGAGCTCCGAGTCAGCCTCAGGCAGGGTGTCCATACCCTCACATAGCGCACGAATATAGAGTCCAGAGCCTCCTACAGCGACCACGGTATCGCCCTTTTCAAAGAGTTTATCAAGACGCTCTAAAGCTCGTTTCTCATACTCTCCGCAGTTAAAGTCCTCTGTTAATTCAAGCTCTGCAATAAAGTGATGCTCAACGCTTTGCAGTTGCTCGTCTGAGGGATATGCTGTGCCTATTTTCAGACCCTTATATACTTGACGCGAATCTGTTGAGATTATCGGCGCACTATAATGTCGGGCAAGAGCGATGCTTAGATCAGTCTTGCCCGATGCCGTAGGTCCGACAACTACAATCAGTCGCTTAGTACTCGTCGTCATAGCTATCGTCACCGTCAAACTCGCCAAACTCATCCATCATCTCATCAAAGATAGAGCCATCGTCTGCAGGCACTGCGTCTGGGTCGTACTGGTCTGGCACGCGGGCGTTCTCAAACGACACGCGCGGGTACTCAAGCTCTGGATTTGGCTGTTGTGCACTTACAACCTCTATATAGAATGCGCGGTCGGCAATCATATCAAACTGATAGATAAGACGGTTGCACTCTGAGACCACAAGCTCTGCAAGCGACACCTTCTCCATAGCCACAGGTGCACCCTCAAACTGCTCCTCACCCAAGTCCATAAGTGAGAACTCCTGCAGTGGCTGCCACTGCTCATCGGCAGTGTAGAACGATGCCATACAGTCATCATAGTCTATAGAGGCGATGATAAAGTTGTGAAGCTCAAGGAGATTCATCTCGTGAGAGACCTCAAAATCGCGAACGAAGTTATCATTCTCGTCGCTGAGCATTCTAAGTCTGAGTATCATAGGCTGAGTCTATTACTTAATCTTTACACAACGAATCTGCAATGCATTAGCACGCTTTGTTGGGTAATTGAGGTTAAACTTATTGATAGTACGGGTTGTAGTAAGGTCAAAGTACATACAAGTG
Organism: Rikenellaceae bacterium; assembly: GCA_015059785.1. GTDB lineage: Bacteria > Bacteroidota > Bacteroidia > Bacteroidales > Rikenellaceae > Alistipes. The sequence continues at coordinate 39,541 of SUZS01000011.1, forward strand.
CTCTGCTTGCCGTCAGTTGTAGAGCCTGCAGTCCAGTAGTAACCCTCCCAAGGCTCTGGCTGTGAAGGATATACACCCTCCTTGAAGTTCATATTGTGAATTACTCCGTCGTAGTAATTTCTAAATCCACCTGCCAAGTAGAAGTAACTGTTTGTTCCATCTGATAGCATCCAGCCGAATCTGCCACGAGCATCCTCTACTGACATACCATCCTCTGCATCTGTTAGTTTAAGGCAGTCAAAGTCTGAGGCGGCAGGCACTCTCCAACCATAAGGACAAGGGTCGTAAAGACTCTTTGTTGTTCCGCTCCAAAGCGAGCTGTTAGTAGTGTGCATCCAGTCGCCGATACCGTCGCCCTTCTCACTATCAACGCAAGCAGGGTTTGTAATAAAGGTTGTTGGGTGTGCAATCGTATACTCAACAGTACCAGTCTCTGATGAGGTCTCGGCATACTCAACATATGCTGCACTGCCACTACCAGAGTATACATACTCATCCTCGCCACCTGCGCAATCGTGATAGTACGGACGAAGGAATGGGTCTTTGCGGCCCCACTGATAGTAGAGACCATAGCTGTCAAGAATCTTCTTGCTACTATCTGTCGCACCATTGCTATTTCCAAACGCACCGAGGTTGAAATCCATAAAAGTAACGCCATTTGAGTATGTAGAGTAACACTCAAGCGGATTTGCAGACCCCTTTACAAGCCATAAATGCCAGCTCCATAGGATGTTATCAGATGCGTCCACAGCAGCTAAAAGGGCATTACCTGTACGCATTACATACTTGCCATCCTCCTTAACATAAGCCTCGTCGTCATCCTCCTCTGTCTGCGCATCTACATAGAACGAAGCGGTATTATCCTCCTCGTTAAAGACAAGGTGCTCAATCAGTCCTGCATCGCTCTGCCAAAGAATCTTCACTGCACTAATCGCCGACAGAGTCTCACCTCCTCCATTGCGAGAAACATCAAGCAGATAGGCTGTCATTGGCTCTGTGAGGACATAGCAATTAGCGTACTTACCACCCTCGTTAATAAGGTTATTCATACTACCGATAATGTAGCAATCCATTGAGTATGAGGTTGTATCGCCGCTCTTAGATGTGATAGTAAACAGGATATCACAGTCGCGCATCTTATCACGGTCAGCATCAGTCTCAGGCTCCGCGGGTGGGGTGATGGTCATTGTCTGTGCTGTTTGGTTGATGTCACACTTCCATCCACTTGTGATTGTCTTAACAGCCACCGTGGTTACATTTTTTGTCGTGTAGCTAATAGTCTGAGGCTCTCCTCCCCACTGAAAATAGAGGCCAGTGCTTGAGAGCTCCATACCGTAGTCATCGCTATCAGAGCAAGCTCCAAAGCAGATTATAGCGCAAAATGCAAATAGAATGAATTTCAATTTTCCCATATGTCGTTATACTATTTTACAAAAATACAAATATTGGTGCAAATGTACCAAAAAAGTTGCAAACTAACTAACCTTTGAGGCCCATTTCTGCAATTTCTTGAAAAAATTATCAATCTATTAACGATTTTACCCTCTATTTAGTATCACACACCACAAAAAATACCCCTAACAGCTCAACTGTAGGGGTATATTATCTGTCGCCAACAGACTACTTTGGTATACCGCGCTCACATGGCACCTTGACTTGACACTTACCACAGCCAAAGCGAGGAGCATACTTAACCCTCAGCGTATGCACATAAGCACTGCACAGTTCGTGTGACTTACCCTTTTCAAGGGTTATAGCACCCGCAGGGCAACGCATACAAGCTCCACACTTGGTGCAGTACTCGTATATATCAGTATACTGGCGAGGAGTAACCTCAAGCGGTGCATCTACAATTACACTTCCAAAGCGACCCGCCACACCACGCTCGGTAATAAGTCCCTTTGAGAGTCCAAAGGTACCCAAACCACAGACAAACGCTACATGGCGCTCACTCCAGTTACTTGTAAAGCTAAGATTTTTATCCTCTATATCCTCACAGCTACCTGGCTCAAAGACATAGCGAAACTCGTCACTGGCATATGGCGATAGTGCCTTAACGCCCTGACTGGCGAACCACTGCTCAAGGAAGTGATTCATCTCTGTAAGAAATGCCTGACCCTCTACTCGGGCATACAACCAACCGTTACCCACATCAACGCCATCAGCGCAATTACCCTCTACAACAAAGTCGCTAAAGGGTGCGAAGTAACTCACCACTCTCTGTGCTGAGGGCATCCACTCCTTTGGTGTACGGAAGATGTGTCCCACAGCCTGCGGAGCCTTCAGCTGCTCCCATAGAGGGTCTGCCGCCGAGCCAACTTTAATGATAGGGGAGTCGTACAACCTCTGACCCACATCTGATGGATCAAGAGCCATTTGCTCCGAAACATAGTTATGCTCCGAGCGGCGAAAAGCCTCCGAAAGAGCCTCTGATATTTGATTGATTGTAAGCATATTGCTACTTCTTTGAACTATCAGCCTTTGGCGCTGAGATAGACTCTCGCATCTGAGTGTCGGCAATCATATTCTTCATACGGTAGTAGTCCATAATACCCAGATTGCCATTGCGGAACGCCTCTGCCATTGCAAGTGGTACCTCTGCCTCAGCAAGGATAACCTTTGCACGAGCCTCCTGAGCCTTTGCCTTCATCTCCTGCTCAAGAGCTACAGCCATAGCACGACGCTCCTCAGCCTTTGCCTGAGCAATGTTCTTATCAGCCTCTGCCTGATCCATCTGAAGCTGCGCACCGATATTCTTACCAACATCAATATCAGCGATGTCGATAGAGAGAATCTCAAATGCAGTACCCGCATCCAGACCCTTCTCAAGCACCACGCGAGAGATAAAATCAGGATTCTCAAGCACCGACTTGTGCGATGCAGACGAGCCGATAGATGACACAATACCCTCACCAACACGCGCAAGGACAGTCTCCTCGCCCGCACCACCAACAAGCTGACGGATATTTGCACGCACAGTAACACGCGCCTTGGCAATGAGCTGAATACCATCCTTTGCCACAGCAGTCACTGGTGGAGTATTGATAACCTTCGGATTTACAGACATCTGTACCGCCTCAAACACATCACGACCTGCAAGGTCAATAGCTGTCGCCTCCTCAAAATTGAGGCTGATACCCGCTTTCTGAGCGGACACAAGTGCATGAACAACATTTCTAAAGTTACCACCCGCGAGATAGTGCGCCTCAAGCGAGTTAGGGTTAAGCTTTAGACCCGCCTTTGTACCCTCAATCATTGACGATACGATAGACGAAACTGGAATCTTACGCCAGCGCATCAGCACCATCTGTAGCAGCGAGATATGCGCACCTGAGATTAGAGCTGTAAACCACAGTCCTACTGGCACAAAGTAGAAAATTACCCAAATGGCTATCAGAGCCAAAATAGCGAGTACGAAAATAATACCAATCTCCATAATAATTTATATTTTAAGGTTTTACAATGATTACCTAAATTGAGCCTTCAGCTTTGTAATAAACTCCGCATCTACATTTCCCGACTTTTCTAATGCAGGTATGCAAATTTCAAAACTCTTCTCATATCTATCTAACCACTCTACAATACGCTCTGGGTATTCTGTGATATAGTTAGGCGACTGAGAGACATTCATATACTCGTCCGGCAGCAGCGGATATGGGTCGTAGCTAACCGCATAACGCTCCTTAAACTCAGGCGTAAGGGCCAAACAACGGTTAAAGATACCCTGCTTACCATAAAGGCGAGGCTGATGACGCTGAAGCTCACTATCAAACTCAAGCTCTACAACGCACTCCTTATCGCAATCACACAGCTCTGTGTAGACAATAGGCGAGAGCGAATAGCCATCGTAACCCCACTGACCCTCCTTGGCATAGCGAGCATAAGGAACTTCCGCACCATTAATCTTAACTACCTTTGCAGGCATCTGACAAGGGAAACGAAGAGTATACTTACGCTGCGTTGGCGCACCGTTATACCCTCCCTGACGAGGCGAGATAACGACCTTAATAGTATTTGCCGTACCACTCTTAACTATCTGAGTAGTAGCATATTGCTCCGCATAGTTCTTTGATAGTCCATCATCCTCATAGAGCGACAGACTACCATCTGCACCAGGGATAAATGTAAGCACAAGGGTGTTACACTGCTCCTGCAGACTCTTCACGCTCTGAGGATTCATCGGGATAATTGCACCAGCACGCGCATAGTACGGATTCTCAGCAATTGTATAACCAAGCGACAGAGTCTTATTACCCTCAATAAGCTCTCCACTGACCATATCGTACCACAGGCCCTCTGGGAACCAAATAGTTCGCTCTGCAATACCTGTAGCCTTATCCACAGGTTTTACAACAGCTGTTACAAGCAAATCATCGCCAAACATATGCTGCTCCTTCATATCGTACGCCTCATCGCACTCTGGATAGTAGTAGTACATAGGACGGCACATTGATATACCCGTATCATAAGTCTGACGCGCTGCATTGTATATATAAGGAGCAAGAGTATAGCGTAGTCTGATAGCATCGCGCATATAGAACATATGGTCTGGGAACTGCCATATACGACGCTCAATATTACTATTCTTCGTGCAGTGAGTCTTGAAGATAGGGGTGAAGACTCCATACTGTAACCAACGCAAATATAACTCTGGGTCGGTCTGTGAACTACGAATCTTGAAGGTGTGACCGCCAATATCGTGACCCCAATATCCATATCCTACATTGGAGGCTGTGCTTGTAAACCACGGCAGAAAGCCGAGAGACTCCCAATTAATTAGAATATCTCCAGAGAAGCCCACCTGATAGCGATGTGAACCAAGACCTCCCCAGCGGTGGTAAATCATAGGTCGCTCATCTCCACGCTCTTCCGCGTGTCTATTAAAGGTATAGTTGAGCCAGAATGTATTGCTCAAATCCTTTGTATACTTGCTCGTCCTCCACTGCTGCCAGTCAAGCCACCAGAAGTCAACGCCAATCTTCTCAAAAGGCGACAGCACAGTATCAAAATAGGCATCTGCCCACTTCTGCTCATCAATCTTAAACGGCACACTCTTACCCTTCTCTGTCCAACCATATGCCTCTGTAAATCGCTCATAAGGCTCCTCAAATGGCTGAATACCCGAAGCTGGGTGGAGATTTAGCGCAGTCTTAAGGTTCTCGCTGCGACACCACTCAAAGAAGTTTGCGGGCGAAGGGAATAGCTGCTCCTTCCAAGTGTAGCCCGTCCAACCTACACGCTGGCCATACTCATCCTTCTTTGCACCAATACGACGCAGACCCCAAGTCTCATGCCAGTCCATATCAATAATCAGCACATCAACTGGAATATCAAGGCTACGCATCTTACCAATAAGGTCGCGCAACTCATTGTCTGAGTACTGCCAATATCTGCTCCACCAATATCCAAAAGCATACTTTGGTGGCAACGGAATACGACCCGCGATAGCTATATAGTCCTTAACTGCCTGCATATAGTCGTGGCCGTAAGCAAAGAGGTATAAATCCTGATAATCGCCCTCTGGACGGCACTCAACCCACTTCTGCCAGTGTGATGGAGTATCGACAAAGAGGTGACGAGTACTATCATCTATAACGCTCCAACCAGCCCTTGATATCACTCCAGGCTCCATAGGGTCCTTTGGATTAAGGTTCCAACCATCTGCCTTATCCAGCGTACGCGTTGTACCCATAAGGTTAAGCGAATCCTTGTCGCCATAATGCCATACGACCTTTTTATCGCCCAGCATAAACTCTGCCGAGAGATTGTTTGCAGAGAATTTTTCACCCTTGCGATATGTGAGTGTTAGTGCAGAGGTGCGAATAACAACCTTGTTGCGACTATTAGCAACCTTGAACTGAGGCACCTCTGTCTGGCGATTTACTACCGTAAGGGTAGCTCGGTCCTCAAAAGTACCATTCTCGCTCCACTCCATGCGGATAAGCTGAGGAGTGAGCACCGTAAAACGAGCATTGCCAGCCTCTACAATAGCTCTCTGGTCGGCCTTAGGCTGTGCAATAGCCACCACTGAGATAAACAGAGCAGAGAGTAATAAAAATAGTTTTTTCATAAAATTTAATTAGTTAGGTTAAAAAATCACTATCAAAGACGACACCCGCAAATCTTTGTCCCCAAGAGATTTATTGGCAGAGTTTTAGCTTATTTTTCTAACTATCACATTAAAATTCTCAAAACCAACAACCTCAATCTGCTCACGCTGGTCAATAAAAACATCTACAGACTTAGCTTCATAGACCTTGCCGCCAATATTCACCTTACCCATAGGCGATAGGCGAGAGATAGTCGTACCCACAGCACCAACAGCCACCTCTGTCTCAGGCTTAGGCATACTCGTAGAGTCTATCTGCTGCTTGAGGGTAAAATAGCGCCAAGTCTTTGCTCTGAGCGAAAAGACTACAGAGATAAGCGAGGCTACAACCACCACAACTATTGTAACTACGCCAGCTGTAGTTCCCAACGCCTCAAAGGCATACCACACAGCACCGCCATAGCAAGCCACTGCCAGAATTGCTCCGATAGAGAGCCCCGGTAGCAGCAGCAACTCAGCAATACAAAACAGGACACCTAACAAAATTAGCAAAATAATGTACCACATAATATATCTGTTTTAAGGTTTTACTTAACCGATTTTACCTCAACTTTAAGTGAGGTATTCATCGCAACTATCTCTGATGCAACGAGTTCAGCATCCTCCTTGGAGGCAAATGTGCCAACAATAAACGCCGTACCTACTCTTGAGAATCGCGCCTGCTCATTTCGTAAGCCAATATGCGCCTTAACATCATCTGGCAGGGTAGTGATACCCGTAATCTCAAGGTTATATCCGAGATTCTTACTCTTCCACTCCGCAATGTTTGAGATATACTTTCCATCTATCCACATCACAACCTGAGGGTCGCGAAAACCGAGCTTCTTAAGGTATGCTGCACCCTCTTTAGCCTCCTCTTCGCTACGATATCCACCAACAAAATAGGCATACTTACCATCGTGATACTTATCAGTATATGAGAGAGGGGTAACACCTCGCAGTGCTGTAAGATTAGGACGCTTTGTAAATATACCGATACGCACACGGTATACTGTTCCATAGTCGTAAATCTTCGTATGCGGGATAGGGTTCTTAGGGTTGTAAATCGTTGGCTTAATAACCTTTATAGGCTCGTGGTCGATAAATGCGCGGCGAACAACAGCAATCTTTGGCAGACAATAGCTGCTCTGCTTCATCTGGCTACTTGCACGGGCAAGTGAGTCTACAGCCGAGGTAAGTTCTAATGACGCAGCCACCTTACCCTCATAATCCAACAGAGCACGCTTGCGATAGAAATACTCAACAAGCTCCTTTGACTGACACTCTACAGCCTTCTGCTCGCAAGAGACCAGAGCGCTTGACAACTCCTGCTCTGCTGCCGAAAGGATATCCATCTTGCCACTCTTCTCCATCAGAAGGTTGTATACATACACTTTATTGTCAAAAATATCGTGCCACCTATTAGAGATAACGCCTGCCGTAGAGTTGGCAATTTCGCGCACCGAATCAAGCAGCGATAGCACACTATCTGCCGCAATCTGCGTATCTACACGCTCATACTCAAGCTGTAGATTAGCCATCTTGTCGTACAACCGCAGATACTCTCTTATCTTTGTCACCACACCGCTCTCACTCTGCTGACTAGCCCTGAGAAGTTTTAAGTCTGATGCGGTTAGCATATCGCCCAAAATGCCATTATAGACCAGATTTGCTCGCTTTGGATGATATGTAGTAACAGATGAGGTATCCTCCACAACATTCTGTTCTAAAGCTACATTGGCACGCCTACTATTTTGTGCAAATAGATTTTGCTCACGCTCTGTAAGTCTTTTAAGCGCACCATCATACTTACACTTCATCGCAAGAGCCTCCGCCTCAAGACTAACAAGCTGCTTGGCAATCTGCTCACGCGACTCAGGCTCTACAGCATAGCGATTTCGTGCCTCACTGATAAGCACATTAAGCGAATCAACACTTCTCTGTAGCCGCTCAACCTGCTGCTCAAGAGCCTGCTCAGCCACAGACACTCCCGCAACAAGGCACAACACCAAAAATGCAGTAAATCTTCTCTTCATTATCTCCACCATTTAAGGAAAAACAACTGTATAAATCCAAAAATCTCCAATCGACCCATAAGCATCAAAAATGAGTCTTGCAGCTTTAGAATCGCTGGAATCTGTGAATAGTTACCCATAGAGCCAACCTCACCAAAGCCTGGGCCTACATTTCCAATACAAGCCACAGACGAACTGAATGCAGTTATCAAATCCTGACCAAAAAGGGTATTGGTAAATGTCGCCAAGAGTATCAAGGCTATATAAGTAACGATAAAAACAACAACATTATTGAGTACCTCTGTATCTTGTGCCGCACCATCCACACGAATACGAATAACAGCGTTTGGATGTTGCTGACGACGGATTCTCGCCCATAGTATCTTGCAGAAGATAAGCACTCTATCAATCTTCATACCTCCCGATGTAGAACCGGCACACGCACATACTATTGAGACAAACATCAGCACCATTATAGCAAATGGAGGCCACAGATTTGTATCTGCCGTAGAATATCCCGTTGAAGTGATGAGTGAGACAACTTGGAAATATGAGTGTCTGAGTGACTCCCACACCGTAGGAAATATATCTGCTCCATAGAGATTTGCGGTAACAAATAGGGTAGAGAGCACAACAATAGCCAGATAGGTTCTGACTACCTCTGAGCGGAAGATATTGTTACTCTTGCCCAAAAATGTTGCGTAAATAAGGCCAAAGTGGATACTTGCGATAAGCATTGCGCCAGCCAATATCATCTCCACAACCACATTGTCATAGAAGGCAATACTTGCATTCTTTGTACTAAATCCAGCCGTTGCGCACGCAGACATAGCGTGGTTAAGTGCATCAAACCAACGCAGGCCTGCCGCCTTAAGAGCCAATGTAGTTGCCACTGTTAGACCCACATATACAACAAGCAATATTCTGACAATCACTTGTGTACGATATCTATAGTTATCCTTTGCTAACGAGGAGAGCTCAACATTTGACAGCGACATACGGCTTGTACCGAGCGATGGCAGAATAACCAGCGAAAACATTACAACACCAACGCCACCAATCCAGTTTGTAGATGTTCTATAGAAGAGCAAACCCTGAGGCAGTTGTTCAATATCATTAAGTATTGTGGCTCCCGTAGCCGTAAAGCCAGACACGCTCTCAAACCAAGCGTTTATAAGGGTAAACTCCCCACCCCAGATAAGATAAGGGAACATTCCCACAACGCTTGCCAACACCCACGACCCTACAACAATAGAGAAGCCCTCCTTGTTCGAGATAGATGTCGCTCGTGGTACAAATAGCATTGGGAAAGCTCCTAAAGTGAATGTCAGCAGCGCAGAGAGCAGTAGGGGATAGAAGCCAGAGTCCACATTGTTCATATATGAGATAAATGCCGACACCAACATAAATGCCGACACACAGAGCATCACCGAGCCCACATATCTCAATATAACACTAACTCTCATACTACCTCTTATTCATCTTTGAGATACCAATCAACTTTTCAATATTCTCTGCAAGTTCCTTAAATTCATCTCTCAAATCCGCCTTAACATTAAACGGCAGACGATAAGTTAAAAAGTCACTCAACGCGCGATTCATCCTTACGATAGGTGCAACGCAGTAGATTCTTATAAAATAGTAGAACATCAGCACTATGGCAATCATTACCACAAGCGAGATAAGCACCGGTGCTACAGAGCGATAGGCATTCTTATTGAGCTGCTCTGCACGAGGAGCTAAAGAGCTATGCGTATGGGTCATAAAGCTCTGAATATGGTCTAACATATCATCGTAGACAACCTTATACTGCTCATCATACCACCTCTTGCCACTTACTGCCACCATGTTAGGAGCGGTAACTGTTGTATTAACCATAAGTGTATCAACCACAACCATCTTTGGGCTAAACAGATAGCTCTCTGAGACCTCTCTCAATCGTGACACACAAATAGAGAGCGAGTCAAGGCGTGAAGCATCTACCGCCTCGCTACGCGCAGCTGCGAGCTTACCCTCCAAATCGCTCATCGTACGGCGACAGACATCCCTCTGCTCGCTCTCGTCAAACAATGCAACACGAATTGTTGCCTGACTATGCTCGTGCGCATAACCAAGCATATCCTTTGCCAACTCCAGATTACGACGAGAAGCAGAAAGAATAGTCTCCGTATCATTACTCAAGTTGCTCAACTCGAACAGCGAAATAATACCAGACGCAAAGAGCAACAAAACGATACTCAAAAAACCAATCGTAACTCTACTACCTATGCCTTTCATAACAAATAATAGTGTCTCAATTACGCAAATATAATAATAATTTTGTAATTATTCTACAATTTGTCCAACAACATCGCAATTAGATTCAATCTCCAACAACTTAACATTCACTATCTGATTGATATACTTGCGGTTATAAGGGACCTTAACCTTGATGTAGTTACCAGTAAATCCAGTCATAAAACCACCCCTTTCAGTGCTTTCAAACAGCACAGAGGCCACACTACCCACTGCCGCTGAACAGAATTTATAGTGCAAAGCATCACTCAACGCCTCAAGCTCCTTCACACGGGCAGTAGATACAGAAGACTGCACCTTATTCGGCAAATCTACCGCAGGGGTATTGGCTCGCTCCGAGAATGGGAAGATATGCAGAAAGGCGGGCTCTATACTTGCCAAAAACTCACGCGATGAGGCAAAATCCTCATCTGTCTCTCCAGGAAAACCAGTTATCACATCAATACCGATAAAGGCGTCTGGCATAGCTCGTTTGACCGCTGCAATACGGTCGGCAAACTTCTCAACAGTATACCTACGACGCATCAGCGCGAGTATCTTATTTGAGCCACACTGAATGGGAATATGGAAGTGATGTTGAAATTTAGATGACCGCGCGCAAATATCTATTATCTCGTCTGTTAGCAAGTTCGGCTCTATTGAAGAAATACGATATCGCTCTACACCCTCCACCTTGTCCAAAGCACGCAGCAAGTCGGCAAAACTCTCGCCCGTAGTACGACCAAAATCTCCAGTATTTACGCCAGTGATAACAATCTCTTTCTGTCCAGCAGCAACAATCGCCTCCGCTTGAGCTACAACATCTGCAATAGGGATATTGCGACTACTTCCGCGAGCATTGTGAATAGTACAGTAAGAGCAGCAGTAATCACACCCATCCTGCACCTTAAGAAATGCCCTTGTTCTATCACCACTTGAAAAGGCTGCAAAGAAGTTTGTTATCTGATCTGTCTCACAACTATAGACCTCAGTTTTACCCTTTGCCGTAAGTTCAAGTACTCGTTGATATGTTTCGCCTTTATTATTGTTACTCAACACAATATCTACACCCTCAATAGCCGCAATTTCGTATGGCTTAAGCTGAGCATAACACCCCGTAACAGCTATTATAGCGTTAGGATTTCTGCGGTGTAATTTACGGATGATATTACGACACTTTTTATCAGCGTGCTCAGTAACGGAACAGCTATTGATAATGCAGATATCTGCAGGCTCAGTAGGGGATACTCGCTCAAAACCACCGCTCTCAAACTGACGCGCAATAGTAGAACTCTCCGAGAAGTTGAGCTTACAACCAAGGGTATGAAAATTAACCTTTTTACTCATTTTGTACCAATTATTGTGCGAAGATACAAAAAAAGGCTGTTTATGTAGTGTAATCCCGCAAAAAAAGTGTATTTTTGTCGTTTGAATTATGGATTTTTTTGCTGACATATTTGAGTACCACTATCTTGCCAATGCCGTTATTGCCTGCATACTATCGGGCATAACTTGCGGCATTATAGGCACTTATATCGTTGCTCGCAGAATGGTTTTCCTATGCGGAGGTATTACTCACGCCTCTTTTGGCGGTCTGGGCATTGCTTTCTACTTGGGAGCAAACCCAATTCTCGGTGCGACAATTTTCGCGGTACTCTCGGCTTTGGGTATTGAATATGCCGCCAACAAGACCAAAATCCGCGAAGATTCGGCCATAGGCCTTATGTGGGGTGTAGGTATGGCTATGGGAGCGCTCTTTATGAGCCTTCGTCCTGGCTACACATCTGGAGATTTATCCAGTTTCCTCTTTGGAAATATCATCTCGGTGACAAATAGTGATGTTATTGCGCTGGGTATATTAACACTACTGCTCATAGTCGGTGCTATTATTTGGCTCAAGCCAATAATGTATATGGCTTTTGACCGCGATTTTGCCAGTGCTGCAGGTGTCAAAACAACACTTATAGGATATATAATGTCGGTCGTTACAGCTGTTACTATAGTGCTATCAATCAGAGTTATGGGCATTGTACTACTTGTCTCACTGATGACTATGCCCGTAGTGATTGTAAATAGTATCACTAAGCAGTACGACAAGATTGCCATATACTCATCAATCGTTGCCGCTATAGGGGCATTAATTGGCATTATTGTAAGCTACTATTTTGAGGTTCCTTCAGGACCAGCAATAATATTTGTGCTAACTTTAGCGTTGATAATAGTAAAACTATTATCTTTGCACCCGAAAAGAGCTGTAAATAGATAATGAAGACAATATACAAACTGATACTAAAGTCCTACATCGGTCCGATGTTCGCCACATTCTTTATCGTTATCTTCATCTTGATGATGAACTTCGTGTGGCGATATATTGACGATTTGGTAGGCAAGGGATTGGATGCCGCCGTAATCATAGAGTTGATTATGTACGCAACGGTAAATATGATTCAGATGGGTCTACCGCTTGCCGTACTACTCGCTACGATTATGACAATGGGAAATCTGGGCGAGAACTACGAGCTGCTGGCAATGAAGTCTGCGGGTATGTCACTGCTGAAGATTGTGCGTCCACTGGTCTTTGTCGTACTGCTGATATCTATCGGTAGTTTCTTTATTATCAACAATTTAGCGCCGTACTCAAATAAAAAGATGTTCAGCATTATCCACGATATCCAGCGTCAAAATCAGGCTCTGGAGTTTCAAGATGGACTCTTTTTTAATGGCATTGACAATATGAGTATTCGTGTGGAGCATCAAAATCCAGAGTCAAAGCTCCTTACGGGCGTGCTGATATATGACAACCGCTCTTCAGGTGGAAATATGACAACGACTATTGCCGACTCGGGATATATCCGCCTGAGTGAGGATAAGCGATACCTGCTTGTAACACTCTTTAACGGTTCTACATACGAGCACACTCGTGGTAGCCAGTGGTACACAAAGAGCTCACTGCGACGACATACTTTCGAGCGTCAAGATGGACAGATTCCAATGACTGGTTTTGACTTTGAGCGTTCAGACGAAAATCTCTTTAGCGGTAGTAGCCAGACTTTGAATATCAATGAGTTGCAGCATAATATTGACTCGTTAGAGATGGCTGTAAATCGCACTACAACAATGGCTTACAACCCTCTGCTGCGCGACCAGATTTTTATTAAGGACCCAGATGCCATTTCTCCTCCAGATAGCATCATTATAGACCGCTCGGAGAAGGTGTATGCAAAGTATCTACTTGATTCTGTGCCGACACTCTCAACGCGCCAGAAGCAGAAGGTATACTCAAATGCTCGTCAGAGTGCAATCTCGGCTCGCAATAGTTTCTCCTTTGATGAGTCTACCTCCAAGGAGGCTCTAAACCAACTCTACCGCAACAAGAACGAGTGGCACCGTAAGCTTGCTCTGCCAGTATCTATATTCATCTTCTTCCTTGTCGGCGCGCCATTAGGTGCAATTATCCGCAAGGGAGGATTGGGTACGCCTATTGTTATATCGGTAATCTTCTTTGTTATCTACTACATCATCAGTATGTCGGGCGAGAAGATGGCTAAGGAGGGTACTTGGAGTTCACTTCTCGGTATGTGGATTTCATCTATCGTGTTGTTCCCACTCGCAGTATACCTTACAAATAAGGCTACAAACGACTCCGCACTGCTTGACTTTGACTGGTATTTGGGCAAGTATAAGCTCTGCAAAGATTGGGTTGTGGCGAAGTTACCACAAAAGTGGCAGGATAAAATTAATAAGAAGTAGTATGAATCCAAAGGATATTCGTATCGTTTTTATGGGTACGCCAGAGTTCGCTGTACCCTCACTTAAGGCCCTTGTAGAGGGTGGATATAATGTCGTTGGCGTTGTTACAACTCCAGACCGACAGGCGGGTCGCGGACTGAAGGTGCACGAATGTGATGTCAAGGTTGCTGCTCGCCAGTTGGGCATACAGACCATCCTACAGCCAGAGAAGCTGCGCGACGAGGAGTTTTTAGCTGCTCTCAGAGAGCTGAAGCCAGACTTGGGTATCGTTATTGCCTTCCGTATGCTCCCAGAGGTCGTGTGGGCAATGCCTCGCTTCGGAACATTTAACCTCCACGCATCACTACTGCCACAGTATCGCGGTGCTGCGCCAATAAACTGGGCGATTATCAATGGCGATACAGAGACGGGCGTTACAACATTTTTGCTCAACCACGAGATTGACAAGGGTGCAATAATAGGGCAGGTGCGCGAGCAAATTGCTGATAATGATACCGTTGGCTCTCTTTACGACCGACTGATGACCGTTGGCGCAGACCTTGTTATAGATAGCGTAAACCGCATTGCCGAGGGTAATATCACACCAATAGAGCAGCCACAGAGCGATGAAAACCTTCGCCCAGCGCCAAAGATTTTTAAGGATGATTGCCTTATAGATTGGAGCAAGAACGGAGCTGATATCGTAAACTTCGTGCGCGGACTGTCTCCATACCCTGCAGCGTGGAGTAGGCTTACTAAAGATGGCGCAGAGGCGGGTAGCGCAAAGATTTTTGAGGTACACTTTGAGCCTAAAAATGGCATTACAGAGAGTGGTTGTGTAGTTACCGACGGCAAAAAGTATATGGGCGTGTCCTGCGCAGACGGCATTGTATATATTGACGACATCCAAATCGCCGGCAAAAAACGCCTCAAAATCCGCGAACTCCTCCTCGGCTTCCGCAACGCAGAGGAGTATAGGTTTGAGTAATTACCACCATGAGTAGAATGAAAATAGCGAGGGCTCACGACTCTCGCTATTGTTATAAATTATATTGTTCTACTAACTCATTAAGCATCTTTGGATCTAAAATCTTATACAAAAATTCCTCCGATGTTGAATTTTCAAAATCAGGCACATATACTACAGACATATCTTTGAGCTCATTAGAATCTAACCACTTTTTCACATCAGTAAAACATTTAATATTCATCCTTGCAGAGGCTTGATTAGACATATTCTCATAACTCCATAATATATATACTTGAGAATCAATAGAATCACTTCGTCGCAGTTGTGCCATTTCATATAAAAAATAAGCATCTATTTTACTTCCACTATTCCTCAATACTTTTAGTGGCATATATTCGCCAAAAGCAAGCGAGCACCCCAAGTCTGTTGTTTTTATACTAACCTCCATATTTATTGCCTCTTTATTCGGATTATAAAAACCAATCGGAACGGGAAATTTCACTTTTTGCACCGTTTTAGGAACTTTATCTGTTGCTAAAAGCACAAAACACAACTGCTGATTTGCAGCTATTTCTGTATCTTTTTGAGCATGCAATGACAACACTACATCTATATGTCGATGTTGTTTAATTACGACTGCTACTGTCGCGATACTAACTATCACACCTACTATAGTCCAAAAATTTATATTTAATAGTAGTTCTATAACTTTTCGCATAGTTTCAATTCTTATTTGGTCAAAGATACAGCATCGTTAACAAGTGTTTTCAACTTAAAGAAAGGTATTTTTGGGGACACTTGCAAACTTCCGTGGCATAATGTGACATAAACATATACTTGAAGGTAGGTTTGTGTATCAAAAGACCTTACCTTTGAAGTATGGAAGACAACACATCTGCAAAGTTTGAGTTC
>SUZS01000012.1 GCA_015059785.1 Rikenellaceae bacterium
GCACTCAAACGATAACATCTATATCGGCGCATTCATCGGTGAGGCTTCTGGTGCTCCAACTGACCTTGATGCTATCTCTCATATGTCTGGCTGTAAGAACTATGGTAAGATTCACATCTACAATGTATCTCAGTCAGAGTTCCCTGTTGGTTCAACATCAAAGATGACTCACGCATACTACCGCTATACCACTATCGGTGGATTTATCGGTCGTGCAGCAGGTTATGAGGTTACAAACTGCCAGAACTACGGTGAGATTGTTGTTGATAAGGATGTTGAGCGTCATATCGGTACATTCTATATCGGTGCTATCGCTGGTTATGCTACAAACCGTGTTGATACCAACATTACTAATGTGTTTGGTAACATCAACAACTGTACTAACTATGGTAACATCTATGTAGGTGAGCCAGGAGATCCTGCAGTAGTACACACCTTCGCACTCTCTGGTGGTGTAGGTCGTACACAGTGGGCTAACCTTACCCGTCTGACAAATGAGGGCGATATTACAGTTTACGCTGTACACTACGACCCATTCATCACAGGCGAGTACTCTAACAAGAACTGGACTACCGAGATTTCTGGTACAACAAATGCTATCGACTACTTCTGCGTTGGTGGTCTGCTCTGCTTCACACAGTGTAACATCGCTGTAGGTTGCGAGAACACATTCCTTATCAACCAGGGTGATATCTATGTAGAGTGCGATACTCCAAATACTCAGCTTGACGAGGGCTCTATGCGCTATGCTGATAACTGCGGTATCTGCGTAGGTGGTGCTGTTGCAAGTGCTGGTGCAAATGCTTACAACCCTCACTACAACTCATGCTCTAACATGGGTAATGTGACACTGAAGTGTAACAAGGCATCTTCAGAGGCATTCCTCGGTGGTGTGATGGGTAAGATGGCATCTAACCGTTATACAGCTGACTATGTGTTCTACCTCAACGGTAGCTCAAATGTTGGTACTGTAACCTTCCTCACTGATAACCCAGAGACCGTTGTTGCTCATGTAGGTGGTGTTTGCGGTTCTATGATTTACGGTGAGCTTAAGGCTGACATCAACGGTGGAGCAGTAAGCAGCCAGTCTACTCACCCAGAGTCAACTATCGGTGCTATCCTCGGTACACAGCACGCTTCTTCAATCGGTACAGCTTGTACCCTTGAGCACGCGCTTGTTCTTGAGGCTGCTGCTGTCGGTGGCTCTGTAAACGGTGTTAAGCTCGACGAGAGCAACTTCTCAGAGTACATCTATGGTGGACACCAGTCTAAGGAGGTTCATTTGAAGGATAATGCTTACTTCAACTATGTACCTTAAAAACTAATTTTAAGCGGTATTTACTTCCGCTAACCCATAAACCAGCAAAGGGCAGTACCACAAGTACAGCCCTTCGCTGTTTTCTGGGCCGAGCGTTGTAAATCCACACTTAAAATTAGTTTTTATCAGATGTTGTGCGGTATTTCCTGCCGCTAACTCAAACTCCAGCAAAGGGCAGTAGGATAAGTACAGCCCTTCGCTGTTTTCTGTGCCGAGCGTTGTAACGAACGACAAGCAGAGAATTTAATGAATTTAATGAAGTTAGGGAGTATGAGTAGAATTTTATAAAACATCCTTAAACTCGTTAAGTTCCTTAATCTCCTTAAATCTCTTTCCAGAAAATTTTGTATCTTTGTGCCAAAGAAGAGTGTATGACAAATTTTCGTGGATTGGTGGCCTTGTCGCCAGTTGTTTTGTTGCTTGTGGTCTACCTTACGGGTGCGCTGTTGGCGGGTGATTTCTATCGTGTGCCGATAGCTGTGGCCTTTGTTGTGGCGGCGATATATGGCATTTGGCTACTGCGTGGGCATAATTTCCAAGAGAGGATTGGTATCTTCTCGCGTGGTGCGGCCAATCCAGATATTATGTATATGATTTGGATATTCTGCCTTGCGGGTATCTTCGCCTCTTCGGCAAAGGCTATGGGTGCGGTAGATGCGACGGTAGCACTTACTCTTAAGGCTGTGCCGAGTCAGTTTCTGCCGGCAGGAATATTTGTTGCAGCCTGCTTTATATCTATGGCTATTGGTACATCAGTCGGAACTATTGTCGCTCTGACACCTGTGGTTACGGCACTTTCGGCGCAGATTGGTTGTGATACGGCGTGGTTGGTAGCTATTGTTGTGGGTGGAGCATTCTTTGGCGATAATCTGTCGTTTATCTCTGATACAACTATCGCCGCTACGCAGAGTCAAGGCTGTCGGATGAAGGATAAGTTTAGGACAAACTTTATGATTGTCCTGCCTGCGGCTATTGCTACGCTACTTCTCTATCTATTTGGTAATCAGGCGGCTGAGGTTGTTGATATGCAACAGAGTGTGGAGTGGTTTAAGGCCCTGCCTTATCTTCTTGTTATTATTCTTGCGCTCTGTGGTATGAATGTGCTGATGGTGCTTATCGTAGGTACGATAGTTACAGATGTCATAGGTCTTGCTTGCGGTGCTTTTACACCTCTACACCTCTTTACTGCGGCGGGCGAGGGATTAGGCTCTATGGTTGAGCTTATTCTGGTAACGCTGCTTGCGGGTGGAGTTATGGCTGTTGTGAAGCAGTTGGGTGGTTTTGACTATCTTATAGAGCGACTGACGCGCAGGGTAAATTCTCGTCGTGGTGCGGAGGCTGTGGTGGCTACCCTTACTGCGCTTACAAACTTTTGCACGGCCAATAACACCATTGCAATCCTTACTGTAGGCCCTATTGCGCGTGATTTAGCTACAAAGTACTCTATACCTGCGCGTAAGAGTGCCTCGCTACTTGATACAGCTTCGTGCGTTGTGCAGGGATATCTCCCTTATGGTGCACAGCTGCTTATGGCGGCGGGACTGGCTAAGATTAGTCCTGTGGAGATTATTCCACACCTATACTACCCGTTCCTTGTCGGGGTAATGATATTTCTGTCAATAATTTTTCAATTTCCTAAGCGATGAAGGGTTTGCTAATACTACTACTCTCGATTTTTGCGCTCTCTTGTGACAAAACGCAAGATAGTGGGGCTGAGTTAGATACTAACACAGCTATTAATCTGCCACTGGAGTTTGAGCAGAGTCGTATATCTTTTGACGACAACAAGTATCAGTGGCAGGGTGGCGAGAGCATTGGTCTGTTTATCAACACTGCTACCCCTGCGACAAATGTTGAGGCAACAGTGGACATTAGCGATGGTCGCGCCTATTGTACTACAGAGAATGTGGAGTATACTCCTGAGAACACGCTCTATGCCTATCTGCCATATTCTGCTGCCAATAGCAATGCGCAGAGTGTAAGCCTTACCATCCCCGCGACTCAGAGTGTTGAGTGCGCGGGCGACTTCCCAACCGACGCAATGCCTATGGTGGCAAAACCTTTCGCGTTAGGCACTGATAATACACTGCTCTTCCAGCCTATGGGTGCAGTGTTGAACTTTAATGTTTACGCATCGGGTAGTTATGCCAATGAGAGAGTTGTCTCTGTGCGCTATGCCACAAAGAGACCTATCTCTGGTAGTGGAAAGTGCGATATTACAGATAATTCGCTCGCTCTCAAGGGTTTAAGCGACTACTCTGTTACCACAACTCTTCAGAACCCATACTCTGTGACAACATCTTCACAGAGTGCTACGCCACTATATATGGTTGTTGCGGCAGGCGACTACTCAGGAACTCTTACGGTGACTACCAATGAGGCTATATACAGCTATAACTACGCCCGCACAGCCGAGCGCAACCGCTATTACGATGTAAATATTGACCTTAGCAAGGCCGAATATCGTAAGTCTCTTACAGCCGCAGCACCTGTAACGGCAACCCTCACATATGCTGAGTGCAAGAGTATTATTGCGGGCTACAAGAGTCCAAAGACATACAAAAATAGCTACGGAAGCTGGACCATCTGCGCCTATAACCACAATGATGAGGCGATACAGATTAACGACGGCAAGGTGGCATATATCGGCACGCCGACATTTAGTGGCGCTGTGCATACTCTCTCGCTAACCCTTACAGAGAGCTACTCGGACGAACTATATATCTGCACCGCTGCTGGCTCAACCTCTGCCTCGGGCAAGGTTAAGAGCGTTAAGGTTAGCGGCAAGAGTGTAACGGTAGACCTTGCGGACCTTAACTTGACCTCATTCTATATCCGCTCAGGCGCGTGTATGCGTATCAGTACTGTCACAATAACCTATGGCGGTAGCGGTAGTGGAGAGGTGCTTCCAGACCCAACACCCGACCCAGACCCAACGCCCGAGCCCGACCCAACACCTGACCCAACGCCCGACCCACAGCCATCTACGGCTCGATATGACTGGGCGGAGCTGCCGGTGATTGCCGATGCAAATAGGGACGGAGTGCACGACAGTGACAAGGATATCTACTTTGCGCACCACCTCTGTGCTGGTAACGAGAAGAATGCTCAGCGCACAGCTTCGGCGCGTAACTATACTGTCTGCTACAGCGGTAAGCATCACTGCCCACTCTGGGTAGCAGCACCGCGTCACGCGATGTATGAGGCGAAGAATACAGACCGCACAGATGCCTATGGCAAAGACCCAAAGATTCCATCTTCGGTGCAGTATAACAGCAAGAGCACTGGTGGCGGCTGCAACAAAGGCCATATGCTCGGCAGCGCAGAGCGACTCTGCTCGGCAGCAACAAACCGTCAGGTGTTCTACTACACCAATATCGCTCCGCAGTACTCCTCAACATTCAACACTGGCGGTGGCGCGTGGAACAATCTTGAGGACCATATTGACGGACTAGTATGCTCTGACACGCTCTATGTTGTTGTTGGTTGCTACTTTGACTCCTTCTCACGCAATGGCGCATCAGCATCCCCAAAGACTATATCCTTCGGAGGCCGAAGCGATGTGAGCTGTCCGACTATGTTCTACTACGCCCTGCTCCGCACAAAGAAGGGCAGTACAGGCAAGCGAGTACAGGATTGCTCGGCAGCAGAACTCCAGTGCGCAGCATTTACTATCTGCCACACAATGGCTAAAGGACATAAACCACAAGCGGCTGATATGATGTCTATATCCGACCTTGAAGCCCTCACAGGATTCAAGTACTTTGAGAATGTCCATAACGCCCCAAAGAGCACCTATAACGCATCCGACTGGCTGTAGTGGCTGACGCAGAAAGCGTGTACCGTCCCTTTTCTGAAGAAAAGTGACCCAAAAGACTTTAGGCGAAACCTTGTTTCGCTTATCTTTGATGCGGATTTAGGGTAACTCTGCGAGTCATTGAAATAGTAAATATCCACCTTTGGTTTCAAGCGAGCTTGACCTTTGGTGGATATTTTCTCTTTCACTGCCTTACGGCAGCAACCTAAATCCGAATAAACACTAACAGACGAAGTCTTTCTATAATAAAGAATTTAAGGAGATTAGGGAATTTAGTGATTTTCTCCCTAAACTCATTAACCTCCTTATTTTCACTACTTTTAGCACCGCATTTTGTCGTCAGAGCAGGGTCGGGGTGCCAAAGGCGAGCTAACGGCTAAAAAAATACCACCCGAAGGTGGTATTTTGCTATTTACTTGCGTGGACGGCGGTCGCGACGCTCGCCATCACCCTTGCGCTCTGGACGCTCTGTGCGAGGCTTACGCTCTGGCTCTACCCAGCCCTCTGGCTTTGGAAGAAGTGCCTTGTGTGAGAGCTTAAGCTTGCCTGTCTTTGAGTCAAGGCCGATAAGCTTAACATCAATCTGGTCGCCCTCCTTAAGGCCGGTCTCCTCCATAGTCTCAAAGCGACGGTAGTCAATCTCCGAGATGTGGAGCAGAGCCTCCTTGCCTGGAAGAATCTCTACGAAGGCACCGAAAGCAACGATGCTCTTAATAGTACCGTGGTACTGCTCGCCAACCTCTGGAACAGCAACGATACCCTTAATGCGTGACATAGCTGCGTCAATAGATGCCTTATCTGGACCAAACACATCTACAACACCGTTCTTGTCGGTCTCGGTAATTGTGATTGTTGTGCCTGTAGTCTTCTGAATCTCCTGAATTACCTTACCACCAGGACCGATAACTGCACCGATGAAGTCCTTGTCAATAAGAATCTGCTCAATGCGTGGAACGAATGGCTTGTAGTCCTCGCGTGGCTCAGAGATAGTCTCGCAAATCTTATCAAGGATGTGCATACGACCCTGACGAGCCTGCTCAAGAGCTTTTGCAAGAACCTCATAGCTAAGGCCATCAACCTTGATATCCATCTGTGTTGCAGTGATACCATCGCGAGTACCTGTAACCTTGAAGTCCATATCGCCGAGGTGGTCCTCATCGCCGAGGATATCTGAAAGCACTGCCCAACGGCCAGTTGCGCTGTCAGAGATAAGACCCATAGCGATACCAGATACTGGCTTGCGGAGCTTTACACCAGCATCCATAAGTGCCATACAGCCTGCGCAAACAGTAGCCATAGATGATGAGCCGTTAGACTCAAGGATATCTGATACTACGCGAACAGTGTATGGATTCTCCTCGCCCACTGGTACCATAGGCTTAAGCGCACGCCAAGCGAGGTTACCGTGACCAATCTCACGACGGCTAACACCACGAGATGGGCGAGCCTCGCCAGTTGAGAATGGAGGGAAGTTATAGTGGAGTGTAAACTGCTCTGAACCCTGAATAAGTACCTCGTCGTACATCTTCTCGTCAAGCTTTGTGCCCAGAGTAACTGTAGAGAGTGACTGAGTCTCACCACGAGTGAAGATTGCAGATCCGTGAGCGCAAGGCAGGTAGTTTGTCTCGCACCAGATAGGGCGAATCTCGTCAGTACGACGACCGTCAAGACGCTTGCCCTCGTCAAGAATCATATTACGCATAGCCATCTTCTGTACATCATCGTGGAAGTACTTGTGGATAAGTGGAGCCTTCTCCTCAAGCTCCTCCTCTGTATAGCGAGAAGCGAACTCTGCCTCAAGAGCCTCAAAAGCCTCGCTACGCTCGTGCTTCATAGTACCGCTTGTAGCGATAGCGTAAGCGCGGTCGTAGAGCTCTGAGATAATTGTCTGGCGAAGCTCCTCGTCATTTGTCTCGTGGCAGTACTCACGCTTGATATCCTTACCAAGCTCCTTTGAAAGCTCAATCTGAGCAGCGCAGTGAGTCTTGATAGCCTCGTGAGCATACTTAATAGCGCCGAGCATAACCTCCTCGCTAACCTCGTTCATCTCACCCTCAACCATAAGGATGTTGTCGATAGTACCTGCAACGATAAGGTCAAGGTCGCAGTCTGCCATCTGTGAGAATGTTGGGTTGATGCAGTACTGACCACCGATGCGAGCTACGCGCACCTCTGAAATTGGGCCTCCGAATGGGATGTCAGAGACTGCAAGAGCTGCTGAAGCTGCAAGACCTGCAAGCGCATCAGCCTGAATATCTTTGTCTGCCGAGATAAGGTTTACGGTAACAAAAACCTCGGCGTGATAGTCTGCAGGGAAGAGTGGGCGCAGTGCGCGGTCGATAAGACGAGCAACGAGAATCTCGTTGTCTGAAGCCTTACCCTCACGCTTCATAAAGCCACCTGGGATACGACCCGCAGCGGCAAACTTCTCCTTATACTCAACCTGCAAAGGCATAAAGTCTGTTCCCTCTTTTGCATCCTTTGCGGCAACTACAGTGGCGAGCAACATCGTATCGCCCTGTTTAACAACAACTGAGCCGTCAGCCTGCTTTGCTAACTTACCGGTCTCAATCATAATCTCGCGTCCACCCTCCAGTGGGATGAACTTCTGTACAGCGTTGTACAACTTGTTTTCCATAATTCGTCTAATATAATTCGTCCAATAAAATAATTGCAAACAAAGAAAATGAAGGCAACACAGCGGCTGCCTCCATTCTCTTCCTCATACTACTTACGAAGGTTGAGGGTCTTAATGATTGCGCGGTAACGCTCGATATCAACCTCCTTCAAGTACTCGAGCAGCTGACGACGCTTACCTACCAAGCGAAGAAGTGCTCGCTGGGTACCGAAGTCGTGACGGTTGCTCTTAAGGTGCTCTGTAAGGTGGCTGATACGGTACGAAAACAGTGCAATCTGGCTCTCTGGTGAACCAGTGTCCTTGTTAGACTTGCCGTACTGACCGAAAATCTCCTCCTTTTTCTCTGCTGTTAAATAAGCCATAATGAAAAAATTTTAGAAGTTTGTAAATTAATTAAATACTTCATCCGCATCCCCCTTACCGGAATAGCGTTAAAGCGGTGCAAAGATAGAGATAATTTCTTGATTTAGAAATAAAAACAGCAAAATTTACGCCTCTTTTTTTAATATTGGTGTTAAGGCGGAGTGTCAAATCTATCAATTTGCGTTTTTAGTCAAAAATTTATAACTTTGCGTGTTGGAATTTGTGCAAAGATGAAGAGGCTTATAAATGCGATATTTGCAACACTGCTGTTTGCGCTACTTGCTGTAGGATGTGCTACAAGAAACCAGTATGTTACTGTGGAGGGGTATATGCTTGGTACAACATTTCGTATTGTGGCGAAAACTGAGTTGTCACAGTCGGAGATATATGCCGAGGCAATGGCTGTTGATACTCTTGCAAAGTCCTCAATGTCAATATTTAATCCTAACTCTCTGATAAGTAAAATTAATGCAGGGCAGTGCGATACTTTAGATATCCATCTGATTAGAAATATCGCTGTTGCAGCGCGTATG
This sequence comes from Rikenellaceae bacterium, assembly GCA_015059785.1. GTDB lineage: Bacteria > Bacteroidota > Bacteroidia > Bacteroidales > Rikenellaceae > Alistipes. Next base: position 8,670 of record SUZS01000012.1, read on the forward strand.
TATCGTCTGAGTGAAGGTTATTATGATATTACAGTAAAGCCACTTACAGATGCCTACGGTTTTGCAAAAAAGCAGAAAATAGAACATCCTAATGTAGACTCACTACTGCAGTTTGTTGGCTTTGAGAAGTTTAGTGTAGTGGGTAGTCGTATAGTCAAGAGCGACAATCGTCTGCAGCTGGACCTCAACTCTCTTGCGAAAGGCTATACGGTAGACCTTCTTGCCGATAGGCTTGAGGGGCTGGGATGTTGTGACTATATTGTCGAGGTGGGTGGAGAGATTCGCACATCGGGATTGAGTCCGAGGGGTGGTGTATGGCGCGTGGGCGTGGATACCCCTTTTGAGGGTAATCAGAGTCCGGGTCAGTATCAGCAGGCTGTGATAGAACTAAGCGATAAGGCACTGGCAACATCTGGAAACTATCGCCGTTACTACACCGATAATGAGGGTAATAAGATTGTTCACACGATAAATCCAAGGAGTGGAAAGGGGGTTGTTTCGACACTTCTTTCGGCTACGGTTGTGGCTCCTCGCTGCGTGGAGGCAGATGCTATGGCGACGATGTTTATGGCAATGGGAACGCAGCGTGCTGTAGAGCTTGCTACGGCTCTTAAGGACGAGGGTGTGGAGGTCTATTTTATAATTGCAGAGGGGGAGAGTTATCGGATATTCTCTACGCTGACAAATCAACAGTGATATGGGCAAGAGATTGTTGTTGTTATATAATGTTCAGGCGGGTCGTGGAAAAATTCGCCGTAAGATGGATGCTTTAGAGCAGATATTTGTCGATGGGGGCTATGAGCCTATACCTAAGATGTTACGCTTCGGGCAGAATCCATTTGACGGGGAGGATGAGAATATTGACCTTGTGGTTGTTTGTGGTGGTGACGGCACGATAAACTATGTTGTCAATGCTATGCGCGCAAAGGGTCTTGACTATCCTCTCGGTATTATACCATCGGGTACGGCAAACGACTTTGCGGGGGCGATAGGTGTATCTTCGCGACCGCTGAAGGCTGCTCGGCAGATTGTTGAGGGTACTGAGCAGAGGGTAGATTTGGGTAGGGTAAATGAGTACTACTTTGTCAATATCTTCAGTTTTGGAATGTTTACTACAACATCTCAACATACGCCTGAGAAGATTAAAAGACGCATTGGCAAGGCGGCATATCTTATTGAGGGCTCAAAGGAGCTTCATAATCGCGAGTTTATACCTCTCCACATTGTTCACGATGGGGGAGAGTTGGATGTGGATAGTATGATGACCCTTGTCTTTAATGGCGAGACGGCGGGTCGTTTCCCTATAGCCCGAACAGCCTCTATAAGGGATGGACAGTTGGACCTTATGATAATGCGTAAGTGTGGTACTTTTGATGGCGCATGGGCTGCTGTACAGCTGCTTGTGGCGGGTAGGGAGAATGAGGATATAGTTCATATTCGCTCGTCAAAATTGACTATCACTTCGCCACTCTCGCCTCTTACAGATATGGACGGACAGCCGAGTGCGGAGTTCCCGCTTCAGATAGAGTGTCTGGCGGGCAATTTAAGAATTGTCGCACCGAAAAAATAATCTCGCTATAGTTTCATCTTTTCGCCATTAATTGCTATCTTTGCAACCTATGAATTTGGTTAGAGATATAATTGTTGATGGGTACGGCATCGCGGCGGTGGTGCTGATGTTGTTTGTTGTTGTGCTTTTTATTGAGCAGGTAGTCTCACTGTGCAGGGGTATGATCGTGGCAAAGTTTAAGCAGACCTCGCGCAAGCAGATACTGCAGGAGCAGCCTCCTATCTCCATTGTCGTGCCACTTTTTGGCGAGGATGAGGAGTATCTGAAGGGGGATTTTCGCACACTACTTACGCAGAGTAATCAGCAGTATGAGGTGGTGGCTGTGTATGTGGGTAAGGAGGATGCGTACTATGCAACGCTCAAGCATATGCGTAAGTTCTTTAAGCATCTGAATACCATACAGATAGACTATACACCGCAGTATCCTATCACTATGCGTCTTGCGCTTAATATCGGCATTAAGTCGGCAACATACGAGCATATTGTTGTCACTACTCCTGAGACAAGCCTTACAACTCGCGACTGGGCTACATATATGGCACGCGGTTTTATGTATGGAGATATTGTGTTGGGCTACTGTAATTGGGAGCGAAAGAGAGGTCTTATGAACCTCTTCTATCGCAAGTATCGCTTTAGTGAGGTTAGTAGATACCTTGCTCAGGCTATCCGTGGCCGTCAGTATGGAGCAGCGCGCAACTGTATGGGATTTACAAAGAGTCTCTACTTTGGTGTTCGCGGTTTTGACCACCTTGACCTTACCGCGGGCGAGGATGACCTTTTTATACAGAGAATAGCTACTAAGGATAATGTCTCGGTGTTGCTCACTCCAAATGCACACTGCTGTGAGCAATCACCATATTCGTTTAGCAACTGGCTTACAGAGATATACCGACAGGGTCAGACTCGCCAGTACTATACTCAGCAGGCGCGAAATGATGAGGGTTGCACGATGCTTTGCCGATTGTCCTTCTTTGTTGCAGCTATAGGGGCTATAGTGGTTCTGCCGTTAGAGTTTAAGATACTCTCGGCACTGCTGCTCATTGTGCGCTATATTGTTATGGGCGTTGCAAATCGTAAGATAGCTAAGCGAGTAGGCGAGAGGGGTATTGCGGCTTGGGACCCGATATTTGACTTTATAGAGCCGTGGGTGCGATTTATAGTTCGTGCAACACAGCGCGAGCGCATAAGCGTATGGAGATAAGAGATTATAGGTCGTTAGATGACCGCGCATTAGTAAAACTTGTGGTTGAAGGCGATAGTAGAGCCTTTGAGCCACTCTTTATGCGCCATAAAGATACTATCTACGCTATGCTTGTCAAAAGGGCAACAAATAGTGACGATGTGGACGACCTGCTTCAGGAGGCCTTTATGAAGGCTTTTGTCAATATAAATCGCTATAACCCAGACTACGACTTTGGTGCTTGGATATGCACCATTGCAAAGAATACCTTTGTGGATTTCAACCGCTCACGCCGTAATAAGGCGCTCAATCCTGAGAATAATCTACCCCTTGAGAGCCGTTGTACAACAAATGCGCAGGCCGCATCGCCAACCCCTGAGGAGAGTATTATCAATGCTCAGCAACGCGCGCAGATAGAGCGATATATAGCCACCCTGCCAGAGGATTACCGCGAACTGTTTGTTCTCCGCTTTATTGAGGAGTATACCTATGAGGAGATTGCCGAGGCTCTACAGATGAAGCTCGGAACGGTTAAGACCCGCATTTTCCGTGTTCGCGCAATGATGTGCAAACTTATTACCGATGGCGATAAAACAGAGTAACTATGTACACCTCGCAACTCATATTTGACTATTTTCCTAATCTGACAGAGAGACAGAAGGTGCAGTTTACAGCTCTATATGATGCCTATGCAGAGTGGAATGCAAAGATAAATGTTATCTCGCGCAAGGACTTTGATAGTCTCTACCTTAAGCATGTGCTCCACTCGCTTGCTATTGCCCGCGTATGCACATTCAATAGTGGCGCAAGGGTCGTTGATGTGGGCTGTGGAGGCGGTTTTCCGAGTGTGCCATTAGCAATTCTCTTTCCCAATGTGCAGTTTACGGCGGTAGACTCTATCGGTAAGAAGATTACCGTTGTCAAGGGGGTGTGTAGCACGGTCGGTATAGAGAATCTTACTGCCATAAATGCCCGTGTGGAGAGTATAGCCGAGAATTTTGACTTTGTAGTCTCTCGTGCCGTAACTGATATGAGCACTTTTGTCGGCTGGGTGTGGCGTAAGATTGAGCGGGGAGATGCTGCTGGCTCACTGCCAAACGGAGTACTGTACCTTAAGGGTGGAGACCTTACAGCCGAGCTTGCGGCAACAAAGATGGAGTGGCAGAGATATAATATTTCTGACTTTTTTAAGGAGGAGTTTTTCGAGACTAAACAGGTGGTATATTGCTCAAAATGAGACGATTAGTTGTTTTGCTTTTGTTGTCCTTTTCTGTGGTTGCTAACCTCTGGGCAAAAAGGGATGTTGTGGGCAGTAAGGATGCCAATGTGGTGGGTGTTGTTACTTGTGACGGCAAGCCTATGGAGGGTGTGCTTGTGAGTGACGGCGCGCTCTTTGCTCGCACAGATAGCCTTGGCGTCTACTCGCTCGCCTCGCTAAAGTACTACGGCTCGGTCTTCGTTATCACCCCATCGGGCTATGAGCCGACAACGCGAAGAGGTAATATCCCGCAGTTCTGGGCACCACTTGAGCAGGATAAACTGCAAAAGGTTGAGCGTCACGACTTTACACTTCGTAAGGTGGATAATACTCGCCACCGAATGATTTTTACGGCTGATATGCACATAAGTGCCAGAAACGACGATATGTTGCAGTTCAAGCGCACCTGTCTACCCGCCCTTCGCCGTGCTGCGGCCGTTAAGGATAGCATTCCGGTATACTCGGTAATCCTTGGCGATTTGTGCCGTAACGACTCGTGGTACTCGCAGGATATTGACCCTTCGGATGTTGTTCGTCTGATGTCTACAATTGGCTATCCAGCAATGTTTTACACCGTTATGGGTGAGAATGAGTATGACGGAGCAGTCCCTGCAGGGATTCTTACAGACCACGACGCATCGAAGCTTTACGCTACAACTTGCGCACCGCGTTTTTACTCATTTAACATCGGTCAGGTGCACTATGTGGTGTTAGATAACACTTTTTTCAAGAACGAGGCGGGAGATGGAAAGTATCCAACGGAGGTTGTGGGCAAGCGAAACTACGACCGCCGTGTGAGCGCCGACTGCCTTGCTTGGCTACGCCGTGACCTTGAGTATGTTGAGGATAAGAGTACGCCAATAGTGGTCTGTATGCACCATAGCGTTGTTAGGATGTCCAACAAGGGAAAACTTATCAAGGCTCTGTCAAAGGCTGAAGATACCGACTCGCTTGTCAGCTGCTTTAGCGACTTTAGCTCCGTAAGATTTGTTACAGCGCATATCCACCGCCGCCGAATTTCACAACCTAAGGAGCTGAAGAATATTACAGAGCATACCGTAACATCACTCTCTGGAAATAACTGGGAGACAGGCTATAACGGCTTTCCGCATATCTGTAGTGATGGTAGCCCAGCGGGCTTTGAGCTCTTTGACTACAACGGTAGAGAACTTAAGTGGCAGTTCTGCCCTGTGGGGGATGAGACTCTGCCTTTCCGCCTCTACGATATGCGCAAGGTGGGCGAGCAGTACCGAGGCGATGTGGATATTCAGAATATGCTGCGCGCATACCCAGGCAAGCGAATGAACTATGGCGATGAGTCATATGCCGACTATGTCTACATAAACTACTGGTGCGAGGAGCCAGGCTCAAAGCTTGAGGTGTGGGACGATACAAAGCAACTCAAGGTGCGCCGCATATACCACGACGACCCAATCTACACCCGCGCCACAACAGTTATCCGCCATAAAAATGCCCGCGGCAGAAAGCTCACAGTTGGCCGCAACAACTCTCAGCACCTCTTCCGCGTCAAAACCGACAGCACATCTACACACCTGCGTGTCCGAGCGGTGGATGGTTTTGGGCGTGAGACCGCAGATACCCTATTTTTGTTGTGATTTTGTTGTGAAAAGGCAGCATTTGCTGCCGCTAACGAGAAAAATTGTCTTGGCTGTACGTTTTGAGTACTATCCTACGCCAATTTTTCTCGCCTAGCGTTGCAACTACTACCTTTTGACGACAAAATAGACTTTTATTAAGGAGGTTAGTGAGTTTAGGGAGATTAGGGAAATTAGTAAAAATCCCTAACCTCATTAAACTCCTTAATCTCACTAAATTCTCTGTTCTGCGTCAGCTATCCGAAGGCAAGCCAGCGGCTATATTTTGCTATAAGCAAAATAATCACTATCTTTGCGCGTTATGAAGTTTACATTAGAGCATACTGACAGACAGAGCAAGGCGCGTGCTGGCGAGATAGTGACTGATCACGGAGTGATTAAGACCCCTATTTTTATGCCTGTGGGCACTGCTGCGGCGATGAAGGGTATTTTTCATCGCGACCTTAAGGATGAGGTTAAGGCGCAGATAATCCTTGCAAATACATATCATCTCTACCTGCGTCCAGGTATGGAGATTATTGAGCAGGCGGGTGGCGTACACCGCTTTTCGTCGTGGGATGGGCCTATGCTGACAGATAGTGGCGGTTTTCAGGTCTTCTCGCTTGCGGCGTGTCGCAAACTTAAGGAGGAGGGTTGTCATTTCCAGTCGCACATTGACGGCTCACGACATCTCTTTACCCCTGAGAGTGTTATAGATACCGAGCGTACTATTGGCGCCGATATTATGATGGCCTTTGACGAGTGTCCTCCTGGGGATGCGCCGAAGGAGTATGCAGCCAAGTCGTTGGCCCTTACTGAGCGTTGGCTTGACCGCTGTTTTAACCAGTATCACAAAACTCAGCCTAAGTATGGACACTATCAGTCGCTCTTTCCGATTGTTCAGGGCTGTGGTTATGCAGACCTTAGAGCCAAGGCTGCCGAGAATGTTCTGCAGTACAATGCTGACGGATATGCTATTGGAGGTCTTGCTGTGGGCGAGCCTACGGAGGTTATGTATGCGATGATTGAGGTTGTAAATGCTATTCTTCCGACAGATAAGCCTCGCTACCTTATGGGTGTGGGTACGCCGATAAATATCCTTGAGGGTATTGCTCGCGGAGTGGATATGTTTGACTGCGTAATGCCTACGCGCAATGGTCGCAATGGGCAGCTATTTACCTCTGAGGGTGTTATCAATATCCGCAACAAGAAGTGGGAGAACGACTTTTCGCCTATTGACCCCGCTGGAACTACCTTTGTGGATAAACAGTATACCAAGGCCTATCTCCACCACCTTGTTGTCTGTGGCGAGATGTTGGCGGCGCAGATTGCCTCGCTGCATAATACGGGCTTCTACCTCTGGCTTGTGGGTCAGGCGCGTGAGCATATTATCGCTGGAGACTTTAGCGTGTGGAAGGATATGATGATAGAGAAATTGTCAAGAAGATTGTAGTATGTCAATGTTACCGCAGTATAACAAGAAGCCGTCGTGGTTTCCAGGCTTCAAGATTTTGGATAGGTATATTCTGGGCAAGTTTGTCGGAACATATCTCTTTGCCATTGCGATGATTATTGTCATTGTGGTGGTGTTTGACTATGTGGAGAAGGTGGACGACTTTATCCAGATGCAGGCACCTGTGAAGGCGATAATCTTTGATTACTACTTTAAGTTTGTGCCATTTTTCATAAACCAGTTCTCGGCACTCTTTACCTTTATTGCAGTAATCTTCTTTACCTCAAAGCTTGCGTACCAGACCGAGATTGTTGCTATGCTCTCGGGCGGAATGTCGTTCCGAAGGCTTATGTGGCCATATTTTCTGGGTGCGCTCTTTATCACCGCGCTCTCGTTGCTGCTCAGTCTGTGGATTATCCCGATGACACAGAAGGATTGTGTGGCCTTTGAGCAGAAGTATATCGCCCGCCGTGTGCGTGAGCAGTATGACCGCCATATATACCGTCAGGTTGAGCCTGGAAAGTTTGCCTATATCCGAGGCTTTAGCAAGAATACCTCTGTAGCCTCGTTCTTTGCTCTTGAGCAGTACGAGGGTAGTACTATGGTGGGAGCTTTGGAGGCTTCAGATGTTAAGTTTGACCCGCAGAGCAAGCACTGGACAGCTCAGCGATATATCACCCGAACATTTGACGACAAGGGCGATGAGACCTTCACTCAGCATCGTAACCTTGATACGGTAATCAACCTCGATGTTGTGGAGCTGGGCCGACTGACCGAGTTTTTGACGACGATGAACATTGTTGAGCTGAACGACTTCTTGGCTCAGCAGCGAGACAAAGGCTCTGATAGCATCCGCCAGATTGAGGTTGAGCGTCATATCCGCTTCTCATATCCATTTGGAACATTTATCTTGACTCTTATCGGCGTGGCTCTCTCCTCACGCAAGGTGCGTGGTGGTACGGGTCTGCATATCGGTATAGGTATTACCCTCTGCTTCTCCTATATTATGCTCACGCGAGTGTTTGAGGAGTTTGCTAAGGGCGGTAGTATGCCTACAATGATTGCTGTATGGTTGCCAAATATAATTTTCCTCATTATTGGTATCTATCTCTATCGTAAAGCACCTAAGTAGTATGGCTGTAGCAGATATAATTTCAAAAGTAGAGGCGGGTGGCAGATTGACCTTCTCTGAGGCTCTTGAGTTGTGGAAAGAGGCTCCGCTGTGGCAACTCTCACAACTTGCACTGAGGGTTAAGCGAGAGAAGAGTGGCGACAAGGTATACTACAACCGCAACTTTCACCTTGAGCCGACAAATGTCTGCCAGTTTGAGTGTAAGTTCTGCTCTTACCGCCGAGGCGAGGGAGAAGAGGGCTCGTGGGACTATACTATGGATGAGGTACTTGATATTGTCCGCCAGCGTAAGGATAGTGGTGCTACGGAGATACATATTGTGGGTGGAGTACACCCTACGCACGATTTGTACTACTATGCAGATATGATTCGCCGCATAAAGCAGATTATGCCTCAGGCAGTAGTGAAGGCCTTTACGGCCGTTGAGCTGAACTATATGATCTCCAAGGCGGATCTTACGACAGTTGAGGGACTACAACTGCTTAAGGATGCAGGTATGGAGTCTATACCAGGAGGTGGAGCGGAGATTTTTGCTCCTGAAATTCGCACAAAGATTTGCCCGCAGAAGGGTAGTGCTGAGCAGTGGTTGGACTTGCACCGCGCAGCGCACAGCATAGGCATTGATAGCAACGCCACGATGCTTTATGGGCATATTGAGAGCGTTGAGCATCGCATAGACCACCTTATGCGCCTCAGAGAGCTGCAGGACGAGACGGGTGGCATAAATGCCTTTATACCGCTCAAGTATCGCAGTGCAAATAACTCTTTGAGCTATCTTGGCGAGACTTCTGTTACAGACGACCTTAGGACACTTGCTATGAGCCGACTGATTCTTGATAACATTGAGCATATCAAGGCCTACTGGGTTATGTACGGCAAGACTACGACAGAGCTTGCGTTAGCCTTTGGCGCGGACGATATTGACGGAACGATAGACGACTCAACAAAGATATACTCTATGGCGGGAGCGGATGATACTCGTCCAACGATGAGCATTGAGGATATTGTTCGTATATGTAGCAATGCAGGCTTTGTGGCCGTTGAGAGAGATACACATTATAACCAGATATAGACTATGGCAAAAAAGACAAATAGCAGCTCTTGGTTTTCTCGCCTACGCAGTAAACCGATACTTTGGAACTTAGTGCTTATATGTACAGTGCTTGTTCTGCTTGTAATTTTATCCTATATAGCCCTTGCATTGGGTACGCGCCACGGTATGCGCCGCACAGTGCCAGATTTTACGGGCTTGGTACTTAAAGATGCACAATATTACGCCTCAGAGCGCGGTCTAAAGCTGATTATCAACGATTCGCTCTATGTACCAGCATATCCTGGGGGTATGGTGCTTGAGCAGCTGCCAAAGGGCGGCGTAGATGTTAAGGCTGGCCGTAAGATATATATTACAATCAACTCCTTTGCTCAGAAAAAGTTGCCTATGCCTTATGTTGCCGGTCGTTCACTGCGCCAGGCAAAGAATATGCTTGAGAGTGCCGGCTTTGGTATTCAGACGCTTGAGTATGTTGAGGATATAGCGACAAACTATGTCCTTGCACAGATTTTTGATGGCGTTGAGGTTACTGACAAGAGTACTATCAAGGCAGAGAAGGGTAGTGGGGTTACTCTTCGCGTAGGTGTAAGTCCAGAGCAGAATAGTACTACCGTGCCTCGTCTTATCTCTCGCGCTCTGTTTGACGCCAAGAGTAAGCTGTGGGAGCAGGGGCTGAATGTTGGCGAAGTGACCTACGATGAGGGTATCACTCTGCTTAATCAGGACGATGCGCGAGTGTGCCGACAGAGTGTGCTTCAGGGAACAACACTCCCTCTTGGTAGTAAGATTTCGCTGCACCTGACCCTTGACCGCGAGGTTGTGGCAGCGGCTGCCGAGGAGGCGGACCGTCAGGTAGATGAGATGCTCAAGCAGCAGGCTATTGCCGACTCACTTGCTCGCCGTGCGGCAGACTCACTGAAGATGTTAAATAGTAACCAACCACAGCCAGAGCAGGCTGACGATGAGTTTTTCTTCTAATGAGCGATTTTGTAGAGGATTTTGAGCTGGATGATGAGGAGGTAATCGCTCCCTCTCCGCGCCGCGAGTTTCTTACTGACGAGAAGCCCGACGAGAATGGATTGTATGAGCACTTCTCAATAACTGTAGACAAGGGTCAGTCGATGATGCGACTGGATAAGTACCTCTCTACCCATATTGAGAATTGTTCGCGCAACCGCATACAGACTGCCGTAGATAACGGTAATGTCTTTGTCAACGACCGCCCGCAGAAGGCTTCGTATAAGATTAAGCCCTTTGACCACATTGTGCTCAAGATGGAGTATCCGAAGTACAACTGTCTGCTTACACCACAAGATATTCCTATTGATATTATCTATGAGGATGACGATGTTATAGTTGTCAATAAGGAGGCGGGTATGTGCGTACACCCGGGGCATGGAAACTATGAGGGTACGCTTGTCAATGCTCTTACCTTCCACCTGCAGGATAACCCTATGTTCCAGCAGGGCGATGAGCGCGCAGGACTTGTCCACAGAATTGATAAAAACACCTCGGGAATACTCGTTGTGGGCAAAAATCCTAACGCCTGCAATCACCTCTCGCGCCAGTTCTTCCTCCACACAACAAAGCGTCGCTATGTGGCACTTGTGTGGGGTAATTTTGAGCAAGATGAGGGTACTATTACGGGAAATATCGGTCGCAACCCCCGCAACCGTCACCAGATGTATGTCTTTGCAGATGGCTCGGAGGGTAAACACGCTGTGACTCACTATAAGGTGCTGAAGAGATATGGCTATGTGACACTTGTCGAGTGCCGCCTTGAGACGGGTCGTACACACCAGATTCGTGTGCATATGCAGTATATCGGCCACCCGCTCTTTAACGACGAGAGATATGGTGGCGACAAGATTCTCAAGGGAACAACATTTTCAAAGTATAAGCAGTTTATCGTAAACTGTTTTGAGGCTATGCCTCGCCACGCGCTGCACGCACGAATGCTCGGCTTTGTACACCCCGTAACGGGCGAAGAGATGATCTTTGAGTCGGCTATACCGTCTGACTTCCAGACAGTTATTGAGCGTTGGGATAATTATGTAAAGTGTGCTAATTTGTATAACGAGTAGTAGGGTATGGGATTTCTGCCAACGACAGTAAAGGAGATGAAGGCTCTGGGTTGGGATTATGTAGATATAATCCTCTTTACTGGCGATGCTTATATTGACCACCCATCCTTTGGCGCGGCTGTCGTGAGCCGACTCTTTGAGGCGGAGGGTTATCGCGTGGCAGTTGTTCCACAGCCAAACTGGCGGGATGACTTGCGCGACTTTAAGAAGTTAGGTAGGCCACGCCTCTGCTTCTGCGTTAGCGCGGGCGCTATGGACTCAATGGTAAACCACTATACGGCAAATATCCGCCTGAGGAGCAACGATGCCTATACGGCTGGCGGTGCGGCAGGTTTTCGCCCAGACTATACCGTTACAACATATACAAAGATACTCAAGAGTCTCTTCCCAGATACACCAGTGCTTATTGGTGGCATTGAGGCTTCACTGCGCCGCGTGACGCACTACGACTATTGGAAAAACACCCTTATGCCCTCTATACTTATTGATAGCGGAGCGGACTTTCTACTCTACGGTATGGGCGAGCAGGTGGTGCGAGAGGTGGCAAAGAGTATGCACAGCGGATTTAACCCCAAGCGCATAAGGGGTATTCGTCAGGTGGCCTTTGTGGCGGATAGGGAGTATGTTGATAGGTTAGATAAGAGCAAGACAATCTTTCTTAACTCCTTTGAGCGTTGTAAGGCGGATAAGCACGCTTTTGGGCAAAACTTTGTCACTGTTGAGACGGAGAGCAATCTACTACAGGCGGAGAATGTCCTTGTAGAGCCTACTGCGGATAAGTATGTGGTTATCAACCCAATGAATGCGGCTCTTACTACAGAGCAGATAGATTATGCCTTTGACCTTCCATATATGCGCGCGCCACACCCACGCTATAATGGGCGTGGCGATATCCCTGCGTGGATGATGATTCGCCACTCGGTAAATATCCATCGTGGATGCTTTGGTGGATGCTCGTTCTGCACTATCTCGGCTCATCAGGGCAAGTTTATCTCCTCGCGCAGTGAGGCCTCCGTTCTTCGTGAGGTGGAGGCTGTTGTGGCTATGCCAGATTTTAGGGGTACGATAACCGATGTGGGAGGCCCTTCGGCAAATATGTACCGTTTAGGTGGTAAGAAAACCGAGCTGTGTGCAAAGTGCCGCCGCCCATCGTGCCTGCACCCGAAGCCTTGCCCAAATCTTAATCGCGACCACCGTCCGCTGATTGATTTGTACCGTAAAGTTCGTGCCGTTAAGGGTGTTAAGCACGCCTATATTGGCAGTGGCATCCGCTATGACCTCTTTGAGAATAACGATTACCTTAAGGAGGTTCTTCTTCACCACACTTCAGGCCGCCTTAAGGTTGCGCCAGAGCATACCGAGGATGGTGTGTTGAACCTTATGCGTAAGCCGTCGTTTACACTCTTTGAGGCTCTCAACCGCGACTTTAACCGTATCTGCCGTGAGAATAATCTGAGGTATCAGCTTATCCCATACTTTATCTCGTCACACCCGGGTTGCCACGAGCGCGATATGAAGGCACTCTCAGTTAAGGTGCTCGGCAAGCTCCACTTTACCCTTGAGCAGGTACAGGACTTGACCCCTACGCCTATGACCCTCTCATCTGTTATGTTCTACACTGGCGAGAACCCCTATACCGGACAAAAAGTATATGTAGCGCGCTCGCAGAGCGAGAAGAGGAGGCAGAAGCAGTATTTCTTCAAATAATTTTGTCGTGAAAATGGGTATTTACTTCCGCTAACGACAAATACCTGCTGGTCTGTACTACCTGGTACTATCCTGCGCAGGTATTTGTCGCCGAGCGTTGTAAATCCTCCATTTTGACGACAAAATACGGTTGTTCTAATTGAACTAACTTCCCTAAATTCCTTAACTTCTTTATTCTGCGTTAGCAAGCCAACGCCGCGATTAAGCCGAGAGCAACAGCGGTCGCACACCGAAGGTGCAAAAGGCGAAAATTGAAATTGGGAACTTGTTCACGAATTTTCAATTTCGCATTTTGGGGCATTTTTGCCGCGACTGATATTGCCGAGGCGGAGCGGTGAAGGGTTGCCGAAGGCAAGCCAATTTTGGCGTAGTTGTTGGATAGCTTTTTGGTATGAAAGGTGGAGTGTTGAGGGCGCATATTGCGTTGTTGGGGTGTAATATTGTCTGGGCGTGTGACTATCCGTTTTACAATCTACTGCTCGGTCGCTACATTGAGCCGATGGCTATGGTCTCTCTGTCGCTTATTGTGGCGGCAGCGCTCTCGTGGGTGCCCAGGCTTTGGCAGGCGGGCGAGAGGATTGATAGTAAGGATTGGGGACTTATTGCTGTTGCGGCACTGCTTATGGGTGTTGCGCGTAAGTTGTTGATGATGTTTGGTATGTCGCGCACCTCGCCCATTGATGGCTCTATTATCGCAACTATCGTTCCGTTACTTGTGCTTATAGTTTCGGTGCTTGCGGGTATAGATAGTTTTACGCGCAGGCGCGTGTGGGGACTTATTCTTGGTATGGCAGGTGCAGTGGCTGTTGTACTCTCTGGCGGGTCGATGCACCATATGCAGTCGGAACTACTTGGTAATGTGATGATTCTTACAAGTGGCGTTGTGACGGCCCTATATATGGTCTTTTTCAAGCGGTTGGTGGCAAAGTATAGAGTCACAACGCTTCTGCGTGTTATCTACACACTCTCGGCTATTGTTGTACTTCCTTTTGGGTGGCACAGCGTGGCTGAGGTTAATTTTACGGGCTTTGACACGCACATTATGTTGGCTGCACTCTTTGTGCTTATAGTACCGACATATCTGCCAAATCTGCTGCTGAACTATTCGCTGAGGTATGTTCAGCCGACAGTCTCAAGCACATATACCTATGTGCAGCCTATTCTTGCTGTGGCGCTGTCGGTGGCTATGGGGCTTGATACTCTGCACGCAGATACACTGCTCTTTGCCGCTGTGCTTTTTGCTGGTGTGTGGCTTGTTATCACATCATATAATAAAGGAGGCCGTTAGACCCCCTTTACTGATATATAATCTTTTAGCGCATCTACATACTCCTTAAAGGCTGTTCTGCCAACATCTGTGATTTTGCATAGGGTGCGGGGCTTGCGACCGACAAAGCCCTTCTCAACATCTATATAACCCGCCTTGCACAGCTTATCTATCTGTACACTCAGATTGCCAGCCGTTGCCCCCGTCTGCTGCTTGATGTAGACAAAGTCGGCAGCCTCAACGCCGATAAGTATTGAGACAACTGCCAGTCGCAGCTCAGAGTGCAGTAGTGGGTCTAATGGCTTTAGCATAGTTATTTTTTGCTTTTGCAGTTCATGATATGTCCCGGGATAACCATCATAACGAGGAATATCACTGCAAAGATAATAATATCGCTGTAAATTAACCACTCTGAATTACTCTGAAATGCCTCTGCCCCTATATCCTTTAGTGCGATATGCTTAATAGGGAAGATTAGTGAGAGTAGCATGGCAATAGCTCCGCAGAGAGTTAGCTTTTGATGTTGGCAAATTGCACCAGTGATAACAGTACCCATACCCATCAGCAGTACAATGAGGTAGAACATTGATGTGCTGTAGACCACTGCAGCCACAAAGGCATAGAGCGATGAGGCTCCAAAGACAGCCCATACTGCACTTATGCTGCGGTCAACATAGGACTTTGGCGTAGGGGACTCGTTGCGGGCAAGAATCACTGTTGCAACGCCGCCAATTACTGGAATGAGCCACCACGCCCAAATAAGTGCTGTGTTGAGGTGTAGGCACATTACAAAGTACTCAAAAATAGATACTGCAACGGTAGTATATCCCCAACTAAGAAAGTACTTGCCACTGTTGCGCTCAATCTGATTTGATGTATCCGCAATCATCTGCGAGATAATCTCTAATGATTTTTGGTTGTCCATAGTGCTGTTGTTTAAGTTTTACAGTGCAAATATAAACAAGTTTATAATATAAACCAAATTTTTTGACAAAAAAAGAGAGCGTATCCCGAAAGTTCAACTATTTCTTTAGTCCTTGACAGAGAAGTACTGCACTGCTAAAGATTTGCCAGTTAAAGCCGCGCACCATAGCATAATGCTCTAAAAAGGTGGTTTCGGCTTGTGGAGAGAAGTCCATTTGTAGGCGATAGATAGTTTTTATAGAGTCTTTGATTGATAGAGGTTTGTATTTGAAGTGCATACGATTTATATCAACTATCTCAAAGTGGTATTTGTCATCGCATTTTGTATAGAGGATATTCTGACTATTGTAGTCATAGAAGGCGATGCCAAGAGTGTGCATCTTTGCCGTAAACTCAGCAAGGTCTACAGCCACAAGTCTCTGCTGGCTATCAGAGAGTGTGCTTATGTGTGAAAGGGTGGGGTTGTTTGAGAACCTTGCGATATAATAACCTGTATGGAAGAGTCCAAAGCGATACTGCTCAATATAAGCAATAGGCTCAGGGGTATCTATGCCCATAGTGCGTAAGATGAGTGCGTTGCCGTAGGAGCGTGCAGCTTTAGATTTGCGAAAGAGGGTGTAGATAATTCGCTGAAACCAATTTGGCACAGCAAAACGCTTAACTACTACACTCATCTCTGCCAATCTACACTTTGAAAGCTCATTTCTCAACACCCTTATTTGCTCACCAGCAACACCACTAACAATCAACTGTTCGATCTGTTCACGATAGTTCCGATATTTTATATTTACTACTATTTTCATAGTGCAAAAATAGCAATACAAGAACTTTTTATGCTAACCAAAATGTGCGAGCATCTATCCTCTTAAACATAGTCTAAATCGTTATCGACTCCAATTATGTCTCTTTTTACAAATAATAAAAAGAGAGGGCTGACCAAAGTGTTTTTAGTCAGCCCTCACTCAACTATTGTTGCGGCTCTTACTGTGCTGGTGCGTCAGTAATACCGAGCTCCTTCTTTACTGCGGCGTTGATGTTTACAATCTGTGCGGCATCGCTATATACAAATACCATAGAGTCGAATACGCCTGCATAGCCAGCTGCCTTTGCAACCTTCTCGATAGCTGCGTCGAGCTTCTGCTGGATAGGTGCTGCAAGCTCCTGCTGCTTCTTAGCGAAGTCCTGCTGAGCAATCTGCTGGAACTGTGCATAACGCTCCTGAAGGCCGTTAAGCTCTGACTGCTTCATCTGCTTTACTGTTGGGTTCATAGTAGCCTGGTTCTTCTCAAACTCAGCATAGCGGTTGTTGAACTCTACCTGAATAGCCTCAAGCTGCTCCTGAAGCTCCTTGCCAAATGCGTCAAGCTGACTCTGCATCTCTTTGGTCTCTGGCATTACGGCGAAGATCTCCTGTGTGTTTACGGTAGCAAGTTTCTGTGCAAAAACATTTGCAGAACTAAATACCATCGCTAATACGAGGGTTAGTTTAAGGATTTTTTTCATAAGTGTTTGTGTTATTTAAGTAATTCAATAATTTTCTGTGTGTGGTCTACCCCCTCGGAGCAGTATAGCATAGTTGCGTTTGCAGCCTTGTCAAGCACCATATCATATCCACCCGCCTTGGCGTAGCTGTCAATAGCTGTAAAGACACGCTTCTGGATTGGCTGTATAAGCTCAATACGCTTTTTCATCATCACGCCATCATTACCAAAGACTGACTCCTGATAGTTGGCTGCTGCCTTCTCCTTAGCAAGTATCTCCTGCTCCTTTGTAGTTCGCTGGGCAGTTGAAAGGGAAGCCTTCTGGGCGATATATGCGTTGTATAGGCTCTCAACCTCGGCATAAGTTGCATCGACCTTTGTCTGATACTCCTTGGCAAGGTTGTCAAGGGTAGTCATAGCGGTGTTATAGTCAGCCATTGAGCGGAAAATCTTCTCGCTATCAACTACTATGTACTTCTGTGCGGAGCAAATACCTATGCTGAGCACCAATGTTGTAAGGGCAATGATAATTCGTTTCATAATCTCTCGGTTTTTTAATGTTTAATATATAACGCCCTGTGTTTCAAAAATATTGCCATTAGAAGTTCTGACCGATAACAAAGTGGAACTGGCTACCACTGCGAGATGTCTGACCAGCAGCAGGATCAAATCCATAACCCCAGTCGATACCGAGCATACCTACGATAGGCAGATAGAGTCGCACACCCACACCGGCAGAACGCTTAATCTTAAATGGAGAGAAGTCCTTCCATGATGAGAATCCGTTACCGCCCTCAAGGAAGCCAAGCACATAAATCTGTGATGAAGGCTTGAGGATGATAGGGTAGCGAAGCTCAAGGGTGTACTTGTTATATCCGATAGAGTAGCGAGTGCCCATAGGGTCAAGGTCGCCATCCTCATATCCACGCAGTGAGATAATATCCACACCATAGATGCTATAGCCTGTCATACCGTCACCACCGACCTGGAATCGCTCAAATGGAGATACCTTATTCTTATTATAGTGACCCAAGAATCCCATCTCTGCCTTAGCCATGAGCACAAGGTTGTTGTTGCGGGTAAGAGCCTGGAACCACTGAGCCTTGAACTGCCACTTGTGGAACTCAATCCAACGCCAACGCTCCTGCTCAGAGAGGGTATTATCGGCATAATCTTTACCATCAAAGGCTGAGAATGGAGGAGTAATCTGCAATGAGAATGAGATATCAGAGCCTCGGCGAGGGTAGATTGGCTGGTCTGTAGAGTTACGACCAAGGACAAACTTAAGGGCAAGGGTGTTCGCATTACCGTTCTCCATGATGAACGATGTATATCCCTTAAGACCATATCTCAAATATGAAAGCTCGGCATAGAGCTGGAAGTATGGGTCTGGCCAAGAGAGTCGCTTACCAAGACCTACAGCTACGCCATAGCTACGGAAGTATGTTGTAGCGCGCTGCCAAGGGTAGTAGGCGTCGTTAGACTCTGAGAGGTGACCTGATACTGTGAGTGAGTTTGGCTTACGACCACCAAGCCAAGGCTCAGAGAAGCTCACTGAGAGTGCCTTGTAGTATGTACCGTTGGTCTGTCCAGAGATAGAGAGTCGCTGGTTCTGACCCATAGGGTATGGTCTCCACGCGCCCTTGTTGAAGAAGTTACGCACAGAGAGGTTATTAAGGGTAATACCCACAGAACCTACGAAAGTTCCAGAACCCCAACCTGCGGCGATGTTGAACTGGTCTGAGGCCTTCTCCTCAAGTGGCCAGTTGATATCTACAAGGTCAGATGCACCCTGAACGAGCTTAATATCAGGCATAATAGCCTCCTCGTTGAAGTGCTGCATACCTGCAAGGGTACGGATGGTCTGCATAAGCAGTGCACGGTTGTACAGCTCTCCCGGACGGGTATAAAGCTCACGGCGGATAACCTCGTCATCCACGCGCATATTGCCCGAAATGCCTACATTGTTGATTGTAAACTGCTTACCCTCAAATACTCGTAACTCAAGGTCCAAAGAGTCTGCACCTACAACAATCTCGGCAGGCTCAATCTGTGAGACAAGGTAACCCTCATTCTGATAGAGGCTTGAGATAGACATATCGTCTGGATTTGCCTCCTTGCCGATACCGAGTCGCTTGTGGATAGACTTCTTGTCGTATACATCACCCTTCTTTACAGAGAGGAGCTTATCAAGATGCTCAGTCTCATAGCGTGAGTTACCTACCCAATTTACATTGCGGATATAGTATTTATTACCCTCGCTAAGTGCAATGTGGATGCCAATTCGCTTGTCGTCAATTCTGTAGATTGAGTCTGAAAGGATGTGCGCATTACGATAGCCCTTTGAGTTGTAGAAGTCGATAAGTAGCTCCTTATCCTCCTCATAGTCAGGCTCAAGCAGCTTTGTTGCCTGCCAGAACTTGATGCTCACGCGGTGTGTCTTCTTAAAGGTGCGCTCAAGACGCTTGCCCTCAAAATTCTTGTTACCCTCAAAGGTTATTGCGCCAATTCTCACGCGAGGATTCTTTGTCACATGGAATGTCACATTGACACCCTGCTTAATTACTGAGTCATTCTCGTATGTGGCAGTAACCTCACAGTTGCGGAAACCCTTATCAGAGAAGTGCTTCTTGATAAGCTTTGAGTTTTTGTCAAGCACATAGTCAGACAGCTCGTGTCCGCGCTTGAGCTTCAGCTCGTTAATAAGGTCGGCACTCTTGCTCTTTGAAACGCCCGCAATCTTCCAGTTCATCACTCTCGGACGCTCTGTAAGCATAACCTCAAGGTCAAGGCTGTCTCCCTCAATGGTTGCACCAATCTGAATATCCTCAAAATATCGCTGCATCCACAGACGGTTTGCCGCATTCTGGATAAATGGGCCTGGCAGATAGACTGAATCTCCAGGAACAAGACCAGATGCAGAGCGGAGAATGTCGTGGTTCAGATACTTCACACCGTGGATATTGACCTTGCGGATGTGGTAGAGCTTCTGCTGCTTGCTATCAAGGAATGGAGCATTTTCTGGCATTACGAAGCCGTCATCTGGATTCTCGGCAATGTTTATTGGTCCCCCCTTCTTTGCCGCAGTTGCCGCTGGTTTTGATTGGCGCAGGGCCTCGCGAAGCTCTGTGCGCGCCTTTTTGCGCTCACTACGACTCTCTTTGGCTGTCTGCTGTGCCGATACAGTCAGTGTTGATAGTGCCAACACCGTAAGGATTAGATATTTCAAAATATTGTTCATCATATATTACCTTTTTAGAGCTTTCCGTAGCGACGCTCACGCGAAGCATAGACCTCTAAAGCTTTGTCAAACTCTTCTTGTTTGAACTCTGGCCACATAGTGGTCGGGAAGTACATCTCCGCATAGCTTGCCTGCCAGAGCAAAAAGTTACTCAGACGACACTCTCCGCTGGTGCGGATAATGAAGTCTGGGTCGGGAATATCTGCCGTATAGAGACTCTGTGAGATACTCTGCTCGCAGATATCCTCCACAGCTATCTCACCAGAGGCAACCCTGTTGGCAAGAGACTTTACAGCAGTGGTTATCTCCTCACGCGATGAGTAGTCAAAAGCCAGAACAAGCGTTAGATGCTCGCCCGCGGCCGTTGCGCTCTCAATCTTCTCAAGATGGCTACGCACCTTGTCAGAGAAGCGGTCACGGCGACCAATCATCACCACGCGCACACCCTGCTCTACAAGCTGGTCGGTCTCTGCCATAACGCTCTTGCAGAATAGCTCCATAAGGGCATTAACCTCCTCAACTGGACGACCCCAGTTCTCGGTAGAAAAGGCATAGAGAGTAAGGTACTTAACCCCGTTCCTGCGAGCTGCCTTAATGCACTCGCGAACAGAGTCAACACCCTCAATATGACCCTCGTAACGCTCCTTGCCGAGGCTCTTGGCCCATCGTCCGTTGCCGTCCATAATTATGGCAACATGGGTCGGTATGCGCTCTATATTCTCCATATAACTCGCAAATATAACTCTTTTTTCTGAAATAACGCGCTTTTGTGCAGATAATCACACTTTTTAGCGATTATCTACACCCCACATTAGTTTATTTCGTAACGAATCGTAGAATGAAATATTGTGCGGAACGGCAAGTGATATGCTCTTTTTAGCCAATTTTATGGTAATTTTCTTATTGTCGGCAACGGCAAAAGTGCGGTTGTCCACAGATATCGACGCATCGTTACTGCGGGTGCGGATTGTAAGAGTTATGGTGCTACTATCTGGTACAACTACAGGGCGTAGCGTAAGGTTGTGCGGTGAGAGTGGCGTGAGGACAAGACAGTGACAAGATGGTGCGACAATAGGGCCTCCTGCGCTGAGTGAGTAGGCCGTAGAACCCGTTGGTGTTGAGACGATTACGCCATCGCCATTGCAAGTGAGCATCGGCATATTGTCGATAGCCACATCTACGGCAATCATCGTTGCTCCGAGCCTCTGTACGGCAATCTCATTAAGGGCAAAAAATCGCTGCTCGCTACCCTCAAATTCTCCGCTTACCTCTATCATCGAGCGTTGCTCAATGAGCAATGTTCGCGAAGCTATCTGATGAAAAACATCGTCAATCTCGCTACTCTGAGCAAGGGAGAGAAAGCCCAAACGGCCAGAGTTGATGCCCACAACAGCAATGCTATTTCCGCGCAGGCGATGCACACCCTCCAAGAGTGTTCCGTCGCCACCATAGCATACCATAACAGCCTCGCTGTCAGAAATATCTATAGTTTGGTCGTATATTTGCTCTGCTGTAATAGGCGCTCCTATAAACTGCGCAATTTGGTCGGCAACCTCGCTATTTACGGCAAAGTCGAAGCCATAGTGGGAAATGGCTGAGAATATCTCTACAATCTGCTCTTTGTGCGCCTGAACTAAAGGGCGCGAAAAAAGTATGATTTTCATTTTTACTCTTGAAGAAAATGTTTAACTTTGTGGGCAAAGATAACGAAATTTTTTGGGTGTTATGACAAAACTGAGTGTAAATATAAACAAGATTGCTGTAATTCGCAATTCGCGAGGCGGTAATATGCCAAATGTCGTTAAGGCAGCAGTAGCTATTGAGGGCTTTGGAGGTCAGGGAATCACTGTCCATCCTCGTCCAGATCAGCGCCATATCAGATACTCCGATGTGCGCGAGCTGAAGGGTGTGGTAACAACTGAGCTTAACATTGAGGGTAATCCTATAGAGTCGTTTGTAGACCTTGTTTGCGAGGTTGTCCCTGCGCAGGTAACACTTGTGCCAGATGCGCCCGATGCTATTACCTCTAATGCTGGTTGGGACACTGTCAAAAACCGCGAGTTCCTTACTGAAATATGCAGTAAGTTCCACCAGTATGGCATTCGCGTATCAATCTTCGTTGATCCCGACCCTGAGATGGTGCGTGGTGCGAAAGAGTGTGGTGCAGACCGCGTAGAGCTCTATACAGAGGCATATGCGCGTGACTATGCTACGGACCGTGAGGCGGCTATAGCTCCCTATGTCGTTGCGGCAGAGGCTGCGCATGAGTGCGGCTTAGGGCTTAATGCTGGCCACGACCTGTCGCTTGAGAATCTTGAGTATTTTGCCCAGCGCATACCTTGGTGCGATGAGGTATCTATAGGTCACGCACTGATTAGCGATGCACTCTACTTCGGTCTTGAAAATACTGTTCAACTATATCGTCGCTGTCTGAAAGATGAGTAAAAATCCGCTGTCGCTACCCATATTTAAGAGGATATCTCGCATTGTAGACCAAAAGGGTGTTCAGGCCTTTGTTATCGGAGGCTATGTGCGCGACTACTACCTCGGTCGTAAATGTTCGGATATAGATGTGGTGGTTGTCGGTAGCGGTATTGAGATTGCGCAGACACTGGCAGCCGAGCTTGAGACTAATGTGGTGGTTTTCAAGCGTTTCGGCACGGCTATGCTCCACTCTGATGGCCTTGAGATTGAGTTTGTCGGCGCAAGAAAAGAGTCCTACTCGCCCGACTCCCGCAAGCCGCATGTTGAGGATGGTACGATAGAGGATGACCAGCGTCGTAGAGACTTCACTATCAACGCTTTAGCGTGGTCGCTCAATAGCAAAACTTTTGGCGAGTTGGTAGACCCTTTTGATGGTATGTACGACCTTGAGGATTGTATTATCCGCACACCGTGCGACCCAGATATAACATTCTCTGATGACCCGCTGAGAATGATGCGAGCAATACGCTTTGCCAGCCAGCTTGGCTTTGAGCTTGAGGATGAAACTTTTGAGGCTATACGCCGTAATCGTGAGCGAATAAATATTGTCTCTAAGGAGCGTATCATCGTGGAACTGAACAAGATTGTCGCCTCGCCAGTGCCATCTATAGGCTTTGAACTGCTTGAGCTTACAGGCCTTCTTGAGATAATCTTCCCCGAGCTACACAACCTCTGCGGTGTGGAGCGACGAGGACACCATGCACATAAGGATAACTTTAAGCATACGCTCAAGGTGCTTGACAATGTTGCCCGCAAGAGTGACGACCTCTATCTTCGTTGGGCTGCCGTGTTGCACGATATTGCCAAGCCGCAGTGTAAGAGCTACGACCCTAAAATCGGCTGGTCGTTCCACGGACACGAAGTTGTTGGCTCAAAGATGGTTAAGCCTATCTTCCGCCGACTCGGACTACCATTAGGCGAGCCACTCAGATTTGTGCAGAAGATGGTTTTTCTGCACCTGCGCCCGATAATCCTTGCCGAGGATGTTGTTACCGACTCGGCTGTGCGCCGTCTGCTCTTTGAGGCGGGTGACGATGTGGAGAAGCTGATGACCCTCTGCGAGGCGGATATTACATCGGGCATAGAGGAGAAGGTGAAAAAGTTCCTCGACAACTTCGCCCTCGTGCGCCGAAAGATGAAGGACCTTGAGGAGCGCGACAGAGTGAGAAACTTCCAACCACCAATAACGGGAGATATTATTATGCGCGAGTACGATGTGCCTCCGTGTAGCATCCTGGGCGAGATTAAGGAGATAATAAAAAATGCTATCCTTGACGGCGAAATACCAAACGACTACGATGCCGCCCACAAAATGCTTGAAACCCTCGCCGCCGAGCGCGGCCTGAAACGACGCGAGTAGCCCAGCCGAGTACCGTCACTTTTCTGAAGAAAAGTGACCCAAAAGACTTTCGCGAAAAACTTCGTTTTTCTTCTGTGCTGATGCGGATTTAGGGTAACTCTGCGAGTTATTGAAATAATAAATAGAGTCTTTCCACTTTCAAGCAAGCTTGAGTGTTAGACTCTATTTTCTCTTTCACTGCCTACGGCAGTAACCCAAATCCGAATATACACAGATAGGCAAAGTTTGTCACTAAATTCTTTAACCTCCTTAACCTCATTAATCTCTCTGTTCTGCGTTAGCCAGCCAACGGCTAATGGCTAATAGCCAACAGCCAACAAAGAGATAGGGGACACATTTGTGTCCCCTATCTCTTTTGCCGTAATACGCTGATTAGAGAGCGTTTACATGCAACTGAATTGCGCCTTTGAGGTTACCAGCCTTGTTCTTGTGGATAATGTTGTGCTTAGCCAACTTGTCCAGCATAGCTGTTACCTTTGGAAGCAGTGCCTCAGCAGCAGCCTTCTCAGTAGTGTTACGCAGAGCCTTTACAGCGTTGCGAGCAGTCTTGTGATAAAGGCGGTTGTGAGCACGCTTTGTAGCGGTCTGGCGAATTCTCTTCTTAGATGATTTGTGATTTGCCATAATTGTAAAATTATTTCAGTTTATTAATTATTTTCTTGTTTTACTTCTCTTTTTTCTGCATATCAAAGTCAGCAGACAACTTCTTACTCTTACCCGTAGGTAGTTTTGGATAGGATTTCTCCCGCTCCTAATGGTTATCACCCGTCAAATAGTCCCCTCAAGTGTGAGTTATCCAAGCACCACTTTGGCTTCAGCCTTAATTGAGTACCTGTCAGTTGAGTACCTGTCAGCCCCCCCACTTGATTGGCCCGTAGTAGCCGATACGAGAGTCGAACTCGTCTTTCAAGAATGAAAATCTTGCGTCCTAACCGATAGACGAATCGGCCTTACCCTAATGGCAAAGTGGCCTAAAAGGCACTCTGCGACAATTAGTGGTGCAAAGGTATTAAAAAAAAAGTAATTGACAAGCAAAAGAGTGAAAAAAGTGGAAAAAGTCGCTAAAATATGGGAAGTTATAGCGAAAATAGAGTTTTTATCTCCTCCTCCGCCTCTTCTCTGCTATGTTGTGTAAGAGTTGCATTGTTTAATATTGCAACGCTATCACACGCGGGCAATGCGGCGTCAATGTCGTGGGTGGAGAAGATGATTGTCTTGCCACCTTTGTGGGCAAGGTCGGCGAGCAGTCGGCAAATCTCAAAGCGCGTAGGGATATCAAGAAATGCTGTCGGCTCGTCAAGAAGTATCACGGGCGTCTGTTGTGCAAGGGCCCGGGCAATCATTACTCTCTGACACTCTCCGTCCGAGAGGCTATCTATGCTGCGAAGGGCAAAGTTGCTCATGCCAACAGCCTCCAGCGCACTGCTAACTATCTGGTGGTCTTGCTCTTGCATTCTTCCAAGCCAGTTGGTATATGGCGCACGACCTATGGCTACAACATCTTGACAACTAAGGTTGGCAACGCGTACACGCTGGGTGCTTACAAAAGATATAAGTCGTGCACGCTCTTCGGCAGTAAGGCTGTGGAGTGGTTTGCCATTAACAACCACTGCACCAGAGTGTGGGGAGTCTATGGCGGCAAGTGCGCGGAGTAGTGAACTCTTGCCAGAGCCGTTGCGGCCAATAAGGGCCGTAAGTGTTCCTCTGCCGAAGGTGGTGTTTTCGGCATTGAGAATTACTTTGTTCCCATAGGCGAGTGTAAGGTTGTCAAGAACAATCATTGCATCAAGTTACGGTTACGGGTTACGATATATACCACCACAGGGATACCCATAAGTGCTGTTACGGTGTTTATAGGCAGTGTTAGCGTCTTGGCAACAAGGTCGCCGACAAGTAGCATCAGCGCACCCACGATAGCTGAGGCGGGGATGAGCACTTTGTGATTGGCGGTCTTGAAAATCATACGCGCAAGGTGTGGCGTAGCTATACCCACAAAGCCTATAGGACCACAAAAGGCCGTCACTGTACCTGCAAGTAGGGTTGTGGAGAGGAATATGCTACGGCGCACCTTTGTCAGGTTTACGCCAGAGGTTACTGCATAGTTTTCGCCCAGCAGCAGTATGTTAAGTGGCTTTATAGTAAGCACAGCGAGGGCAATACCGAGTATGATTATCGGAGCGATGAAGGATAGTTGGCTGAGGGTTATCTCGCCCAGTGAGCCCATAGTCCAGACGACAAAAGATTTTAGTGCCGCCTCGTTGCTCAAGTACTGGAGTATCTCAACTACGGCACTGAGTGCTGACGAGAGCATCATACCCAGAATAAGGATAACCATAATATCCTTAATACGCTTTGACAGCGCAATAATAAGCAGTAGCACAGCCGCTGCGCCTATCCACGCTGCGCCCGCAGTGCCTACGGCAGATAGTATTGGCGAGGCAGTAAGCCCCAGCAGTGGCGCACCGAGAAGAAAGAGTGCCACGCCAAAGCTCGCTCCGGCGCTTACACCGAGGATATATGGGCCTGCCAGTGGGTTGCGGAAGAGGGTTTGCATCTGCAATCCCGATAGAGATAGTGCTGCACCCGCAAGAAGGGCCATAAGTGCCTTGATAAGGCGGATGTCGATAACTATGCTTCGTATGGTACTGTCTGTAGTTGAGCCAGTTAGAACGCCAATGATATCTGTAAGCGATATGCCCACGCTGCCCACAGCAATATCTGCCACAAACAGCACAACCAGCACTACACATAGCAGTGTGAATAGTATTGCAGTTCTGTTTTTCATCACTTGAGCTGTTTATAGTAGTACAACGACTCTGTCGTTGCACTGTGGTGTAACATCTGTATCATATCGCGTAGTACGATATCGGCATTTACGGCTCCCGACTCCCAGAAGTCGCTACCGCCATTGTCTGTTGTGCGCTTGGTATTGTTGTATACGCGACCGCTAACTACAGCTGGCACTGTGGCGAACTTAGGATTCTCGCGCTTAAGCTGTGATAGGCTCTCTACCTGCCCTACATTGAGCCATATATCGGCCTTGGAGGCTAAAATAAGTGCCTGCTCAAGCGATATGGGCTCGGACTGCGCACTGCAATTCTCAGGGTAGATATACTCTCCGCCCGCATCTGTTATAAGGCTTACGGCATAGCTACGCACTGATGGCATAAACCAAGTATCACGGTATGGAGTGTTGAGCATAACCTTTGGGCGCGAAGAGGTGTTGGCAACACTCTGCTTGAGGGTGTTGTAGCGAGTCTCAAGGGCAGCAAAGTACTCTCTACCCTCACTCTCAAGACCACAGAGAGCCGATAGTGCTACAATCCACTCCGCTTTGCCCAGTGGAGTAGACTCTATGTAGTCGCCTATATATATATAAGGTATGCCAAGCTGTGTGAGTTTTGTTGTCATACTGCTCTGCTCGCCATATAGACCATAGAGCAGAATTACATCTGTACCTGCGCCCTTGATATTCTCAAAGTTCAGTGCCGCGTCGTAGCCAATCTCTACCGCGCGAGAGCGAACAGTGCTGTTTGAGATAAACTTCAGCCCCGAAACTCCAACAACTCTGTCGGCTGCACCTACGGCATCGAGCATAGCTATGTGGCTTGACGAGAGGCAGGAGATTTTTTGCGCAGGAATATTCACTGCAACCTCCCCCTCTGGTGCTGACTGACCATCCTCAAGCAGATAGACGCGCTGCTCAAAGGGCTTGTCGCTCTGATATGGATTTGAAATGATGAGGATTTTGCGCCCTGCACTATCTGTGACAATAGAGAACGACTGCGAGTATTTTGGTGCGTAGTGGGGTGTAAAAGACTGATTGTCAGCCTTTTTTGTAGATGTGCAACCAATAGTAAGCAGTAATAGTATGTAGACTATCCACCTCATTTTGTGCCAAGAAGAATCTTTGCCTGCGCTATTGCGGCATCTGTTACACTGTCGCCAGAGAGCATCTTTGCAATCTCAACAACGCGCTCTTCGGCTGTTAGTGCACGCATATTAGTTGTGCTGTCGCTCTTGTAGACAAGGTAGTGGCTATTTCCCTTTGAAGCTACCTGTGGCAGGTGGGTGATATCTATAACCTGCATAGTTGATGAGAGCGTGGCGATAACCTCTCCAACAGCATTGGCTACGCTACCCGATACGCCAGTGTCAATCTCGTCAAAGATTATTGTCGGCAGATTGACAGTCCGCGAAAGGATAGCCTTAAGGGCCAACATTACGCGCGACATCTCTCCGCCCGAGGCAATCTTCTCTATAGCTCGCGGTGCAATACCCTCGTTGGCGGTAAAGAGGAAATCTATATGCTCAATGCCCGTAGCAGTAAGCTCGCCCGTGGTAATTCCTATGCGAAGCTGTGCGCTGTTCATACCCACCTTGTGCAGTATCTGGTCTACCTGACTCTCAAAGTCTGGAGCAGCCGCCTTGTGAGCCTCGTAAATCTGTGTAGCTATCTCCGTTGCGCGGTTAAGGGCAGCGGCTACATCCTGCTCAAGCTGTGCAATATTGCTGTCGGCACTCTCAATGCTCTCAAGCTGCGCTGCGTAGTTGTTGTATATCTCAATAAGCTGGTCGATACTCTCTGCGCGGTGCTTGCGACGCAGGTTGTAGAGCAACTCAAGGCGCGCACCGACATAGTCTAATCGCTCTGGGTCAGACTCTACCTTCTCAAGAGTACTCTCGGCGCTGCTGTCAAGGTCTTGAAGCTCAATGATTACCGAGTTGAGTCTCTCGGCAGCCACGGCTGCATCGGCATAGTGCGCAGCAATGGCTTTGAGTGCCTTGGCGTTATGGACAAGTTGCTGGATTACACCCGTCTGCTCGTCTGTAAGCGACTGGTGCATAGCACCATAGGCCTCGGTTATAGACTCTACATTTGTCAGCGTTGCCAGCTCTGCTTCCAGCTCTGCCTCCTCGCCACTGCGAAGGGCTGCTGCGCGAAGCTCTTCTACCTGATAGCGGATATACTCCTCCTCCTTGCGGGCAGCGGCGATACTCTGTTTTGCCTTTGTAAGTGCGCCCTGCACTCTGTTATACTCCGCGTATGCGCTACTGAACTCACTGCGCAGAGTTGTGCAGTGGGCTATAGTATCTAACGCCTCAAGGCGGAACTGCTCCGAGGCGAGGATAAGGTTGTGGTGCTGTGAGTGTATATCTATAAGGTATTCGCCCAGAGTCTTGAGCGTTGTAAGCTGCACGGGCATATCGCCAATAAAGGCGCGTGACTTGCCTGCAGGGGTGATAATGCGGCGGATGACAATCTGCGGCTCGTAGTCAAGGTCAAGGCTGTCAAATAGCGCTTCGAGTTGTAACTTCTCAATGTCAAACTCGGCCTCAACAACGCAGTTGCGAGAGTTATCCTTGATTACTGCACCCTCGTTTCTTGCTCCAAGGAGCAGTGAGAGTGCGCCAAGAAGGATACTCTTTCCGGCACCAGTCTGACCGGTGATAATGTTGAGGCGTGAGTCAAACTCAACCTCAAGATGGTCTATAAGCGCGTAGTTATCAACGCTGAGGCGAGTTAGCATAGTGTGTCTCTATTTTGTCTACAATCCTCTCGGCAACATCCGTTTTGCTCATCAGTGGTAGGGTTGTAGAGCCGTTATGGTCGATAAATGTAACCTTGTTTGTATCAACACCAAAACCTGCACCACTATCTGTAAGCGAGTTGAGAACGATAAAGTCAAGGTTCTTACGAGCAAGCTTGCTCTGTGCGCTCGCTACGCCCGCATCGCTCTCAAGGGCGAAGCCTATAAGCAGTCGTGAGCCCTTCACAGTACCAAGTGCTGCGGCGATATCCTTTGTCCGGACAAGAGGTATGGACATATCGTCGTCGCTCTTCTTAATCTTATGCTTTGCAACAGTGGCTGGGGTGTAATCAGCTACAGCGGCACACATAATCGCTCCGTCGGCAGACTTAAATGCCTCTACAGTAGCATCGTACATCTGTGCAGCTGAGAGAACATCTACGCGAACAACACCCTGCGGTGTCGGTAGATTTGTGCGGCCTGTAACAAGGGTAACCTTTGCACCACGAGAGGCAAGCGCTGCGGCAATGGCATAACCCATCTTGCCGGTAGAGTGGTTTGTGATGTACCTTACCGGATCTATAGCCTCAATAGTAGCCCCCGCAGTTACAACGAAGTGCTTACCCTCAAGGCTCTTTTTTTTTTCGGTGTTGAGTGTCTTTACAACAAGGTCAAGAATCTGCTCTGGCTCTGCCATACGGCCCTTGCCAGTAAGACCACTGGCAAGCTCGCCCGCAGGAGAGTCGGCAATAATCACTCCGTGACGACGGAGTGTATTAAGATTTGTCTGTGTCGTTACATGAGCAAACATATCGCAGTCCATAGCAGGCGCCACGATAGTCTGGCAGCGAGCCGAGAGGTATGTTGTCAGCAGTAGGTTGTCTGCCACGCCCGTAGCCATCTTGGCAATAGTATTTGCCGTAGCTGGCGCAATAAGGTAGCAGTCTGCCCACTCGCCAAGGCTTATGTGGGAGTTCCACTCTCCATTCTCAGGGTTGAAGAACTCTACAAGAATAGGGTTCTTTGAGAGCGTAGCCATAGTAAGGGGTGTGATAAACTGCTTGGCGGTCTGGGTCATTACAACCTTAACCTCTGCACCTGCACCCTTCAGTAGACGACACAGCACAGCAGCCTTGTAAGCCGCTATGCTGCCCGTAACTCCAAGTAGTATGTGTTTGCCCTGTAACATTGCTCTGCTACTTGCTAGCGTCACGATAGTAGAGCTCGCCGTTAAGGAACTCCTCTGTAGCGATGATTGCAGGCTTTGGAAGACGCTCGTAGTAACGAGAAATCTCAATCTGCTCGCGGTTCTCAAAGGTCTCCTCCATAGTGTCGGCAGTAGATGCAGAGGTTGCAAAATCAGCAAGCTTGCGGTTAAGCTCCTGCTTTAGCTCGGCTGCAATCTGATTTGCACGACGGGCAATGATGTTGATGCTCTTGTAGACATTGCCAGTCTCTGGGTCAAAGTCTGCAAGTTTACGGGTTACCGTGTTGTTGGGAATGTTCTTCTTGATTTCCATTTTGATACGGTTTTTTGAATGTTTTATCTAATTTATTACTTATTCTCTGTCTGCTCGCTACTCTTGTTTTTGTCAATAAAGTCCTTTGCCTCCTTGAAGTAGCGATTTATCTCCTTTGTATACTTTGACTCAGGGAACTCCTCAATAAATGAGTAGTATGAGTCGAGCATTGCAAGATATCTATCTGCCTGCTTGTGCTCTACAGAGTTGTGGGCAAGGCGGTAGTTTGAAACCACGATGTAGTACATAATCTCTTCGCGGTGAGAGGTGTTGTCGTAGTTCTTCAGTGCATTTTTGAAGGCTACCACTGCACTCTTGTACTTCTGAACCTTGAAGTATGTGTATGCGTTGAGGAAATTCTTGTCGTGCAGACGCAGTGTAAGCTCCTCAATAATGTTCTTGAAAGCCTCTACGCGAGTAGACTCTGGATAACGCTCAATAAATGTTGTTAGTGAGACAATCGCCTGAGCAGTAAGGGTCTGGTCGCGAGTAGGGCCTGGAGAGAGGTAGTACTGACACATAGCATACATAGCCTCAGCATCCTCAATAAATAGTGAGCGGCCAAACTTACGGCGGAACTCGTCAAGGTTTGTAGAAGCCTCGTGGTAGTCGCGGTGCTTAAACTTACTACGCGCCGAGAAGAAGGCTATGCTATCCTCACGCTCCGAACCAATATAGTAACCAGAACATGCGTCAAACATATCGCTTGCGCGGTTCCACTTCTCAGCCTTGTATAGCTTGAGAGCTGTTGAGTAGATCAACTCTGGATCGCCACTCTTTGTTACCTGTCCAAGACCAGAACATGAGAAAAAGAGCGCTGCAATGGCAACTACAATGGTTAAATTGACAATAAATTTTTTCATCTTTTAATAATTACGCGCGTATAATCGCGCAAAGTTACAAAACATTTAACGAAAAAACAAATAAAAAATTGCCGTCTGCTTGATTATTAGACACTGTGTCAGAAATTGACAATCAATAATTGTACTTTTGTTCAAAAATATAGATTTTATGAGTGCAATTAAGTTAGAAAAGGGAATTTTGCAGAGTAGTGAATATCGCTATGCTGCTCGACTAAAGGTTTTTATTACACTGCTGTGCTTAGCTTCGGAGAGTGGCGAGATTACAACAACACTCTCTGCTCTTGCTCATAGGTCGCAGCTTTCAATAAAGCAGATTCGCTCGGCACTTGCGGCGCTTACAAAGGCAGGAAAAATTACCAAGCAATCAACACGCTACAATACTATTATAAACATCTGTAATTACGAAAGTTATCTAACATTATGAGAAAGTATCTTGCTATCTATGCTATTGTCGCAACGGCAGTTATTGTCGTTGGCGCAAAGTATCTTCTTAAGGAGAATGCTCGCCTTGAGAACAACAACTCGGCTCTTCTTCAGAGCGTTAAAACATACCGCACGAGGGCCGACGAAAATGCAGCCTCGGTACAAGTTCTGCGCCTAAAAATTGGCGAGTATGAGGAGCTGCGTGCCGCCGATGCTGAGCGAATTCGTAAGTTGGGGATTAAACTCAAACGCCTTGAGAGCGCATCAAAGAGCGTCACTAAAACGGCAGTAAATATCTCTGCTCCACTGCGCGACACGGTTATTCTCCGAGACACGCTCCGCTTGCACGACACTGTGAGGCTTTTCCGCTGGAGAGATAGTTGGGTTACTGTTGATGGAGTGATTGATAACGACAGCGTAAGTTGCTCAGTTACAAGCGTTGACACCCTGCATCAGATTATCCACCGCATACCCCGCCGCTTCCTCTTTTTCCGCTACGGCACTAAGGCTATTCGGCAGGAGATTGTGAGCAGCAATCCGCACACCGAGGTTGTCTATTCGGAGGTGGTTACCTTCAGGTGATTTTGCCGATTTTGTCGTGAAAAGGCAGCATTTGCTGCCGCTAACGCCAAATGCCTGCTGGTCTGTACGCTTTTGGTACTATCCTGCGCAGGCATTTGTCGCCGAGCGTTGTAAATCCTCCATTTTGACGACAAAATAGGGCGGTACTCTAATTGCGCTTTGCCGAGCGTTGGCTTGCCTTCGGCAACCCGACCCTGCTCCGCCTCGGCAATATCAGTCGCAGTGCAAGCACTTCAAAATGCGAAATTGAAAATCTGTGAACAAGTTCCCGTTTTCAATCTTCGCCTTTTGCACCATTGGTGTGCGACCGCTACTGCTCTCGGCTTAATCGCGGCGTTGCAACTACTACCTTTTGACGGCAAAATGGGTGGTATTCTAATTGAACTTAAAGTAGTGAATTTAAGGAAATTAAGGAGCTTAATGAATATAGGGATAATTCTCCTTAAATTCACTAAACTCCTTAAACTCTCTATTTGTCAAAAATAGTTCGCTACTCGTTACTTGCGCTTGTTGCGTTTTGGCAGGGTAGAGATATCCTCAGTGTGGTCTACGCCGCCACCGAGGGCGTGGTAGAGGTTTATCACACCCTGAATCTCCTCGAAGCTATCTGCTATTTGAGAGAGCTGTGCGGAGAGGAGTTTCTGTTGAGCTGTCAGCACCTCAAGGTATGTAGACTCGGAGTGGCTCATAAGCTGTCGGGTGCTATTTACTGCGCTCTCAAGGGCTGTAATTTGGTGTTTGCGGATATCCTTCTTGCTGCGAGCTGTTTGGCACTTTGCAAGGGCGTCGTTCACCTCATTGCCCGCTATGAGCAGGGTGTGACGGAAGGAGATAAGTGCCTGCTCCTGCTTTGCCTTTGCGATTTTAAGGTTTGCGCGCTTTGCCCCTGCGTTGAAGATGTCTGTAGCAAGGCGTGCTGTGAAAGTGACGAGCCAGCTTGCTGGAGATGTTACCGCCTTACCCAACTGGTCCTGCCAGCCGAGGCTACCGCCTAAAGTGAGGGATGGGATAAACGAGCCCTCAGCGATATTTGTGGCATAGAATGCCTGTTGGAGGCTACGTTCTGCCGAGCGGACATCTGGTCGGCGAGTGAGCAACTGGGCAGGGATGCCAACGCTCAGGTTGCTATTAATGTTCTGGTTGTGGATTGTCCCGCGCTCAAACTTCTGCGGTGTAGTGCCCAGGAGCAGTGCAAGGGCGTTTTCTACCTGAAGGATATCGTACTGGAGGTCGTAGAGCGAAGCGTCTATCTCCCAGCTATTTGCCTCGGTTTGAGAAACTGATGCCTCGTTGGTCATACCGGCAAGTTTCATAGCCTTCATAATGCGGACATTCTCCTTCCACGAAGCGGCTGTGGAGCGTGAAATCTCAAGCTGCGCATCGAGCATCAGTAGCGTGTAGTAGGTGTTGGCTATAGAGGAGATAAGTGCTGTCTGCACGCTCTGGCGGTAGAGGTGACTCTGCTCATAGGCAGCCTGTGCGCTACGCTTGCTGTTCAGTGTGCGGCCGGTGATATCCACCTCCCAGCTTGCACTTATAGGCAGGCTATAGCTGTTTGATGATGAGCTGTTAAAAGGCGCATTGAGCGAGTAAGATGGGTTGAAGGCCACAGATGGGTAGAAGGCGAGCTTGGCTGTGCGCAATGATGCCGTAGCCTCAACTACGCGCTGAGCTGCAATCTGCATATCGGGGTTGGACTGTAGTCCCTGCTCAATAAGCTTTTGCAGATGAGGGTCGGTAAAAAACTCGCGCCAAGAGATATCGGCAATAGTCACTGTATCTTTTGTCTCAACTGCCCCGAAGAGGTTGTCTACAGCAACCTCTGGGCGTGAGTATTTCTGATATACGGTACAGCTTGTAGCTACAAGCGTTACGATAAGGGCATATAGTACTTTTTTCATTACTCTACTTTTTTAGGTTTTACGACCTTCTCCTGAATTGTCTGGAAGATGATAAACAGTGTAGGCACGAGGAATATAAGTGCCAGAGTTCCTACGACCATACCACCCACAACGCCTGCGCCGAGAGTGTTGTTTCCGTTAGCTCCTACGCCCGTAGAGAACATCAGCGGAATCATACCGAACACCATTGTAAGCACGGTCATCATAATAGGGCGGAAACGCTCCTTACTTGCCTCATAGGCAGCCTCAAAAATAGTTAGTCCCTGGCGGCGACGCTCGCAGGCGTACTCGGTAATAAGGATAGCGGTCTTTGAGAGCAGACCGATAAGCATAATAAGACCCGTCTGCAGGTAGATATTATTCTCCAGACCCATCATATTTGCAAAGGCGAAGCTACCAAATAGTCCGAGTGGCACAGTAAGGATAACGGCAAACGGAATGAAGAAGCTCTCGTACAACGCGCAGAGAATAAGGTATATAAGGGCGATACAGATAACAAAGATTATCGCCGTATTGTTTCCACTTGCAGCCTCCTCGCGGGCAATACCGCCGAAGTCAAAGCCGTAGCCTACAGGAAGCACATCCTCTGCCACCTCATTTACGGCGCGGATAGCATCTCCCGAAGAGTAACCATCTGCCGCACGACCGTTGATAGATATTGACGGGAACATATTGAAGCGCGAGAGGTTCTCTGGTGCGTAAATCTTCTTCAGAGTCACAAACTGGCTGATAGGAGCCATCTCGTTTCCGATGCGGATGAAGATGTTGTTCAGAGTCTGAAGGTCTACACGATAGCGTGGGTCTGCCTGCACTTGCACCTGATAGAGCTTTGTAAATCGGTTGAAGCGCGTAGATAGGCGACCGCCGTAGTAGCCGTTCAAAATCTCAAGCACCTCCTTTGGCGATGTGCCGGCGCGCTTACACTTTACAGCGTCTACATCTATCTGATACTGAGGGAAGCGAGGGTTGAACGATGTGCGGGCAGAGCCAATCTCTGGGCGGTTGTTCAGCTCAGCCACGAACTGTGTTGTTACCTCCGCCAAATCCTCAATGCTACCACCCTTGCGGTCCTGAATATGGAGTTCAAAGCCGTTTGTAGCACCATAGCCTGGAATCATCGCTGGCGAGGTGGTAAACAGCGTTGCATCATTGACATTTGTGGAGTACTCCTTCACGCGATCCATAATGTCAAACACGCTGTGCTCCTTGCCTTTACGCTCGTCCCAGTGCTTGAGTCTGAGGGTAAAGTTTCCATATGAAGTACCCGCGCCAGTGGTCATACCGAAGCCTGCCATGTTAAGATATGCGCGGCACTCGTCAATTTGGCTGACAATATCGCGGTCAATACGGTCCATAACCTCCTTTGTGTGAGCTAATGAGCTGCCTGGAGGAGTTGATACATCAATGCGGACCGTTCCGATATCCTCGCGAGGGATAAGACCAGTCTTGGTGTTGTTCATAGAGTAGAGCAGAAGGCCTATACCTGCCACAACGATAATACAGGTGACAATACGATGGCGCAGGAAGAAACTCACACCGCCCATATACTTGTTTGTCACGGCGTTAAAGCCACTCTCAACGGCAGACGATAGTCGTGCACCGAAGCTACGCTTTACTCTGTTTCCATTCTCATCCTTTGGCTTGAGAAGCATAGCACATAGTGCAGGGCTGAGCGTAAGGGCGTTGAGAGCCGAGATACCCACCGCAACGGCCATAGTAAGACCAAACTGCGTGTAGAAGATACCCGATGTGCCGCCCATAAGCGATACTGGGATAAACACAGCCATAAATACCAGCGTAGATGTTACAAGGGCGGTTGTTACACCGTGCATAGCATCTACAGCGGCACTATGAGCCGATTTGTAGCCCGCGTCAAACTTACTCTGTACAGCCTCCACAACGATAATAGCATCGTCCACAACCACACCGATAGATAGCACAAGGGCGAAGAGTGTGAGTAGGTTGATACTGAAGCCCAAGAAGTAGAGGAACATAAATGTACCCACGATTGATACGATAGTTGCCACAAGTGGGATGAGCGTTGAGCGGATGTCGCGCAAGAAGACGAACACAACCAAAATTACCAGCACAATAGCCTCAAGCAGCGTGCGAAGCACATTGTGGATAGAGGCGTAGAGGAAGTCGTTAGAGCTTGAGAGGACAACCATCTCAAGGTCCTTCGGGAAGTCCTTGCGCGCCTTCTCCATATATGCGTCAATCTGGTTGATAACCTCCGTAGCATTTGACCCCGGGGTCTGGTAGACGCTAAACGATGTTCCTGGAGCACCATTTACCTCGCCAATGTAGAGGTAGGACTGTGTACCAAGCTCAATCTCGGCAACATCCTTCAGGCGAAGCACCTCGCCATTTGGCAATGCGCGGATAACGATATTCTCAAACTGCTCTGGAGTCTCAAGGCGACCCTTGTAGCGCATAGCATACTGGAAGGTCTGGTTTGAGTTCTCGCCCAGTGCACCTGTCGCCGCCTCAATATTCTGCTCGCCAAGGGCTGCGGAGATATCGGCAGGGATAAGCTTGTACTGCGCCATAATATCTGGCTTGAGCCATATACGCATACTGTAGTCAGCACCACGAACATCTACATCGCCCACGCCTGGAATACGAGAGATTGCCGGCACAAGGTTAATCTTGATGTAGTTGGCAATAAATGTACGGTCGTAGGTGCCATTAGGGCTGTAGACTGCAATCTGCTCCAGAATGTTTGTCTGTCGCTTGCGCACCGTTACACCCACATCTGTAACCTCACTTGGGAGCTGTCGGGTAGCGCGCGAAACGCAGTTCTGAACATTCACGGCAGCCATATCTGGGTTTGTGCCCTGCTTGAAGTATACGGCGATGCTTGCGCTACCGTTGTTTGTCGCACTGGATGTCATGTAGGTCATATTCTCCACGCCGTTTATCGCCTCCTCAAGCGGTACGACAACCGCCTTCTGAACAGTCTCGGCACTTGCACCAGTGTAGTTTGCCTGTACACGAATGGTTGGCGGAGCGATGTTTGGATATCGCTCGATAGGCAGCATCGCCAGACCGATAATGCCGCCAAGTACAATAACGATAGAGATTACCGAGGATAGTACAGGACGGTCAATAAATGTTTTAATATTCATACGCCAGACTATTTCTCGTTTTCAACAACCTTCTTAATTTTGATATTGTCGCCCTCACGCAGCAGACCTACGCCCTCAACAACAATAGTATCGCCAGCCATAAGGCCGCTCTCAACAACATACTCGCGACCATTGCTGATGTTAAATACACCGACAATCTTGCTTACAGCCTTGCCACTCTTGAGCGTGTAGACATAAATCTTGTCCTGAATCTCGTATGTTGCAGACTGCGGAATTACGATACAACCCTCCGCCTTGTGTGGCAGGATGATGTTTCCAGAGCCACCAGAGAGCAGCAGTCGGCGATAGTTCGGGAACTTAGCACGCACAGTAACAGAGCCTGTCGTTGGGTCAATAATACCAGAGATAGCCTCAATGCGGCCCTTCTCCTTGTAGACGGTGCCGTCGCTGAGCTGTAGCTCTATAGATGGCATTGCCTGTAGTGCCGCCTCAAGACTTCCGTGCTCGCGGGTGAGCGAAAGCACCTGACTCTCGGTCATTGAGAAGTACACATACATCTCAGAGTTGTCCGAAACGGATGTCATAGGAGTTGAGTCCGAAGGGCTTACAAGGGTACCCACACGGAAAGGCAGTGTGCCGATAACACCATCTGCGGGCGACTTTACAAGGGTATATGAGAGGTTGTTGCGAGCATTAACCTCGTTTGCCTTTGCCTGAGCAAGTGTTGCGCGCTGGCTGGCAAGCTGTGTGCGTGCCATGTTAAGGTCAAACTCTGAGATAATGTTCTGCTTGTAGAGTAGCTCCTTGCTGTTTGTAGTAAGCTCAGCAGCATCTACAGCCGCCTGTGCAACATCTACATTGGCAATGGCTGTCTGAAGTGCCGCCTGATATGGCACCTGGTCAATGGTAAACAGAGTCTGTCCTTTATGAACTATTGAGCCCTCCTTAACATGGATGTCGGTAATGTAACCCTGCACCTTTGGGCGGATGTCAATATCCTGCTTACCACGAATAGTGGCAGAGTAGGTAGAGGTCAGCTTGCGCGATGTGGGCTGAAGAATCATCACATTGTACTCGCGAGTACGCTTTGTACTCTTCTCCTCCTCGCAGCCAAATAGCACAGCTACTGCCGCCAGAAGAATGAATAGGTTTGACAGATAGACTTTCATATAGTTTTAAGTTTTAGAATTATCTCGTAGTAATTTTCTTTACACTTTGTGTAAACCTCGCGAAAATAACAAAA
This sequence comes from Rikenellaceae bacterium, assembly GCA_015059785.1. Lineage (GTDB taxonomy): Bacteria > Bacteroidota > Bacteroidia > Bacteroidales > Rikenellaceae > Alistipes. Next base: position 47,609 of record SUZS01000012.1, read on the forward strand.
AATTACCAGATTTACTCATTCATAGCGGGTGAATCGCCCAAAAAGCGGGGTGAAAAGCCAAAAAAATAACCTCCCCGAACTCGGAGAGGTTATCTTTATGGAGTCAAATGGTTAGTCTACGAACTGAACATTGACCTTCGAAAGAGCAAGTTCGAAGTCTCCTGTCTCGTGTACATAGAGGTTTACCTTGCCCTCTGTTACAGAGTCAACAACTGTATCCTTGGTAGCATAAATGCCGTTAAAGGTAGAGCCAGTGCTAATCTTAAATGGCTTGTCCTCTGCACCAAGAGTAAGGGTGTATGGCACTCCCCCATTAAGTCCAGCAGCCTTTGTTGCGACAAGTCCGCTCTGTACATTTGTTCCTGTAGACACAAGTTCTACTCTGAGGTATGTATCTGTCCAAGTAGTACCATTAACACAACCTGCAAGACCGCCGACAAGCACGCCATTTGCCTTGTTTGTAATCTTACCCTTGTATTCACAATCACTCTTTGGGGTGTCATTTGAGTAGCCTGTAATACCGCCGATATTGCTATCTACGCCAGCGTTCTTGATTGTAATGTCGCAAGCCGCCTTACAGTTTTCAGCTGTAGCAATATATCCACCAATACCACCTACGCGGCACTTTGCAGTACAATGTACCTCAATATCACCTGTCTCTGTATTTTTTGCCACCTTGTGAGTAGCGTTAGACGGAGAGCGACCAATAATACCGCCAATATAGTTCCAAGAGTCGCTTGAAGCACCGTTGAGGATAATCTTACCGCTGTTCGTACAACTTGTTGTACTACTCTTGCTTCCATTAAAGTCACCAAGTACACCCCCGAAATAGATAGTGCCAGCACCTGCATTTAGGGTAAGAGTTCCTGTGTTCTCAAATGTTTTGGCGTGTAGGCGGATGTAGAAATCTCCCTCCTCTCTGGTTCCACCAAACACTCCTCCAAATCGAACTGCGCCAGTAGTGTCAAGTGTAATATTACCACTATTACTACAATTGCTTATAGTTAAGGTTTTGCTTGCGCCATTTGGCAGTAGTAGACCAGTAACACCACCCAAGTTTGTAGTACCCTTTGTCTCTATATTCATCTCTGCTGTGTTTGTACACTCCTTAATTGCAGCTGTGTGTACATTCTGACCTATAACACCGCCGATAAATACCTCCTTTTTACTGCCACTGTTAACAGTAATTGCGCCGCTGTTTGTACAGTTCTCAATAGAGCCATAAGAGCGGCCAGAGATACCGCCAACCCAGTTTGCTGCAGTAGAATTTGGTGCGTTGAGGGTAATTGCGCCATAGTTAGTACAGCTCTTTACTGTACCAACAGTGCCAGATGAGCCTACATAGAATGCAGCAAGCATAGCTCCCTTGCTCTGAGTCAGGGTAACATCAAGAGTTGCATAGCTCTTACAGTTCTCAATAGTACCATAGAGACGGTTACAGAATGTACCAAAGTATGTGTAACCTGTATCTTCACCAGTACCTGTAATAGTAAGTGAACTATCAGCCTGCTCGCCTGCAACCTTTCCGAGTGTCAAGTCCTTGACTGTAAGAGTACTTGGAACGCTGTAGAAGAGAAGTGCTATAGCACCGCTTGTTTTGCTAACTTTGACATTGTGGATTGTCTTGTTGTTACCGTCAAAAATAGCCATATCGCTATTGTTGTAGGTCTCAAAGTTGTCGCGCAAGAAAATTAGTGAGCGAAGGTTTGCAAGACTCTCATCTTTAACATCAATATCAGAGTGCAGGGTTAGCGTATTATTGTTGTCAATCCAGCAGTCCTTCTCAAGTGTACGAGCAAAGCCCATAAACTGATTTACATCGTAGATACCCGCTGCTGTAGTGCAGTTTACATTAAGAGCAGGCATCTTAATCATCTTGCCGGCAACAATCTCCTTACCGTTCTTGTATGCTGCTACGGTCTGCTGATTGTTGTTGCTATCCAAAATGGTAAGAGCAAAGCCCTTTGAGTACAGACCCTCTGGGATAGCGAAGTAGAAGTCTGTAGCCTCGCTTGTAAGAGCAACGCCCTCGCCGCAGTTGATTGTAATCACTGGAGAGGTGTAGTATCCGTCAGCAACGCCAAGTTTGTTGTAGTCGTAGATTGTTGTTGCTGTGCCGATAGTATACTTGTGGTAGCCTGAGATTGGCTCGTGACCAATAGCGCGGAGCATAACCTTTTTAACAGTTGCGCTACCAGTAAGAGAGACCTTCATATATCCACACACATGCTTAAGAGTAGCGGTGTTTGTCTCGGTGTCAATAGCACCCAGCATTATTGCGTGACCATTTGCAAACTTCGTACTATCGTAAGTCTGCTCCGATGGAATGTAGATATATCCCTCCTTTGTCAGTGACTGCTGCACACCTACAAAAATCTCTGTTGAGCCCTCGGCTACTTTGATAGTCGCAAACTCCGAGCCGTTGTCTGCTGCCGAGATAGGCTCTGAAGCAGTTGCTGAAGAGTTGTAGACATTTGTATAGACAACATCGCCCTCACTCCAGTATAGTGGAATATAGTTATCCTCCTCCTCGCCAAGGTGAATACGAGACTGATTGTTATCAATACCTACGGTGATGGTTGTCATTGCGACCTGATTGTCGCCGTTGTTGCCACCGTTAAGAATATCCTCAGTGGCGTCCTTTGTACATGATGCTGTGAGTAGGACTGCTGCCAAACTCAACGCGTAAAAAATCTTTTTCATTCTTCGTTGTTTTTTTAGTTTGACAATTAATACTCTCCCCAGCCCTCGCCTTCTTCTGTCTCAAGGCCTGGAAGTGATGCTGCAAAGCCCTGCTCAATATCAAGCAGCGTTACATCAATCTGTGGAGTGAGGTACTCTTTCCCCCCCCCGAATTGGTTTGGATTTTTAATCATTTTTTAGATTTTTAGGTAATGTTTTTTTCAGGTCGCAAAAGTAGCGAATATTTTTGAAAACAGGTACTTTACAGCAAAATTTTTAGCAAATCTTCTGGATTTTCTGCAATATACTCTGCACTGTTCTCTACAAGCTCCTCGCGAGCACGGAAGCCCCAAGTAACACCAACGGAGTGTACCCCTGCGCCGTTTGCCGTTATCATATCTACGCCCGAGTCGCCAACCATAAATGTCTCCTCTTTAGTAGCGTTGCACTGCTCCATGATAAGCTCAACAATAGCGGGGTCGGGCTTAAGCGGAAAGCCCTCGCGGTTGCCGTAGACTGCTGCCCAGTGATACTCTCCGAAAAATTGCTCTATAAGTCGCACCGTACCCTTGTGGAATTTGTTTGACGCCACAGCCAGTGTCACGCCCGCCTCCGAGAGCCTGCGAATAACACTCTCAATACCCTCATAGGCTACCGTATGGGTGTCTATATTATTATAATAGTACTCCACAAAGTCGCGGCGCGCAGAGGCTATACTCTCCGCTGTGCGCAGCTGCTCTGGCAGTGCCCTCTCAACAAGGCGAGTAATGCCATTGCCCACAAAGGAGCAGTACTCATCATAGCTATGGGTCTTAAGGCCGCGCTGTGAAAGCATATGGTTACAGCAGTGCGCCAAGTCGCCAATAGTGTTTAGCAGTGTGCCGTCAAGGTCAAAAATTACAAGTTTGTTACTCATCTTTAGGCTCTTTTTTTACGATTTTATATCCCACAGCCGCGATGATTATTGATATAATCGGGCTGAAGATGTTAAACAGACAGTAGGGCAGGTAGGTTATTGTAGCCACGCCCAATACTGTAGACTGCGTCATACCGCACGAGTTCCACGGGATAAGCACCGAGGTTACGGTCGCCGAGTCCTCCACAGAGCGGCTCAGCAATCTGCCCTCAAGGCCTCGCTTGCGGTATAAGTCCCCAAAGGTGTTACCCGTAATAATAATAGATATGTATTGGTCGGCGGTGGTAAGGTTGCAGAATATTCCCGTGGCGATAGTGGAGCTGACGACACTCACCGTACGCTTTGCAAAACGCATAAAGAGTCTTGTCAGCGCCGCGAGCATACCGCTGCCCGACATAACACCTCCAAAGCACATTGCGCAGAGGATAAGCCATATTGTAGGCATCATTCCGCCCATACCCCTTGTCGCCACAAGGTCATTGAGCATCGCATCGCCCGTCTCTATAGCCGTAGTTGATGAACAAGCAATCATCAGCCCTCGAAATGTGCCCAGTGCGCCCTGACCGCCAATCGTAGCAACAATATCTGGCTGAAGAACGACCATAGCAATGCACGCCACAACGGTCGCGGCAAAGAGTGTCACAAGGGCAGGTAGCTTCCTCAGAATAAGCAGTGCCGTAACAATCGGAACAATAAGCAACCACGGCGAGATGTTGAACGAACTATGTAGCGTTTGCGAAATTTGCTCTATCTGCGTAGCCTCTTGCGGAGTCTGGAAAAATGATATGCCGAAGAAGACAATCAGCGCAATGGTAAACGACGGCACGGTGGTAATCATCATATACTTAATATGCTCAAACAGAGGAACTTTTGAGGCTGCGCTGGCAAGAACGGTCGTGTCTGACAGTGCCGAGACCTTATCGCCAAAGTATGCACCCGAGATTATCGCTCCCGCAATCCAACCCTCAGAGTATCCCATTGCCTGACCGATACCCATCAGCGCAACGCCGATAGTGGCTATTGTTGTCCACGAAGAGCCGGTGACAATTGAGACAAGGGCGCAGATTATGCAGGCAACGCCCAAAAATATCTTGGGATGGATAACCTCCAGACCATAGCAAATCAGCGTGGGTACCGTTCCGCTGAGCATCCAAGTGCCAGATATAGCTCCGATAAGCAGTAGTATGATAATTGCCGAGGCTGAGGTGCGGATATTTTCAACTATCGCCTCCTCAAGCACCTGCCACTTCTGCCCACAGAGAGTAATAGCTAACGCAGCTGCTACAGCCGCCGCAAAAAGTAGCGCAATCTGACTGCCACCGCTGATGGCATCAGCACCGAAACACTTGATAACCAGTGCCAAAACAACTACAAGCACCGCAAGTGGAATAAGGGCAATCCAAAGTGGCGTCTGCGCCTTGTATTTAGAGAAAAAATTAGAGAAATTCATTTAACTTGCTTTTATCGTGCAAAGATACAAAATTTTTTATACCTTTGCACTCAAATCCGCATTGCCCCTGTAGTTCAACGGATAGAACGAAGGTTTCCTAAACCTTAAATAGCAGTTCGATTCTGCTCGGGGGTACAAATGTAGGCTATCTGCAAAACAGATAGCCTACATTTGTACCATTTTACTTTTTAGTCACCCTCCTTGTAGAGAAAAAGGCTATCTGTTTTGCAGATAGCCTACTTTTGTGTCATACCTTTTCTATTTAGATTGAGATATCCAGAATCTCGAGTTTGAGGATGCCAGCAGGGACTGTGACCTCGACTGTCTCGCCCTTCTTCTTGCCAAGAAGCGCCTTGGCAATTGGAGTGCCGATGGCTAGCTTGCCCTCGCGGAGGTTTGCCTCATGCTCGGCAACGATAGTATAGACAACCTGGCGGTTGTTGTTGTGGTTAAGAAGGGTAACTTTACTCAAAATCTGAACCTTGCTTCTATCAATCTTGGTCTCGTCAATGATGCGCGCGTTGGCAAGTGTTGCCTCCATCTGAGCAATCTTCATCTCAAGCATACCCTGAGCTTCACGAGCTGCGTCGTACTCTGCATTCTCTGACAAATCGCCCTTATCACGAGCCTCTGCGATAGCTGCCGAAGCGGCTGGACGCTCCACTGAACGCATATGGTCAAGCTCGTCCTTGAGCTTCTTGTAACCCTCTGCTGTCAAATAAATTACCTCTTGTGCCATAGTTATAATGTTTCTTTTAATAGCATAACAAAAAACAAGAATCTCAACCTTTCGGCTGAAACCCTAATATCTCCTTTATCTGAGGCAAAGGTAAACTAAATTTTTTGAATTTCAAAATCAAAATCTCAAAAATGGCTAATAAGATGAATTTACCACAATTTTCTTGCTTTTTAGAGTAAAAATGCCTACTTTTACGAAAATTTGCGAAAAATTTCAAAAAGATAAATAGCTATGAGTCAGTTTAATCGTTATCGTTCTATCTACTCACACGAGGAGCTGATGGACAAACTTCGCCGTCTTAAGCATGTTGCACTTGATATGGATGGCACTATATATATGGGTACAACGCTGTTTCCATATACAAAGCCGTTCCTTGCGGGTGTTAAGGAGTTGGGTTTGGGATACTCTTTCCTTACAAACAACCCATCATCATCTATTGCCGACTACCTTGCAAAGCTCGCACGACTTGGTGTTGAGGCTACTGAGGAGGAGATGTACACAACAGCCCTTGCTACTATTGATTACATCAAGACCCACTATCCAGAGGCAAAGCGACTCTTTATGCTCGGTACACCATCTATGATTACCGAGTTTGAGAAGGCGGGTTTTGAGAGCACAACGGATGACGCTAATGACCGCCCAGATGTGCTTGTTGTGGCATTTGACAAGAGCCTTGTTTATGAGCGTCTCTGCCGTGCCGCTTGGTGGATTAGTCAGGGCGTGCCTTATATCGCAACTAATCCAGACCGTGTTTGCCCTACAGACCAGCCAGTGGTGCTTGTGGACTGCGGCTCTATCTGTGCGTGCCTTACTCACGCTACTGGTCGCACCCCAGATATCACACTGGGTAAGCCAGACCCAAATATGCTCTCTGGAATCCTCCACCGCTACGGTTATGAGGCTGACCAGGTGGCTATGGTTGGCGACCGTATCTATACAGATATTGAGATGGCGCACAACGCAGGTGCTTTTGGCGTGCTTGTCCTCTCGGGCGAGACTACGCTTGAGGTTGCTGATGCAGCACCAAAGCAGCCACACCTTATCTGCGATAGTATTGAGGTGCTCGGCGAACTTATCGCTCAGTCACATAAGTAGTTATGAGACGAATATCTATAAAACTGTGGCGCGTACTTGTCGTCACAGTTTTTCTCTTTACAACTGTGGCGTGCGGTTCAAAAGACTTGAGTCACGACCCCAAGGCAGTTGATACAATCACGACGGAGTATATCTATACGACTCTGTCCGCAGACCTTCCGCGTTTTGATAGCGGCGTGCAGGGCGTTGAGCGCGTGAAGATGACACGCCAAGATAATGTCCCCGTGGCCCTTGTGAATGTTGTCCGCAAAGATGGCTCTACCGCCCGCGAATATATCCACTTTGACTATGAGGCTATCAGCTCTGTCCGCGATATTATGGAGGCGGAGAAGGAGATTTCTGCAACAGAGATTGCCAATCGCCTCGGTCTGTCCGAACTTCAAGTGCAGCTATATCAGCAGATTATCTTTATTGCAAAGGGTAAGTAGTAGAGAATTTAGTGAAGTTAAAGAGTTTAGGGAAAATTCGTTTTTGCGTTTATTCGGATTTAGGAATACCATCGCAGATGGTACGATGAAAAATAGAGCCTTACTCAAGCTTTGAAGTGACCCCAAAAGTTTGGACAAAAAACTTTTGGGGTTTCTTTATGCGCAAAAAACACGATTACGGAGCATTGCTCAAATATATGAGGATGCTCGAAGAAGGTTATTCTGTTCGTTACATTCA
>SUZS01000013.1 GCA_015059785.1 Rikenellaceae bacterium
AGAGCAAAGTGTTCTACTCTTGTATATTGCTTTTATGGCAGCTTGGAGTGTCGGGGCTATCACCCCGAACAACTCCACCAACTCCATTTCGGACATCCAAACATTACCGCTTGGAATATTTACCTTACCATTTTCGCTGATTGTTATAATTGCTCGTTCCATAGTTACATTGCTATTGAAATTTCACTGAACGATTGATTAAGGCGGTTACCGAACATTGTCAAATCCTTGTCAATTTTCTCGGTGGTAATTTTGGCATACTTTTGTGTTGTGGTAATATTAGTATGCCCCAATACTCGGCTTACACTCTCAATGGGAACACCCTTACTCAGAGCAAGCGTAGCGAATCCGTGCCTTGTGCAATGGAATGAAATATCCTTTGAAATTCCACACTCTTTTATCATCTTTTTCAGTGGTTTACAGATGTTCCAATAGTTGAGATTGGGGAATACGAGTTTGTCCTCTTGGAATCTCTCGTATCGCTTGATTATCTGCAATGGAATATCCAGTAACTTCACTTGGAAATTGACCTTTGTTTTGTGTCGCTTGGATAGAATCCACTTCTCGCCGTTTATCTCTACAATATCATCAGTTGTCAGTTCTTTAATATCCACGAATGACAAGGCTGTAAAACTTGCAAACACGAACAAGTCTCGGATATAAGCCAACTTCTTATCTGCAAACTCGTGTGTCATTACAGCCTTGATTTCTTCTTCTGTAAGATATTGTCGCTCCTTGATATTCTGATTAACCCGATACTGAGCAAACGGATTTCTCGGTGTCAGTCCGTTATAATGAGCCTTTGACACTATTGTTTTCAGCCACATACAATGCGACCATACACTGCCATTATGCAAACCTGCATCGGTAGAGAGATAGATTTCATACTCCTTGATGAAGTCAGGAGTAAGTTCAAGCATAGAAATATCGCTTCGCTTGTAACACTTCTTGATGAATGCTGCCAAATGATTTCTTGACCTTACACGCACCTTGTAGGAACTTGCTGCACGGTCTATACCGATACGCTTCTTGAAACTCTCATTGTCCTTATCAAATGCACCGAGCAATGTTTCGTACTCCGTTCCGATACCTTGATAGGCATTGCGTACCATTTCGGCAGTAACGAACGCTTCTCTATCCGAAATTCGTTGATAGTGCTTGATGATTTGAGCCTTGATGTTATCCAAAGCTAAATTGATGTCTCGTGCCTCCTTGCTCTTACCTTTTGCTCGATTGCCTTTGGCATCCCACATTGCTTTTGCAATGGTTAGTTTGCAACTGAATTGAGCCACCGAGCCATTGATTGTAACTCGCCCCATAATGGGGACAATACCGTTTTTCTCCTTACTTCCGTTCACGTAGAACAGCACCTTAAATGTACTTCGCATAATCTAATTCTTTTTGGTTACAAAATTAGTTGTCAGCGAGTTGTACATTGTCATGCAGAATGTAGCAGAGAGTAGAAATAAACTCCAACGACCTATAAACCGACCTCGTTATCGGGTAATGATTTGAAAACCGTCCGCTCTCATTACCTTTCATTTCCTTGCACTTTTGCTTCGGAGAGGCTTTCATCATAAGTCCTCATAAGTCATTGAACACCAGTGCTGCCATCATTATTTTCCTTCATTCGTTAGATTTTTCCAGAGATATTTACTATCTTTGTGCTCTAATGTGTGTTGATTTACAACCTCTTGAGATATAGGGGTTGTCTAATTTATTTTTTATATGAGACTTTTTTGTAAGTTGATTGTTTCGCTCATGGCACTTGTGGCTGTCGGCTGTTCGGAGGTTGAGCCAGTTGTGGTGCATAGCCTGACTCTCTCCGAGGGCGGCGTTGTCTTTGATAGTGAGGGTGGACAGAAGAGTGTTGTTGTTACTCCATTTCCTGAGGATATGGCGTGGAGTTTAGTCGTTGCAGAGCCTAAAGAGTGGTATGGCGTTGAGGTTGAGGGTACAAGTGTTGTCGTTACGGTGAGCCCAAATACCCAGGCTATTGAGCGCACAGCTCTGTTTGAGATTGTCTCGCCAACAGGAGTGTTTGACACTAAGGTTGTCACTGTTTCGCAGGAGGCGGGACGCGTGCAAGGCTCTATAGCCACCAGCGCAGCAGAGAGTTACGAGTTTGACTCTATGGGTGGGGACTACACCTTTACCGTCTATGCTGAGGATGAGTGGAGTGTTGAGTGTAGTGCCGACTGGATTAGTATAGAGACGGCAGATAGTGTTGTTACACTCTCGGCTGCTGAGAATAGCTTGGGCGAGCAGCGTAGTGCGACAGTAAGCGTTAAGAGTGGGGCTCAGAGCGTAGATATTGCCGTTTCACAGCAGACTCATAGCCAGAATGGATATCTTAAGTTGCTGGGACAGTGGGAGATAACAGCCACAAAGTGGTTCTACTCGCCAAATGGCTCACTTAATGAGTTGGACTATAATCCAAATCAGAAGGACTACTACCTAATCTTCAAGATGGAGCAGGGTGAGTATGGTAAAACACTTATAATGAAGGATTTCCTCTATCCGGGAACAACACTTGAAGTGGAGTATGATAGCCAGAGTGGAGGTATTGTAATACCTTTTGGCTGGACTGTGCTCTCTTATGATGTCTTTCTCTATATTACCCTAATCAATAGCAATAAGTTCTCGTTTGCATCGCTTGAGGTTGCTGCAACACCTTCGGAGGACTATCTAACCCTTACCCTTGTAATGCCTGCTGTAGCTGGCTTTGACTATGTGGGATTTGGATTGTGGACATATAACGATAATGGAGACAAGATTGCCTTTGGATATCGTTTGCAGCCAACTATGTTCCCTATGGGTAGAATTGTATTTCGTAAGTATACTAACTGATTGATATGAAAAGAGTTATATTATCAGCTATAGCACTTTTGTGCGTTATATCTTGTACAAAAGTTATCGACCCTACTATTGTTCCACCACAGTCGGAGGGTCAGCTAACTATTGAGATTGGCTCTGACAGCCCACTGCTTGTAATGGCAGAGGATGGACAGAGTGGCGACATTGCACTAAAGAGTCGCGGGGCAGAGCTTGCAATCGATGTAGTTACTAATGGCGAGAGTTGGAGTTGCGAGTCTGATGGAGCCGATTGGCTTATGGTAGAGAGCTGCGAGTACTTTGTTAGCCTGGTCGCCTCTCGTAATGAGGGCTCAACTAATCGTACCGCTACTCTTGTAATCAGGGCAAGCAAGGGCGAGGTGACAAAGAGCGTGGAGATTAAAGTCTCTCAAAATAGCGCAGTAGTGCCAGAGGTTAGCCTTGTGGCAAATAATCTCCACTTTGAGGCGCACACATCTCTTGTGGCAGATGTCGCTGTAGAGAGCAATAGCGAGGAGTGGGATGTAGAGACCACTTGTAGCTGGCTACTTGTTGAAAAAACAGAGTCTGGACTGACCCTTACGGCCGACGATAATAGGGAGAACTTGCAGCGCGAGGCTACTGTTGTCGTTCGCGCGGGCGAGGATAGCGACCGCCTTGTTGTAAAGCAGGATGGTAATGCCTATGTTGTGCTTAGTAGCCATAATGTGGCAACCGATAATCAGGGTGCGACCAAGACTATTCGTGTAGAGTGCAATCCAGAGTTGCAGTGGGGTGTTACTACAGATGGCAGCGACTGGTTTACTGTTCGCGCAGTGGAGGGTGCTGTGGAGGTCACTATAGCACCAAATGGAGATAATGGACAGCGTGTAGGAGCAATTACGGTAAGGGTTGGTAATGAGAATAACTCTGCTACAGCTACTCTTAGGGTACATCAGATAGGCTCTGATACAGAGGAACTTATCTACGAGATTGAGACCACAACGGCAGACTTCTTCTATACTGCTGCTCCTGTTCTTACCAGCTCTACGGGTGGAGCGATTACTGTAGATTGGGGCGATGGAAGTGAGGTTGAGACCTTTGAGGCGCGCCGAGCAACTCACACCTATGCTGAGCCTGGAAAGTATACCCTTACAATATCTGGTAGCGCCAAGTCGCTTGAGTTTGGTACTGAGAATAGCTTGTCATCGGAGCTGAAGAGTATTATATCGTGGGGTAAACTTGGCTACACAACGGCTGTAGATATGTGTCTGGGCTGTTCTAAGCTCGAGTCTATACCAAACGATGTGGCAGGCTCATTTGCGGGTGTAAAATCATTCCTCGGCGCATTCTCATGTTGTGAGTCACTTAGGGAGATTCCTGCAGGGCTGTTCCGCTATGCGACAGTAGCCCGAAATTTTGAGGATTGCTTTAGCCACACAGCCTCTATAGCCGAGATTCCACAGGGTCTGTTTGACGCTTGTACAGCTGCTGAGGACTTTTCGTATACATTCTACGGCACTGGTACGGGATATGTTGTGACAAACACAACACTTACTAATTTTGACGAGATTGCGGCTATGGTTAGCGTAGGTAAACTTCGCGCTATCCCAGTTGGACTCTTTGATAAGTGTACAGCAATCAAGCAGATGGACTATATCTTCGGTGCTACGGCAATAACAGAGATTCCAGAGACTATTTTTGACAGCTGCGCAAACGCTACAACGCTTATGGGCGCATTCTCGGCATGTGTAAATCTTACAAATATTCCACAGAGTTTGCTTGCGCGTACAACCTCTGTGACCGATATAAAGTATATGTTTGCCGGTTGTCGCTCTGTAACTGAGCTGCCAGTAGGTATGTTTAGTAGCTGCAGTAGCGTTACAAACCTTGAGTATATCTTCTACCGCACGGGTGTTAAGGCGCTCAAGAAGGGTCTTTTTGAGGGTCTTGTAAAGGTTAAGACCATTGGAGCAGTGTTCCAGGGTTGCCAGAGCCTGACGGATATTGAGGAGGGAGTGTTTGACGGTCTTAATGCAGTTACATCGTTCAAGTACTGCTTCTCTGACTGTACAGCCCTTACAACTCTGCCAGCAGGTCTGTTTGCAGGTAGAACTACAGCCTATGATTTTACTTACACCTTTGAGAATACGGCTATAACCTCTGTGCCGGCAGAACTTTTTGCCGATGTTAGGGACTACTCGTCTGCCGACCTTTCGTACACCTTTGCTCAGTGTAAGAATCTTAAGACAGTGCCTGCATCGCTGTTTGAGAAGTTTACGGCAGTAACCTCTCCAGGCTTTAAGAATACATTCAACGCATCGGGCATTGAGACTATTCCTCAGGGTCTGTTCTCAAAGAATGTAAAGGTTAGCACAGGCTTTGAGGAGACATTCTACAACTGCACATCTCTTAAGAGTATTGAGGGACCAATATTCCCACAATCAACAACAGTCACATCTTTAGCTTATACTTTTTGCGGTTGCACTGCCCTTGAGACACTTCCAGCGGGTATGTTTGACAGTTTGGCGGGGTCAAAGACAAAGTTTACAGGTACATTTGTAGATTGTACAGCTCTTAAGAGTTTACCAGAGAATCTGTTTGCAAACAATACAACAGCTACGCAATTTACAAGCACCTTTGCGCGTTGTACGGCACTCAAGGCGGTGCCAGAGACTCTGCTTGGCGCAAACGAGAAGGTAACAACTGTAAAGGGACTCTTTGATGGTTGTACAGCCCTTGAGACTATCCCTGCAAATATCTTTGCTTCTACTCCAGCTATAACCTCTTTTGAACGAACATTTGCTGATTGTACTGCTCTGACAGCTATTCCAGAGAGCCTCTTTAGTGCTATTGGTACAAAGACCACAAGTGTGACCTTCTCGGAGTGCTTTACAGGTTGCAGCGCAATTACGGCTATTCCTGCATCACTTTTTGACACTGTTCGCCGTATAAACTATATTGATAGATGTTTTGAAAACTGTACTGCCCTTACAGGCGAGAGCCCGTATACAGTTATTGGCGAGCAGAGAGTTCACCTCTATGAGCGCACAAGGGGAGACGACTTTCTGATTGTCCCATCCTCATCATCGGCTCACGAGGATTGCTTTGCGGGTTGTACTGGGCTGACAGATTATAGTAGTATGCCATCAAGTTGGAGATAAAAGGTTTTGATTATGAAAAGAGTACTATATACAATAATTTTTGCGGCACTTACGGCAGTCGCTTGTAGGGAGGTTACGCCAGAGGTGTTGCAGGGCGAGGCGCAGTGTGCCTCTGTAAGTCTCTCATCAGCCTCTGTGGTCCTTACTATGCAGAGCCAGAGCAAGACTATCTTTGTGGCCTCTAACCGCAGTGAGATAGATGTTAAGTGCAGTGCCGACTGGTTGGATATCAGTGTTGAGGATGGTAAAATTGTCCTCTATGCCGATGAAAATAGCGAAGTTACAGACCGACTTGCTATTGTAGATGTAGTTGCGGGCGCAGAGCCAGATACGGCAGTAGCGAGACTCAAGGTGCTTCAGAAGGGCGAGGGTAGTCAGTACCTCTCGGCTGAGGGAACGGCAAACTGCTATATCGCACACAGCTGTGCCTCATATAGCTTTGATGCAACAGTAAAGGGAAATGGTAAGGGAGACGGATACTCAAACTATATCCTCAAGCACGGCGTAAAGATTAAGGGTGCGACATATGCTACCCTTGCTTGGGAGGCTACATACGATGGCGATAAGACCCGCAGTACAAAGATTATTGAGGGCGAGCCACTCTACAATGCTGAGGATGGAAGAGTCTACTTCACTACTGGTGAAAGCGAGGGTAATGCCCTTATAACCATTCACAATGGTGCGGGCGAGACGCTCTGGAGCTGGCACATTTGGGTTACAGATGCTACTCCGAAGGTTAGCTACGGCAAACGCCTTGACTGGATGGATCGTAACCTTGGCGCGCTGACAAATGCTATTGGCGATATTGCTAACCGCGGTATGCTCTACCAGTGGGGTCGTAAGGAGCCATTCTTGCCATCTTATGTGGAGTATATGACTGTTCCACGCCATAGTTATGACGATAACTATAACCTTCTTGAGACTGAGGAGGAGTACTACGCTATTCAGGCAGAGATTGAGCGTGTGCGAGAGCAGGTGAACCGTGTAAATACTCAGGTGGGAAATGGTAACTGCACTTGGAACTATGTTGGCAATGTGCCACCAGTGGCTCTTGAAGCGCCAGGAAATATTGAGTACGCTATTCAGCACCCGACAACTATTCTTGGTTGCCGCGTAGATATCCCTATTGGCGAGTATGTTTTTGACTGGTATCTTCAGCAGGACCTTGTTGGCTCTGGCGGTATGATGCAGCAGTCGCAGTCGCTACTGTGGGGTAATGCTGTTGCAGGAACAGACTATAAGAGCATTTTTGACCCTTGTCCAGTGGGCTACGCAGTGCCTCCGTGTGGTGCTTTTGGAACTCTTGAGAGTGGCTATGCCTGCACTTATGTCGATAGCGAGTGGCAAATGTCGGACCACGGCTGGATTTGGCGCGGTGGCAATGGAGACTACTTCCCAAATACGGGAAATCTTGATGTCTCTGGTCTTATTGGCGAGACGGGCGAGAGAATACTCTACTGGACAGCCGAGACCTTTGGCAGTGGCGCGGAGAGTTTTGGTAAGAGTGCAACGCTCTTTGAGGCATTTAACGATGTATACTATGGTGTCTACCCGATACTTGACCCTGCTGAGGCTGGTGCGTGGTACTCGTATGGCGCGCGTTGCTATGCAGCACCAGTAAGATGTGTAAAAGAGAATTAAACGAACAACATATATTATGGTTATGAAGAGAAAAACAGTTAATGAGTATCTTGCCCCAGAGTTTGAAGTGGAGCAGATGGAGGTCGAGAACGGCTTTGCCCTTTCGTCAGACTTTGAGAATGAGGATATGGGCGAGCTTGAAGAACTTTAGTGTAAACCTTTAGAGTAGAAAGAGATGAAGAAATTTTTTAACTATCTGCTTGTGGCCGTAGCGGCTGCTGCAGCATTGTCTTGCTCAAAGGGTTTTGAGGAGCAGGATATCGCGCCAGAGGTCGGCGAGAATCTGGTAACAATGACAATCACCGTTGAGGGTGAGGCAACACGAACATTTGTTGGCGAGGATGGCAAGAGCATCTGCTGGCACGAGGATGATAGGTTGGCAATTTTTGAGGGTACAAGTAGCTCAAACAAAACTATCCGCGAATTTAAGATTGTCCCTGGCTCTGTAGATGGTAAGAGCGCAAGATTTGTGGGTCAAGTATCAGAGAGTGCAACAAAGTTCTTTGCTATCTACCCATACGAGGCGGTTGTTGAGCGAAGTGGAGGTACTTATTTTAATGTTGATGTGCCTGCTGTTCAGCAGCTTGAGGATGGAAATAATGTGGCAGACGGAGCTATCGTATCTATAGCATACTTTACAGATACAGCGACTGCTTGTTCGTTTAACACAGCCGTCGGTTTCCTTCAGCTCAATATTACCTTTGACGATGTTACCGCTGTTGAGGTTTGTGGAAATCAGATTGCGGGTAGAACAAAGTTCTCAAAGAGTTCAAGTACAACCGCGCTGCCAAAGGTTGATGATGTTGTGGCTGTAGAGAACTCTGTTACCCTGCTTCCAGAGGGCGAGGTATTTACCCCAGATACATACTATGTAGCTCTGCTGCCAAGCACAACTCCTGCGGGCGAGTTTAGCATTGACTTTAAGCGTAAGAGTGGCACAACAACCCTCTATATCTCAAATAAGGAGATTACTGTTGAGCGCAATAAGGGCTTTAAGACAACAGATGAGAAGTGGGAGAAGGCTGACTTTGGTAAGATTACCGACGCTCAGACACTTATCGCCTTCCTTAGCGACTGCTCAAATCTTGGCGATGCTGAGATAGCTAACGATATTGACCTTAAGGGCGTAACTCTGCCAGTAGGTCAGAGCTATATCGGTACACTGGAGGGTAATGGCCATAAGCTGATGAATTGGAATGCAAAGTCACCTCTGTTCCAGAGCCTTGGCGGTAGAGTTAGAAACCTTACTATTGACAGCTCTTGTACCCTTACTCCAGTAAATGCAAAGGGTGCGTTTGGATTTATTGCATCTGTAGTCGAGAAGACAGGGGCGCTTGAGAATATCACTAACAATGTAGCTTCACTTACTCTCAACACCACTGCTTACGGCGCGGGAAGCGACCAGGCGGTCGATGCCGTATACTTCGGAACTCTTGCAGGAAAGAGCTATGGAGAGATTACAGACTGTACAAACAACTGCGATATTACAATCACAACCACCCCTACAGGCGGTGATGTTCGCGGTATTGTATATATCGGTGGCGTTGTAGGTCTTATTGATAACGATATGGATAACTGCCATAATACGGGCGATGTTGCCTATACAATCAATGGCCGAGGCGGTTTCCTATTTATGGGAGGTGTTGCAGGTGGTACTACAGCAGAGAAGCTCGCTGCTGCTACTGTCATCAAGGCCAATGTTACTAACTGTAGCAATACGGGCGTTATCTCGCACATCTACCCAAGCAGTGCGACGGCTATTGGCGCAGGTAATAACGAGTCAAACTACACTTATGTGGCAGGCGTTATCGGATATTGCGAGGGTAGCGTTTCGCAGTGTGTCAATGGTGTTAAAGATAATGCTACAAAGGGTAAGGTTACATTTACAACCCCAACTCTTGAGTCCGAATATGTTGTTGCACGAGCTACTGCAGCGGGCGTAGCGGGATTTGCCCTTACTGGCGGAAGTGGAGATACAAACTACGCGCCTATCGTCGTTTCAGGCTCATTTGGTCCTGGATATGATGGTACAAGCTCATACCTTGGCGGTGGAAACTCAAAGGGAGTCTCTGTAGCGGGCGTTGTTGCACAGACAGGCGTTGGTGTACACTTTAAGAGCAAGACTCTCTCTGATTGTCACAACTACGGAGCGGTAAACTGTACATTCAATATGGCATCAGATGCTAAGACTCTTCACTATGTAGGTGGCGTTGTGGCAAACAATATGACTGCTGCATCTAACCTTACAAATAATGCCGTTGTTACTGTCGTTTCAACTGGAAATGAGAACTATCTCGGCGGTGTTGCGGGTAACTCTAATGCCAATATTGAGAGTGCTGTAAACAATGCTAACCTCTCATTTACACTCTCTTGCACTACAGGTTATCACCTTGCCACTGTACACCAATATTTGGGAGGTGTTGTTGGAAATGTGACTACGGGAAATACCCTTAAGAGTGCTACAAACAACAAGCCACTGACCTTTACTGTTACTGGTAATCCAGAGAAGGCTGCATATTTTGGTGGCGTAGTAGGCTCTATGGCAAATGGAGAGACTCTTATCAACAACGGTACTCTGACTATCACTGATAGCACTGTTAAGAGCTATGTCGGTGGTGTTGTGGCTAAAACACTTGGTGGTACTGTTAGCAAAATGACTAATAATGGTGCTGTAAGCTACACTGGCGCAGAGCTGACAAGTCTCTATGTGGGTGGCGTTGTCGGCTCAAGTGCAAGTACAAGCATTACAGAGCTTTCAAATACCAAGAGCGTTACTGTAGCCGCTACAGATATTGATAATATCTACTTGAGCGGTGTTATGGCGGAGAGCTCTACCAAAGCAACATTTACCGATATGTCAAATAGCGGTGCTGTTACGCTGAATGCTCCAAATGCTACTATGACAAACCTCTATGCAGCAGGCGTTTGCGCTGTTGCAAAGGACGCATCATCATTTGACTCTTGTACAAACGAGGGTAATATGACCCTTGATGCCACAAGCGCAACAAAGGCATACTTTGGTGGTATTGCTGCCGCATCAAGCAGCACAAGCTATGCTGTAAATGTTATCTCATCTACCAATAGCGGAGATATGAAGGCCTTGTTCCCTGCCACTTGGCATGTAGGTGGTATTATGGCGTATGGTGGTAACTGGAACTCTACAACATCAAAGCAGTATACTATTAAGGAGAACAGTGCGCAGTGCGATATTACTATCGATGCAGGCAGCGGAATGCTCTATATCGGTGGTATTGTCGGTCACTCTGGTATGCAGACAAAGTATGATGGCAACTCTTACGCGGGAACAATATCTACTGAAAAGAGCAGTAATACAGGCTCTATGATTGGTGGTCTTGTAGGTGCGACAGTGCTTTCTGCTACATCAACCAATACAAACGACTCATATTACAACTACACCTTTGAGAGTAATAGCGTAGATGCTACACTGCCTGCTGTAGGTTATGTGGGCGCACTGGTTGGTGGACAGTATAATGCTACGACAAGCACTATAAAGAGCGCACCAGTATTTAAGTATATCTTTGATACGGTGAATCCAAATACTATCTCTTCGACAACATCTGTAAAGCAGGCTGTAAGTGACTGCCGAGACGATGCACGATATGAGGTTGTTATTGAGGGAGCTGACGAGGGCGTTGTTGTAAAGTAAAAATAATATGATATGAAGAGAGTGAAAAATCTATTTCGTATGGCTGTGGTGGCTTTGGCTGCCATAGCTTTTGCGGCGTGTGATGAGGTTACAAAGCCTCAAGAGGAGCAGAAACCTCAGGTAAACGAGAATCTAACCCTTGCTGTTGATGTTGAGGATATAACTGCTACAACGGCGAAGATTAAGGTTGCGCACGACGGCCAGGCAACTGACACTTGGTTTGGCTTTTTGACCGAGGAGGTTGATATCTCGGAGCAGGAGCTAATTGAGGTTGCTGCGGCAGAGTTTGTGGCAAGTGGAAGCTACGACGGACTGCGCAAGAGCAAGAATTATGTCACTATTATTAAGGAGCTAAAGCCCGAGACTGCCTATAAGTATATCGCCTTTGGACTTACAACGGATGGCGTTGTGTATGGTAACAGCTCATCTGTAGAGTTTACTACCGAGGCTGAGCAGAGTGCTGGCGGAGGGGATAATACTGACCCAGAGGATGGTACGGTCAATGGTATGACTCCAAATCCAGCTTGGTCGCTCCAGTATGTAGGTGCTGATACGCTCCACGAGCAGAAGTTTGACCATGTTGTAAAGGTTACAAGTAGGGATACAAATCCGTATGTTGTCACTGTTGTCTATGCGTCAGAGTACGATCCAAAGGACTTGCGTGAGTTGGGTGAGACACTGATTGTTGAACTTAAGGAGTACTTGGCATACTTTAACAACGCTAATGGAACAAACTATACACTTAACGATATCCTCTATCGTGGCGATGGCGCAGAGGCGTTTGACCTTGTTCCGGGACAGTACAAGGCTGTTGCTATCGGTATTAGACCAGATGGCACTTTGAGCGGACTGTATGCCACTTCTGATACCTTTGAGGTTAAGGAGCCTATTGCTACAGACCTCTATAACGCTTGGCTTGGTCAGTGGTATGTTCAGGGCTCAAATAGCGTAATTCATAACCTTAACCTTTCAAAGGGTATTGCCAATAAGACAATCTATATGACCGGCTGGAGCAATATTACTGATTGGTCAGTAGAGGTTGAGTACGATGCCGAGCTTGATGCTCTGTTCTTCTTCTCGCAGACTGTGGCTACAGGTGTAGATTTCGGCAGCTATGGCGTGGGCGATGTGTACTTCCTCGGCTTTGACGATGATGGATATTTCTATACCAATGGCACGGGCGACTACGGCATTGCTATTGCGGGAATTCTTGACACTGGCGCAAGGGCTATTGTCCGCTATGGCGTGGGTGTTACGGACTACCCAGAGTTCAATAGAATGTCCTTTATGGCAAAGATTGGCGAGGATTACTACTCTGTGGCCGATATTGAGAAGGATGTGATGAATTTCCCTGCAGTCTTCTCTCGCGAGCCTATCGTGGCGCAGTATAAGTCGACAAGTCGTTGCCGCTATACAAATCTTCAGCGACCAACTTCTCGCTTCCGCTTAACGCCAATTAACCTTGTAAAGTAGGGTAGAGTGACGATACAAAAAAGACCTTTCAGCCTGAAAGGTCTTTTTTGTGTCGTTATCGTTTGATATGGACTGCAAGTCCACCTTCGGAGGTCTCACGGTAGAGACTCGGCAGGTTAAGTCCCGTCTCCTTCATCACCTCCACAACCTTGTCAAAGGATACAAGATGAGAGCCGTCAGAGAGTGTCGCGTATGCGTTTGCATCCAGTGCGCGCGCTGCTGCAACTGCATTTCGTTCAATACAAGGCACCTGAACAAGTCCACAAACAGGGTCGCAAGTGAGCCCAAGGTGGTGCTCAAGACCCATCTCGGCAGCATACTCAATCTGCGCAGGTGTGCCACCAAAGAGCTGACAGGCAGCCGCTGCTGCCATTGCGCAGGCTACGCCAATCTCGCCCTGACAACCAACCTCTGCGCCAGATATTGATGCGTTGCACTTTACTACATTGCCAAATAGACCCGCTGTGGCAAGGGCGCGTAAAACTCTGATACGAAGGAACTCGCGCGATGTAGTCATATGGTACAGTACGCCTGGAAGAACTCCGCAAGAGCCGCAAGTAGGGGCTGTGACGACCGTGCCACCCGATGCGTTCTCCTCGGCAACGGCAAGGGCATAGGCGTATATTCGTGCGCGGGAGCTTAGTGAGCCGGTGTAGCTCTTGCTCTTGACATAGTATGTGCTGGCCTTGCGGGCAACCTTCAGTCCACCAGGTAGCACGCCGTCGTTGTTCAGTCCATTTTGTACGGTCTGGCACATAACGGTCCATATATGGTCAAGGAAATCCCAAATCTCCTTGCCCTCGCACTGCTCTACATACTCCCAGTAGGTCTTACCCTCGTCGTAGCACCACTGCTTAATCTGCTGAATTGTCGTCAGGGGATAGATGCTCTCTGGAGCAGCAGCAACGGTATTTTCGTTTGCTAACGAGCCGCCGCCAACACTGAATATTGTCCAGCTGTCATAGACCTTATCGCCCTTAAGAGCCTCAAAGAGCATTCCGTTAGGGTGGAAGTCAAGTACAATATCTGCCTTCCAGATAATCTCTGTAGGGGCAAGTGGCTCAAGGACAGAGAGTATAGCGCTGTGCGTAAGGTGACCCTTGCCCGTTGCAGCAAGAGAGCCGTAGAGAGTTACGCGATAAGCCTCAGCACCCTCTGTTCGCTGTGCAAACTGCTCTGCTGCACGCTTAGGTCCCATTGTGTGGCTACTTGATGGGCCACAACCGACCTTGTATAGTTCTTTTAGTGATTCCATAGTGCAAATATAGATATTTTTTGTACATTTGTGAAAACTAACGCAAATAATATGCTGAGATTCTTACTGCTACTTTGTTCTGCGGTGTTGTCTGCGCTCTGTTGCGTGGCAAATAACCGCGAAGGGAAGATTGTCTCTGTTACAAGCGACGGAACAACTCGCCGCGCACTTGTCTATGCTCCGCAAGTGCAAAAATCTGCTGTACCATTAGTCTTTGTCTTTCACGGCAGAGGCGGAAGTATGAGTGGCATTTCGCAGAAGATAGATATTCACAACCATTGGAGCGAGGCTATTGTCGTCTATCCGCAGGGTATGTGGTGCGAGGGCGGCTATCGTGACGGCTTTGGCTGGGTGATTAGCGATACGGAGGATGAGGGACGAGATATCCGATTCTTTGATGTTCTGTTAGAGTATCTTAAGAAGAATTATAATGTAGATAGTGACAATATTTTCGCCACGGGTCACTCCAATGGTGGAGGCTTTACATACGCCCTTTGGGCATTTCGCGGTGATAAATTCAAGGGTTTTGCACCGTCGGCATCGAGTACGCGTAGGTTAGGCGAGAATGCAAAAAAGAGAACTCCTAAGCCAGTCTTTATTATGGCAGGCGTGCAGGATGAGATTGTACGGATTGATAGGGTAAGGCGTGATGTAGCGGAGGCAAAGCGAATAAATGGCTGCGCTGGCTCACCGATTAAGTTTACGGACTCTACAACAATCTACTATGGAGAGAACGGAGCAGATGTGGTTGATGCTATTCACCCATTTGGTCATGATATACAGAGAGATATACTGCCAGAAATGGTAGAATTTTTCAAATATTTGTGCCACGATAACAAGAAATAGTGGGTGCATTACTCACTTTTTTACGATATTTTGCGAAAAACAGTCGCGGAAATTTGGAAGTAACAAAAATCTGTATTACTTTTGTCCCCGATTTGGAAACAAATCATATGGTGGATGTAGCTCAGCTGGTTAGAGTGACGGATTGTGGTTCCGAAGGTCGTGGGTTCGAATCCCATCTTCCACCCAAAGTTTGAAAGTCTTGCATTGCAAGACTTTTTTTATTTGTGTAGCTGTGCAAACTTGTTTGCAAACGGCTACACAAATAAAAAAGTAGTGTCTGTGACACTTTCAAACTTTGGAAGTGCCCCCGCGGCGAGCGGACGGGATGGGCGTAACGGAGCAAGCATTGCTTGCGCAGTAGCCAATCCCATCTCCCACTTCCGCTAAACAAAAAAAGGAGCTGCGCTCCTCCTGCTTTCAAGGGCGGAAGATGGGAAATTGCAGGGTTACCTCAGTCGTGTATCTCCGCACCGCCACAAGTGGCGACTGCGGCACTCCTTCGGTGATGACGCGCAAGCGCGACATTCAAATCCCATCTTCCAGAAGCGCCCCCGCGGCGAGCGGACGGGATGGGCGTAACGGAGCAAGCAATGCTTGCGCAGTAGCCAATCCCATCTTCCACTCCCGCTAAACAAAAAATAGTCGCGACTAATGCCGCGACTATTTCTGTTATAACTGCGCCCTACTCCTTCACACAACGCACTGCACTTCCGTAGCTAGTCCAATTGGCGTATGCTGGGTATAAATAACTCCCAGTTATATAAAAATTACTTGCGGTGTAGTGGTAGTTATCGTTTGTATTTTGGAAAGCCGACCAATAGTAGCCGCTTGAGCCAACACTGCACAACGCCCCACTGTTGTTGTCGCAATAGCCGACAGCGGGATACCACGCAGTTGTCTCACCATCAGCAAGAGTCCAGTGACGACCCATATTGGTTGAATCCCACGTTGTACCAACTTTGGTGGTGCTTGAAGTTCCTAACGCTGTTGCCCAGAAACCATTCTCACCACCATCAGGGACACGATAGCCGACTGGGCAAGGGTCATATAATCCCTTTGTATAGCTTGATGACCACTCTTTTATATTGTTTGTATAATCGATGTTCCACATCATAGGGTTTGCGGTTTTTCCTTCTGTACCCGATAATCTTGTTGGCATGCGCCAACTACCTGTAGAGACTGCAATAGTCTCATCAGTTAGTGAACTACTACCCATAAATGGGTCTTTGCGTCCCCACTGATACATTAGACCGAGAGCGCCAACACTGCCAGGGGTAGCAGAGGTAGCACCGAGGTTGCGGTCCATCATTGTACCTGCGTTGTTTGGATATACTTCATCTTTCCAACCCTCCTTGCTTAACCAGATGTGCCAAGACCAGAGAATTTTGCCATCTGCACCGCACGCAGCAATAGATGCGTTACCATTCTTAAAGGTCTGTGGAGTTGAGAAGTAGATATAACCATCCTTGTAGCTAACCGACTTTATAAGGTCGCCTATATTTGGCATTACCTCTGTGCCAAAGCTCTCCCAAAGAACTCGGACTTTTGCCACTTCACTGATTGTAACATCACTATTACCTTCAACAGCCTTAAACTTATAGTTGCCAGCCTCCTTTACAAGGTAGCAGTTTGCAGTACCTTCTGCAGATAGGTTACTATAGTTCAAAGATAAATCAGGTTCAGAGCCAGATACAGTGGCAATATCTTTAATACAGCGCACTGAGCAACAGTTCCTATTGTATCCACCTATTACAGAATTAATACCTATACTCGTGAAGTACATCTGATTGGAGTATTCAGTACCGTAGGAATGGTCGGTATAGTAGGAGGTAGATGTATGTGCTGACCAATAATAACCAGAGGTGCCAACATTGCGCATCCCCCCATCGCTGTAGTAGATGCGATAACCGACAGCGGGATACCACGCTGTTGACTTACCATCGGCAAGAGTCCAGTAGTAACCCTTGTTTGTTGAATCCCAAGAAGATGAATTAAGACCAAGTTCCCAAATACCATTACCATCGCCATCCGGCACACGGTAGCCTGCAGGACAAGGGTCGTACAACCCCTTTTCGAGTTGCATTGTACTCCATTTTCCTTTCTTCCACGTAAAATCAATAATGGTTGTTGGATTCTCTTCTACAAAATCCTCTGCTGTCATACCAGAAGTAACATCCGAAATATTCCAACTACCAGTAGATACTGCAAGGACATCAGCATCTGCTGCGCTACTACCCAAGAATGGGTCTTTGCGGCCCCACTGATACATTAGACCGAATGCGCCAACATCTCCTGGGGTGGCTGAGGTTGCACCAAGGTTGCGGTCCATCATAGTACCTGCGTTGTTTGGGTATACATCGTCGTTCCAACCCTCCTCCGAGCACCAGATATGCCAAGACCAGAGGATTAAATCCTTTGAGTTGCGCACTGCGATAGAGGCATTACCATTCTTGAAAGTCTCTGGGGTAGAGAAGTATACATAGCCACTCTTATAGCCAACTGTTGCGACAATATCGCCCACATTAGGTTTTACATCTGTTCCGAATGTCTCCCAGAGCACCTCGGTCTTCTTTACATTACCTACTGTAGCGTCAGAATTACCCTGCACAGCCTTAAACTTGTAGTTGCCAGCCTCCTTTACAGGGTAGCAGTTTGCCGTTCCCTCGGCAGAGAGGTCAGTATAGAGTGATAGGTCCACTCCATCCTCCTCGTCGCCCTCAGAGCCAGAGCCACCCTCGCCAGAGCCGCCCATATTGTTCCAATCCTCAACCTCGCAACCGATATCAACCTTGATTGATGTTGTAGAGGCATTGAGCACAGCGGTAT
The DNA here is from genome assembly GCA_015059785.1 of Rikenellaceae bacterium. GTDB lineage: Bacteria > Bacteroidota > Bacteroidia > Bacteroidales > Rikenellaceae > Alistipes. Next base: position 17,687 of record SUZS01000013.1, read on the forward strand.
AGGTGTACGATACGCCCGGCTTGAAGTTGAACATATCCTCCAGAAGGTACGACACGCTCTTTGAGTTAATCTCAAGCAGTGGCACAGAGGTCTCAAGCATCTGCGGCACAACAATAGCCTCATATACCACAGCCTCTCCCTCTGCAAAGGTGCGAATACCGAGATTGCGCATCTTAATAGAGTGACTGCCGCCATACGGGTCTTTTACAACAGAGCCATTTGCAAGCGACAGACAAGCATCTGTAACTGTTGAGTGAAGATGCACCGTAGCATCAGCAGGCAGAGAGCCGATATACTCCTCGCCCGCCATAATCTTTACAACAAGGCGACTCATAGAGTGCTGCATCTGCAAAGCGACTGCGCCGTCAGCCTGCGCAACGCCCTCAGCCTTTGCCCAGAGCAGGTCTGAAGCCTCGTACGCCCCCTCAACACTCTGGTCAGTAGCCACAGCAAATGGTTGCTTGTCTACATCCTCAATCTCCATATATGGATAGTAGGCATATACATCCGCCTTTGTCTCTCCCCAGTAGATAGCTCGCTCTGTTGCCCAAAGTGCGCCATCGTAAGCCATAACCTCGTTATTTGCGCGGTTACCAGAGATTTGAAGTGGTGCTGCTGTTACAGCATCAAGATAGTCTACAACATAGAGTCCCACACAATCCTCTGCCTCAAATGCTCCGTCAGCCACGCGGGTGGTTGTAATATCAAAAGCCATCTGAGCAGAAGGTGCTACCTCTACTTTTGTCTCGCCCTGCTGACAAGCCACAAAACCGAGTGTCAGCAGAACCAACATTATGCTATATATATAATGTGTTCTCATAGCTTAAAACTTATTCTTGTTAAACTTTGGCTTCTCGCCCATAAACTTAGGCTCTCGCTGGTCGCGTTGTGAAGATGCCTTAACGCCTACACCCTCCCACACGCGGGTATCAAGTGTAGAAGCTCTCTGTGGCAGTGACTCGTGGTCAAGAGCCTTGAATGCCTCGTAAGAGTACTCCTCGCCCGCATACTTCTTAATGCGCTTAACCATCGCCTCACGCGAAATGGCGTTGTAGTAGGCGATGTTGTTGTTCATACAGCTTGTAGCCTCCGAACGGAACACTCCGCGAGTGTGCATATATGCTCCCTCGTAGACATCTACTACATTTGAGTACTGCGGGTCGTAAATCATATGAGCCCATGGCACACTATGCATATCTCCCGTAAGCGAGATATTGCTGTAGAAGCCGTAAGACTTATTCCGATTTATATCATAAGTATGTCCGCAGCAGCTACAACTGCAAGACTGAATAAATGCGTTGTGGTAGATATACTCATCGGCGAGCTTACCAAAGCCGTGACCGCCCGCCTCGTGGTGTACAAGGCCTTGGAAGTCGTATGGCGCAGGGTCTGTGCTCATAGGCACAAGTGCCACTGCCGAGCCATCGCCCCACATATAGCACAGTCCGCTATACTCGTTGCTGTTCTCAACAAGAATTACAAGCGTAGTTGCTACATCGTCATTGATAGGAGCTGTGCAAGCACCCGCAAATACGGTCTCAAAGTCAGGCGAAACGCCCTCGTTAAGAGTATATTGTGAGCCAAAGCGAGCCTCACGAATGGTATTGACCGTACCCATACCGCTATCGGTAGACATACCCACTACGGCATAGACATTGAAGTACTCCTTGTAGGTCAAGTATGGCTCAATATCAAAGAAGTAGGTGTATGCATCCTGCATAGCCTTCAGATACTTACCCTCGGCAATATCCTTTGCATCAAAGCAGTCGCCCATAATCACGATATTCACACCATTACCTACGCCCTTTGTCTGGAGTGTGATAAGGTCGCCATCGCCATACTGATAGTCATACTGCTCTACAGTAGTGCGTACGCGACAATCCTTGCCATCAAGCAGGAATACCACCTCGCCACCACGACCTGCGTGGGTTGTATAGGTCACCTTGCCCGAAGAGTTTACAGTACCTGTTTTGAATGTACCAGCTTCGGCTGCTGCCAACTCGTTTACGGTAATTGTTACATCTGTCTTACCAACGCCCGAAGATGGGGTGACTGTCACCCACTCTGGAGCAGACTCTACGCTCCACGCCTCGCCCGCAGGAGCACGCAAAACGAGTGTTTTTGAGTGGCTATCGTTCAACACGCGTATAAGGTTGCGCGAGATGCTGAAGTCGCGGTGGGCAGAGATACGCTTAAACTCTTTCCAACCCGATGCAAACTGATACTTCTTGATTGACTCCTCTGGCACCTCAAGAGCGAAGTTGTCTTTTGCCACTCCATTGAACGCATTAGAGGCGATGGTTGGTGGATTCTTTGCCTTGCTGACAATCGAAGATACATAGTAGCAGTTTGAAAATGCACCTGACTCAATTACCTCTACATCCTTATGGAGCACGATGCCCTCGATATTCTTACAACCAGAGAACAAATTTGATGGAATAGCCACAATATTCTCTGGAATCTCAACAACTCCACTCAATCGCCAGCAATCGTTAAATGCACCTGAGCCAAGCGAGATAAGTTCCTTAGGAAGTACAAGTGTACCGTTGAACTCTGTGTTAGCGAATGCATAATCACCGATTGTTGTAACAGTTGAAGGGATATTCAACTCGCCCTTGAACTTTGTACCGTTAAATGCGCTTGACTGAATCTCTGTCAAACCCATAGGCAAGGTGAGGTTTCCAGTGAAACCGCAAGACGAGAATGCTCGTGCATTGATGATATGCATACCACTCGGAATTGTTAGTGAGCCTGTCAGACCAGAACAAGCGTTAAATGCCGATGAGCCAATATACTCCAACCCTTCTGGTAGCGCGAGGTTACCCTTGATTTCAGATCCAGAGAATGCACTAGCTCCAATTCGCTTTAGTGAGGCTGGAAGCGAAATCTCGCACATCAAAGAATTACAATGATAGAATGCACTGTGACCTATCTCCTCCAATGTTGTAGGGAATTGAACATTGGTGATTTTTGTACCATAAAAACCATCAACATACTTCAATCCCTCTGGTAGCTGAACTGTACCGGTGAGCGAGGTGTTCTTGAATGCTTCGTACTCAATTCTCTCCAACTTTTCTGGAAGAACACACTTGATAAGTGTAGTCTTACCGCTGAAAGCACTTTCTGGAATCCTATAAACACCATCAATCTTACTCTCTACCTCACGAAGGTTAAGGCGCATAAGCGAGGTCATCTTGTTTTTCATAAATTTGTAGTCCTCAGCATCAATCTCACCCGTAAGTTTGAGGTTTTTAACTGCCGTAACATCCAATTCAAGGCGGTCAACCATAGTTCGCTCCAAGCGGCCAGCCTCTGCATTGTGCACCACAACATACTCCCTTGCGTCGTCCTGATGAGCAACATTATCTGCCTCCCAAGCCGTAATGCTTACGCCGACAATCTCCACCTCGTACTCGCCCGTAGCAGCGCTCTTCTTAACGCTGAGGTCAAAGGTGGTAATCTTGCCTGGCAGATACTCCGTTGTCTGGCTTCTGACATACTGGCGAGGGCGTCCGTCAATAGTCACAACAAGCACATTCTCGCCCGCCTCAACCGTCTGCGGAACAACAATAGCGCGATAGTCGTCGCCATCCTTGACAGGAATAATACCATCCAGCGGCATATCGCCCGTAGGGGTAACAACACCCGTAGATAGGTCAACGGTAGCCTTGCGGATAGTGCTTGTGATGAGCACCTCCTTCTTCACAGCGGCAAACTCTGCCTCGCTTTCCCAGCCATCGCCCTGCACAAAGCGTACGCGAGCGGCCGCCATCTTATGCTGGAAAACAAGGTTAATCTTTGACTCTGTAGGGGTGATATTCTCCTTTTTAGCCCACAAGAAGTCTGAAGCCTCGTATGCCGCCATCTGACCGTGCTCGGCAGGGGTGGTCTGATCCTTAGCAACCTCAAAAGGATAATCCTCAATAGCTGTAGGCGTAGAGTAAGGGTAGTAACCGTAGAAGTCTACCTTCGTGTCGTTATCCTTATAGTAGATGTCGTACTCAGATGTCCAAGTACCATCCTCGCCAAGGGTAAACTTGACATTGTCTGCCTGATTTTGTTCAACAAGCAGAGTACCCGGCTGCTCGCCGTCATAATTTACAAGGTAGATACCCACAGCATCGCCCGCGCAGAAACCACTGTCATCAACACGAGTAGCGTCGTGCTGGTCAATGTTGCCCGCAATCTGCACCTTGTGGTTTACCTCTGGAGTGGGAACGGTCCCCCAATCCACATCGTCAGTGCTACAGCCCACAAATAAGGGCAGTAACGCCATCACAAAGATGTTTAGTAGCTTTTTCATAATACAATATGTTAATTGGTTTATTAAATGCCATCCTCAATATTATCGCCGTCGCCCCAGCCGCCAACGCCCATGCCTGCGCCACTTGTTGGCAATGTAAGCTCGCGAGTAAGGCTCTTATACTTGTTGCGGTTAAAGGCAATCTGGCTTGCAACCTCATAAGTTTGACTACCGCCATAGAAGCCGTTTACCGTAACCTCAATGCCCTGTGAGGCTGTAAAAGCGGGCAGCACAACCCAGAAAGATGTTGCACTCTCCTTTGTCGTACCAATAGCCACACCTCCTGTGCAGTTAAGGGTTACAGTAGTTGTTGTGTCGAGCATCTGAAGAGTCGGCAGACCGCCATAGGTAGGCGTAATGTGAGATTTTCCCGCAAGTGGCTCGCCGCCAATTGTTTTTACGCTGATAGAGCCTACCGTCTGGTTCTCTCCATAGAGCTTGACAAGCAGATAACTGCCCACATTGCGAAAAGCAAGGTCAAAGTCGTCCAAGTCGGCAGTCACAGCCACCATAACATTCGCCCCCAAGCCCACAGAGCCTGCGGCGTAGTTCTGCGTTGCAGGGAAGGTGTATGTAAGATAGCCATCCTCGTGCAACTTGTTTGAGGCTGCGTATGGGTAGATAGCGTAGTGGCGCTCTACATCGTTGCCAGTACCAAAACCAGCCTTTACATACTCAAAATCGCCCGCATTGTCTCCCGTCTCGCCCAAAAACTTATACTGCTTATTGCGAGTCGTGCCCTCAAAAAGGGTAATTCTATCATCGGCAGTCCAACGAAGGCGGATATTATCGTCAAGGAATGTTCTTGACTCCTCTCCCTGCTCAAGCGTTGCGTGGAAAATCGGACTATTAGTAGTTGGCACACTCTGCTCAACTGTCTTACTACAGCCTACGGCAAGTAGTGCTGCAATGGCTAAAACAAATCTTCTCATAACATTTAGTTTTAGAGTTCTCCATCATACTCTGGGCTCTCCAGAGAGGTTGCAAAGCCGCTCTCTCTTACAAAATCATAAGCACTAAGGCTTGGACTGACATAATCGTCACTGAAAAGTAAATTTTCCTTCATAATCATATTTTTTATTCGTTATCTTTTTTACCACAAAATACAAAAAGGAAGCTCCGACCAATGGTCGAAAGCCTCCTTATTGAGCATAATAAGTAGAAGAGTACTCTACAAAATACCCCCCCCTATTTCTAAGGTGTTGAAAATCAATGCTTTACTATTATATATTGACTTCATATACATATTTATATATGTACACACACTACAAAGTTATAAAAAAATATCGACAATTAGCAATATAAAATTCTTTATACTACTTTATACTACAGATTATCAAGGGTGTAGTCGACCATCTTCTGGCGCACGAGCGATGTAGCACTTGGGCGCATAGAGTGGTTCTGGTCTGGGTAGACCATCATATCGTACTGCTTGCCTGCAGCATTGAGGCGACGGCACATCTCCATACTATTCTGGAAGTGGACATTGTCATCTGCTGTGCCGTGGATAATAAGCAGTCGGGTGTGTGAAGAGAGCTTTTCGGCGTGGCTGAGTGGAGAGTTGTCGTCATATCCCGCAGGGTTATCCTGTGGCAAGCCGTTGTAAATCTCTGTATAGATTGTGTCGTAATATCTCCACGAGGTCACTGGCGCAACGGCTATAGCCATCTTAAAGAGTCCCTCGCCGTGCAGAGCGCAGTTCAGTGCCATAAATCCGCCGTACGACCAGCCGTATATTCCTATGCGACTGCGGTCCACATACGGCAGGGTAGTGAGGTAGCGGGCAAAGGATATCTGGTCCTCATACTCGCGACGACCCAAGTCGGCATAGGTACACTTCTTAAACTGTTCTCCACGATAGCCTGTTCCGCGACCGTCGCAGCAAGCAACGATATATCCGTGGCCAGAGAGCGCATCCTCCCAGTCGGCACCCCAACGATTAGCCACAGACTGCGAGCCCGGGCCAGAGTACTGTGTCAGAAGCACTGGGTAGACCCTCTTAGGGTCGTAGTTGTGCGGTAGCTGAATGTAGTAGTTCAGCGTGTCGCCGCGCTCGGTAACAAATTGGCGGAACTCCTTCACTGCGAGAGATCCCGCAGCAGCTACAGCCTTACGGCGGTCAGCAAGGGTGTCTATCGTTGTGCCATCAGCGCGGTTTACGGTGATGATATTCGGCGTTTGGGAGTTGCTAAAGGTGCGGACATAGTACTTCATACCTACAGAAGGGGCTATGGTGTTGTATCCGCCCTCAGGGGTAAGCAGGCGGCGAGACTTGCCGTTAAGACGCACGCTGTATAGGTCGCGGTCAAGTGGCGAGCGCTCAGTAGAGGTGTAGTAGATGCTCTTGCCGTCATATCCCACAAGCGAAACAACCTCCCAGCGGCCCGATGTAATGGCATTCAGGCGACCCTTTGTTGTGGAGTGCAGGTAGAGGTGCATCCAGCCCGTTGTAGTCTCCTCCTTGACGATAAATCTATTGCCGTCAATAAAGGTTATAGTAGAGCTGTTTGGTCGCTCGACATAGCGAGGCGATGTCTCGGTGTAGATAACCTTCTGCGTTCCGTTGTCGTTGCACTGAACAACCTCAAAGCTGTTCTGTAGACGGTTTACGCGGTAGAAGTAGAGCTTGTTCGCAGGTGTAAAGGCAACATTGAAGATATATTGGTCTCTGTTGCTGCCCACCTCTATCTTTGTGCGGCTATTGCTCCGAATATCATAGAGATACAACTCTACAACTGAGTTCTTGTCGCCCGCCTTTGGGTATTTGAATGAGTAGGCGTGGTTGTAGAGAGTATTGTCAAAGCGCATCATCTCGAAGGTTGGTACGGCACTCTCGTCAAAGCGTAGATAGGCAATCTTACTGCCGTCGGCCGAGAAGGCATAGGCGCGAGTGAAGCCATACTCCTCCTCATAGACCCAGTCCGAAGTGCCGTTGATAATTTTGTTCCAACAGCCGTCATTAGTGATGGTTGTGGTGCTCTTGTTAGCAATATTGTAGAGGTAGAGGTTATTCCCCTTGCTATATGCTATATGCTTGTTGTCCGCCGAGAAGGTTATGTCGCGCACAGCCTGGAAGCACTCCATAGTCTCGCCACTACCAAGAAGCAGATAGTCTGCCGTATATGAGTGGCGGTAGATTGGGGTTATGGTTGTTGCCTGTGGCACGAGTGCCATCTTTTCGTCTGGCGAGAGGGTATAGCCCGCAATGGCAAATGGAGCGACAAAGAGCGTGTCACAGACCCTCTGGTCGCTATATGCGCGGCGGATAATGGCGTTTTTGCTAAGCACTGTGTAGTGCTCGCCGTCGTTCATACTGCGCAGAGCAGCAATGCCTCGGTTGGCACTGCGGATTGTCAGAATATCGTTATAACTTCCCGCCGCAGTAAGTGTAGCAGCGATGGTTACTATAACCACCGCTGCAAATCTTCTAAATATCGTCAACATTAAATTCGTAGTTAAGTCGTTTTCCGGTAACAAAGGTTGAACTGTCAAACTTGTTGTTAAACTGATCTACCACAACCCTCTTGCACTGCTCATATGGTGGAGTGAGAAGGTCAAAGTTTACGGCGTAGTGGATTGCCGACTCAAGGATAGCTATCAGCCGCTCGCGGTCAATCTCCGCCTTACCAAAGTTCATTGCGCGCATACTGCTCTGACGCTTGCCCTCGACAAAGAACATACGCTCGCGGTTGATAAAGATGCGCCCGATAAGGTAGCCCTCGTCAGCCGAACGCTTGTCCTTGAATGAGTCGGAGAGGAAGTCGTAGATGTCAATCATTCCGCAGTAGCTGTTTGCCTTGTCCTGCTGAACATAGCTATTCTGCCAGATTATGTGGTTAGAGTCAAACTGGAAGATATCTGTGTGCATCTTAAAGATGAGGATGTCGGATGCAATCTGCAGCTGCGCCTCGTGCTTGCCACGGTCGCGATACTCAAGCCTCACGCGGCGGTCTACCTTGCCCTCCAGTGCATCCTCCATCTCGGATGCCATCTCAAAGAGGGTATCTTTCAAAAGGTTGAATACGGCAAAGGTGTTGTCAAAAACCCTCTGCTTGAGCATGGACTTCTCGATGATAGTCGCAAGAATCTTCTCTCTTAATGGTTGTGCTGTCATAATATTACAATTTCTCTTCTACAAAGGTAGGTAAAATTATTTAGAAATATAAATATTTCATAATTTTATTTATATTTGTCGCTCGTTATGTTGGTTTAAGGATATGGGAAAGATTATACAGCCATTGGTTTCGGTGGTTATGCCTGCCTATAATGTGGAGCAGTACTTGGCGCAGTCGGTAGACTCTGTGCTCGATTCTGACTATCCAAATATAGAGCTTATTATAGTTGATGACGGCTCAAAAGATAGTACATTTGAGATTGCTAAGAGCTACGAGGCGAAAGATTGTCGCGTTAAGGCGCTGACAAAGGTAAATGGCGGTCAGGGTATTGCGCGAAACTATGGCGTAGAGCATAGCAGTGGAGAGTATATTCTCTTTGTGGACTCTGACGACCTTATAAGTAGCAGCTATATCTCAAAGGCTGTAGTGCAGATGCAGAGCGACAGTGAGGTTAAGGTTGTAACTTGCCGCGGGGAGTTTTTTGATGGACGCACGGGGCGTTGGAGATTGAAGAGGTATACCCAGAAACGACTTGCACAGCGAAATGTATTTACTATCAGCTCGCTTATGCGCCGAGATGATTTTCTGCGCGTGGGTGGCTTTGATACTACGATGCACAACTACTGCGAGGATTGGGCGATGTGGATATCTATACTAAAGGACGGTGGCAAGGTTGTAACGCTACAGACAGTGGAGTTTTTCTATCGCGTTAGAGCTGGCTCATCGCGCTTTGTGGGGCGTAAGTATAAGGGCGAGTTGATAACAGCGCTAAACCGTAAATTTCCAGATTTCTTTGAGCGTAAATTGGGTGGAAGACTATATTCTCAACGCTCTATGTCAAAGTATATCAATACTCTGCATAATTTCCTCTTTCCACGAAGAGCTACTGTCTGGAAATCATTTAGAGGGTTGTACTACTTTGTAAAGGCAGTGCCGAGAATTGTTGGCGATGCTGCTCAGTTTGACACTCTGTGGAACGGTACGGCTGTAACAATTACGCGCATAGATAGTTTGCCCTCACGCCACGAAAGGGAGTTGGCAATGCAGAGTGGTAAGGTTGTGGGCTACTGCACAGAGTATCGCTTCTGGTTCTGGCGTAGGTGCTGGGAGGTTAAATTGAGAGGGTAGAGACAAAAAAAGTGGTGCCTTTCGCACCACTTTTTTTGTATCGTGAAGCTGTTAGAGCATCTTGTTGAGGTCTACGATGTTGAATGCGTAGAAGTACTTATCCATATCGTGCTCAATGCGGTCAAGAACAATATTCTCTGGATCCATACCTACACGCTTGAGGTTCTCATAGAGTGAGTTGCGAGCAACAAGAGCCTCAGGCTTCTGCCAGATGTAACGGCAGCCGGTCTTCACGAGCCAAGCGCGACGCTCTGGGTCAATCTCGTAGAAGTCAACGCCCTTCTCAGACTCAAGCAACCACTTCTTCCAGCGGTTAGACTCATAAACAAGGCGAGTGAGCACCTCTGTAATGTGAGAGAGCATAGCTACGCGACCTGCGTTGTAGTACTCAACCTCCTTAGCCTCAAGCTCCTCAAGAGCCTCATACTCGCTAATAGTGAACTCTGGACCAACATTTGCACCACCCATACCGCAGAGAGGGTAATCCTGTGGGTTGCTTACACCGTCAGTGTAGTGACCCTTGATGTAGCTGCCAAGAGGGCGAACCTTTGCAGTAAGCTTCTTTGCAACCTCGCCATCAAAGAGTGTTGTGTGAAGGTCTGTACCAACCTTACCAACGATAAAGCAAGGCCATACATCAGAAAGGCCAACAGCAGCAAGTCCCTCCTTAAGCTCAACAAGGAATGTGTCAAATGTAGTATCATCAGCAAGACCACCGTGAACCTCCTCAGTACCAACCTCGTAAGATACTTCTGGATAGTTGTTTGCACGACGATAATCCTCGCAGTGCTTGATAAGCTCCACTGTACGACGAACAACAAGGTGGATATCGATAACCTCGCCCTTAGGAACATTAATATCTACAGTAGGGTCAACATGGATAAGGTCAAAGCCAGCAGCAATAGCAGCCTCGAAAGATGCCTTTACAGCGTTCATAGCGCGCTCAGTCTCCCAACGCTCAGTATTCTGCTTATCCTTGAGCCATGGGCCACCGTGGTCTACAGCGATGATGCAGTCGCCAGTGAAGTTAATTGCCTCGCACTCCATACGGCAAACCTTAACAAAGTCAGCAGGGGTCATACCAGTGTAACCACCGTCGGTGTCAATCTGGTTGAGAGTTGCTGCAAAGTAGATTGGCGCATTGTTACGCTTTGCAGAGCGGATAGATGCGCGAATAACTGCAGAAGAGTTAGGGCAGGCAGCAAAAATGGTGCGCTTAACACCTGTCTGCTCCTCAAGCTCTGCCATACGCTTTAAGAGTCTTTCTGTTTTTGCCATTTTTCTAAAAATATTTTAGGTTAAACTATTTATAATGTCGATTTGAATCTGTCCCTGAATCTGTCCCTATTCACTGCAAAGGTACTAAATAATTGTGTAAATTTGCACGATTTGCAAAAAAATTGTTATCTTTGCGAAGTATATTGCACACGGTGTGGGCTATAAGAGTCGTCAAACAGCTTGTAGCTCAGCACAAAGAAAATATTTTGATGATGGAAAATACTCAATCATTTTTTGATGACATCCGTGCCTATCACGATGAGGAGATTCCTGCAGTTGTGGAGAAGATTGCCTCTGATCCACTGCTAATCCCCGCGGCACAGTTTGTCTTTCCGAATTTGGATATTGAGCAGGTGCGTACCCTTATTAGCTCCTGCCGTACCTCTGATGATATTCAGCGCAAGATAATGTATCCTGCCATTGGCGGTATTATTCACCGCACGATGCGTAATTTTACAACTTCGGGCTGTGAGAATGTCCCTGCAACAAACGGTTGGCTCTTTGTCTCTAACCACCGTGATATCACGCTGGATGCAATGCTGATGCAGTACGCGCTGTTTGGTAACAATCTTCCCACAACAGATATCTCACTGGGAGATAATCTGCTGCGTACACCTCTTGTCTTTGAGCTTTGCAAGGCAAACTATATGATTAAGGTTATCCGCAAGGATGATGTCTCTATGCGCGAATTTCTTGAGAACTCTCGCCATTTGTCGGAGTATATCCGCCACCGCATTAACGATGTAGGTCGCTCAGTGTGGATTGCTCAGCGCAATGGTCGAACAAAGGATGGCGTGGATATGACCGAGCCTGGAATTATCAAGATGTTTGGTCTCAGTGGCTCAAATGACTTTGTGGAGAACTTCAGTGAGCTACATATTGCCCCTGTGGCTATCAGCTATCAGTATGAGCCTTGCGATGTGTTCAAGGCCGTTGAGCTGTGCCGTCGTCAGAGTGGTGTACCATATCATAAGGCTGAAAATGAGGACTTCTTGAGCATCCTTACAGGTATCAAGGCATACAAGGGCGATGCAAACCTTACCTTCTGTAAGCCTATTACTACTGAGGAGCTTGAGGCTGTGGCAGAGTTGCCTCGCGCAGAGCAGTGTAAGGCTCTTGCTGAGGTTGTTGATAAGCGAATTATTAGCCAGTATAAGCTCTACGATACAAACTATATCGCGTACGACATCAAGCACGGCACTCGTCGCTTTGAGAAGTATTATACACCAGCCAGGGAGCAGCAGTTTGCTATCTACCTTGTCCGCTCAAATGCTCAGTTTGAGGTTATGGGTGTGGATAAAGATGTGGCACGCGAGATACTGATAGGTATCTACGCAAATCCTGTTGAGGCAAAGTTAAATTTAGGTATAGAGTTATAGAGTATGAAAAAGGTGTGGTTGGCTATTGTTGCCCTGCTTCTTGTTGCAGGTGCGGGTTATGTATACTACCGCTTCTACTTCGTCTTTGGCGAGGGCGTGAAGAGTGGTGAGCTTAACTTTGTGGTTAAGAAGGGGTATATCTTCAAGACCTATGAGGGTAGACTTATTCAGGCGGGTATTCGCTCTAAAACTTCTGGTACTATTGAGTCATACGAGTTCAATTTCTCTATTGAGAATAAGGAGCTTGCCGAGCGTCTGATGCTTGAGGGCGGAAAGAGTGTTGACCTCTACTACAAAGAGTATAAGGGTGCGCTGCCGTGGAGAGGTTATACAAAATATATTGTTGATAGCATAATCACTCACACAGCCCCTGCACTGCCTAAGGCGTCGGCACTTGATGATAGTTCTTTGGTAACCACAGAGCCAGTGCAATTAGCAAATTAGAAAAAAACGAGGCGTTGACCTCGTTTTTTTGTTTAGTACAGCTCTATATACTCGTAACTATTGCCCACTGCCGAAAGATACTTGGCAAACATCTGCTGGCTGATTACTACCGTGGCACGATTGTCGTTAGGGTGGAAGCTGAGCGATGGGTAGTTGAGTAGATTCTTATCTAAGAATAGGTGCACATGGTTCTCGGTGTCGTTTATAAGCCCAAAGGGAGATACCGAGCCTGGCTTAAGTCCGAGATATCGCTCCATACGCTGCTCCGATGCAAAAGATAGTTTGCCCTGATGCAGGCGGTGCTCAAGGTCGTGGATGGCAAGGCTCTGGTCGCTATCGAAGACAACAAGGTAGTGACGGTTGCCCTTATGGTTGCGGAAGAAGAGGTTCTTGCAGTGCTTTGAGCCGTCCTTGTGCCAATACTGTCGGGCAATCTCGATTGTTGGAGCCTCGGGGTGGGTATAAAAAGAGTATTCAATCTCCTGCTGCTGCAAAAAACTGAATACTCGCTCTTGTCGCTCGCTCATACTACTTTGAAATAGCTGCGCGAAGCTGTGGAATAGACTCGTCAAGGGTCATACCCTTACGATATACACCAGCAGTGCCGCCCACAAATACATTAGCACCCATGCCTGCCATAAGCTCAGCGCGCTCGCAAGATACAGAGCCGTCTACGCTGATAAGCACCTTCTCATAGCCGTTGCTGTCAAGCCACTGGCGCATCTGAGCAACCTTGTCAAGGATGCCGTCAACGAGTTTTGCACCAGAGAAGCCCGGGTGAACAAGCATAAGGGTAACCATGTCGGTGTAGGCCATATGTGGTGCTACAGCCTCTACAGGAGTGTCAGGATTTACAACAACGCCAAACAGCGCACCCTTAGAGTGGATGTCGGCAGCAAACTCGCTCAAATCCTTGTCAAGCTCAACATGGGTTGAGACGATGTCGCCCTGATGAACATCAATCTTTGAGCAGATGAACTCCGGCTCCTCGCACATAAGGTGGATGTCAAGAGGCAGGTCTGTAACCTTGTGCATTGCGTTAGGGAAGTCTGGGCCAAAGGTCATATTTGGCACAAAGTGACCATCCATAACATCAATGTGCAGCCAGTCGATGCCGTTGCGCTCAAGAGTTTTGATGTCGCGCTCAAGATTCATAAGGTCCGAGCACATTACTGATACTGAAATTTTGTTAGCCATATTTTTGAGGTTTAATGTTCTATTGGTGACAAAGATAATATTTTTTAGAGAATAAATTGCGAATTTTAGAGAAAATTTCTACTTTTGTTACACTAAAACCGATTAAAACTTGTTGATTATGAAAAAGATTCTTACAGTAGCAGCCGCAGCGCTTATCTCTGTTGCCGCTTTTGCACAGCCACAGGTTATTGCCCACCGTGGCTATCACGCAACAAAGGGCTCTTGCCGCAACTCTATTGAGGCACTTAAGCAGGCACAGAAGTTGGGTCTCTATGGCTCAGAGTGTGATATCAACCTTACAAAGGATGGTGTTATTGTTGTGGCTCACGGTGGTATGCACCCAGATAAGAGCGCATATCGTAAGGGAGAGGATATCCCTCGTCTGAATATTCAGAAGAGTACTTATGAGGAGTTGACAACAATTCCACTTGAGAATGGCGAGACTATTCCAACCCTTGAGCAGTATCTTGAGCAGGCAAAGAAGAGTAAGAAGACTAAACTCATTATTGAGATTAAGAACCACTACACCCCTGCAAAGGAGACCGAAATTGTAGAGAAGACCGTTGAGATGGTTGCTAAGTATGGCCTTAATGATATGGTTGAGTATATCGCCTTCCGTCCGTGGGTCTGCTTCGAGCTTAAGCGTGTTGCTCCAGAGGGAACACCAATCGCATATCTTAATGGCGACTACGACCCAACTTATGTTAAGGGTATGGGTATCTCTGGTATTGACTACAAGTACGATGTGCTCAAGAAGAAGCCAAAGTGGATTAAGTCTTGCCAGAAGCGCGGTCTTACTGTCAATGTGTGGACAGTAAACGACGAGGAGAAGCTTCGCTGGGTTATTGAGCAGGGCGTTGATTACATCACAACAGACGACCCAGTGCTTGCTACCAAACTCATTAAAGAGATGTGTAAGTAATCTATTTAGTAAATAATCTACTTAGATAATGGATTTTAAGTATAAAATAGACGATCGCCCCGCTCTTGGGGCGATGTCTCTGTACGGACTGCAGTGGTTGATGATTTGCATCCCCGTAGTCCTTACAAGCACCTTTGTTGCGCCGGAGGGCCAGACGCTCTTTTTTACCCAGAAGCTCTTTGCTCTTATGGGCATTACGATGATTGTAAACTCTCTGTGGGGACACCGTCTGCCACTTGTTGCAGGCCCTGCGGCTGTGCTGCTTATGGGTGTACTGGCGGCAAAGGGGCAGGGTAGCGGTAGTGAGGCTATCTATCCATCTATGGCTATCGGCGGTGCGATAATCGCTCTACTGGCAGCCTTCGGCCTTATGCGCAAGGTGCAGAGAATTTTTACGCCGAGAATTGTTGTGGCTATCGTGGTGCTGATATCATTTACTATGGCAAAGCCTATTGTGGGTATGATATTTAGCGATACGGAGCATCAGCTGCTTGCAATGACCTTTGCTGTTGTAACTGTGGTGGCTATGGCGGTGGCAAATAATCTGCTTCGTGGCGTGTGGAAGTCTATGGTCGTTATTGTGGCGATGATTGTCGGCTCTGTTTTCTACTACTGCATTACGGGCTTTCCAAAGAGCTTTGTTACAGATAGCACGGCTCCGCAACTCTTTGTGGGTGGCGTGGAGTTAGATGCAGGCGTGGTTATTGCCTTTATCTTCTGCTATATCGCACTGTTTATCAATCAGGTGGGCTCGGTGCAGTCGCTTGGCGAGTTTACGGGTGCGGACGGTATGGAACGCAGACAGAGTAGGGGTATGATTGTGCAGGGAGTGATGAATATCGTCGGTGGCGCATTAGGCGTTGTAGGTCCTGTGGACTACTCACTCTCGCCTGGTGTTGTAGCCTCTACCTCTTGCGCATCACGATATACGGTTATCCCTGCGGCAGTGGCGATGATTGTGCTTGCCTTTATTCCAGATGCAGTGTCGGTGCTGCTGACAATCCCGCAACCTGTTATGGGCGTGGTGCTGCTCTACCTTATGGCTACGCAGGTGGCGGCGGGACTACACCTTATGCAGAGCAGTAGTGCGGTAGTGTCGTTTAAGGATGGATTAGTGCTCGGTATACCTATTATGTTTACCGTGATACTCTCATTTGCGCCTGCCGATGCGCTATCTACCATTCCGTCACTGCTCCGACCTATTGTTGGCAATGGATTTGTGATGGGCATAATCATTATTCTACTTCTTGAACACTTATTCTTAAAAGAGAGACAAAAATGAATGTAAAGCAGCTTCTTAAGCAGTGCCAGCAGAGTAGATGTGCGGTGCTTGCTACAAACTTCTATAATCTTGAGACTCTGCAAGCCGTTATGCGCGCGGCGCAGGCGACCTCTTCGCCAGTTCTTTTGCAGCTTACCCGCTCAAGTATTGACTATATGGGTCTTAAGCAGGCCGTTGCTATGGCTCGTCAGGCGATTGCGGAGTATGGCGTTCAGGGGTGGATACACCTTGACCACGGTGGTAGCGTTGAGATTGTTGAGCGTTGCCTTGATGCGGGCTTTGACTCGGTGATGATTGATGCCAGCGAGCAGAGCTTTGAGGTTAATGTTGAAACAACCCGCCGAGTAGTGGAACTTGCAGCCCCTTATGGCGTTAATGTTGAGGCGGAGCTTGGCTATGTGGCAAAGCTGGGTCAAGAGCAGGGTGGCGGTTTTACCACGCCTGAGGAGGCGAAACTCTTTGTTGAGCAGACGGGTGTAGATGCTCTTGCCGTATCTATCGGCTCGGCTCACGGGTTCTATAAGCAGGCACCAAAGCTCGATATTGAGCGACTACAGCAGATTCACGCCGCAACGGATGTGGCACTTGTGCTGCACGGCAGCTCTGGCATTCCGCACGATATGGTGCAGCAGGCAATTCTGAACGGTATCGTGAAGGTAAACCTTGCAACAGAGATTAAGGATACCTTTATGCGAAATCTGAAGGGTATACTTACTACGACCGACGAAATTGACCTTCGCAAGGTCTTTCCAAAGGCTACAGAGGCGGTTGTAGAGCTTCTGAAGGAGAAATATCGCGTTGTAAAACCCTGATTTTTAGAGTAAAACTTGGAAAAATGGATTGCTTATGCTATTTTTGCATAAACAATCCCTTTTTTTATGAAACGATTTTTATTTGCAATACTGACCCTAATCGCCTTTACTGCAACTGCGCAGATGGAAAACTCTATCGTTTTAGACGCAAAATCGTTCCGCGCGGTGCAACAAGATGAACTTACGGGCGTGAATATTGACCCGATAGGTCTTGACCACTCGCGTCAGGCGTGTGCGCGCATAAAAATCAAGTTTGACCGTATGAGTAAGGCGCAGATAGACGCCCTTGAGGTTAAGATGCGCTCAAATACAGATTTGACAAAACAGAAGGTGGCGGATTACTATGACAATGTGCTTATCCTTGAAATGACCGCCAAGCCGAACACTCGTTTCTACTTCTACAGCCCAGAGTTCGGCGAGAGTAATGAGGTTACGCTTAACCTTGAGGGGAACAGCGAGTACGAGATGTTGGCGAGTCTAAATCAGACCTTTAGTATTGTGGTTAGCAGTAATGCGGAGAATGTAGATATCTATTTGGACGATGTCTTTAAGGGTAAGACAGATAGTTCTAAAAGCCTTACTATCAAGGAGGTGCTGATTGGCGCACATACTCTGAAGGCTGTCTATGGAACGGTAAGCAGTCAGCAGACAATAGAGGTTAATAGTGGCAGCATTCTCTTCCGTCAGAATGTAGATACCGCAGCCTCACGCCCACAGTTTGTGGTCTTTGCCGTAGAGCCACAGAGCGCGGTTGTGACTATTGATGGTAAGCACTACTCGCTTACGGACGGAGCTATGCGCCTTGTGCTTGAGAGCGGAACATATAACTATACCGTCTCGGCTGCGGGATACCATAGCCAGAGTGGCACTTTTACCGTTGCGGGCAGTAAGGTTACAAAGCAGATTGCCCTTACTGCCGATGCGGCAACTGTAACCCTTACAGTGGCAGATAATGCCGAGATTTGGGTCAATGGCGAGAAGGTGGGAAATAGTCGCTGGAGCGGAACGCTTAACTCTGGCACATATATCTTTGAGGCTAAAAAGGCGGGACACAGTACAACCACCACCTCAAAGCATATCACATCGGATAATCCACAGCAGAGCTATACCCTTGAGTCTCCAAAACCTCTGTTTGGCTCGCTGATTGTTGATGGCTCGCCACTTATGGCGGATGTTGCTATTGACGGAGTGGGTGTCGGTCAGATGCCTCTGTCGTTAGATAATCTGCTTGTTGGGCAGCATAAAATCACAGTCTCAAAATCTGGCTATCAGCCTTATACCACGACCATTACTGTTGCTGAGGGAAAGGCGGCGTCGGTAAATATTACGCTTACAAAGCAACTGACATCAGAGCAGTTAAGGATAAAAGGTGATGAGTGCTACGATAAAAAGGATTACGCATCCGCTGTGGAGTATTATCGCAAGGCGGCGGAGCAGGGGAATGCAGCGGCTCAAAATAGACTGGGTATATGTTATAATATCGGTTTAGGTGTTGGAAAGGACTCTAATGAGGCCATAAAATGGTATCGCAAAGCGGCAGAGCAGGGAAATGCAGTGGCACAAAACAATATGGGAAATTATTACAACGAGCGTCAAAACTATACGGAAGCTGCGCGGTGGTATCGCAAGGCTGCCGAGCAGGGGCAGATAGCTGCGCAAGATAGTTTAGCCGAACTCTACTACAACGGTCGCGGGGTTGCAAAAGATTATGCAGAGGCGGTAAAGTGGTTTCGTAAAGCTGCCGAGCAAGGTGCTGTTGGTTCGCAATATCAATTAGGAAATTGCTACTACTTTGGATATGGTGTGACGCAGAGTTATGCTGAGGCGGTGAAGTGGTATCGTAAGGCTGCAGAGATAGGACTTGCCGATGCACAGTCAGATTTAGGATACTGCTACAGAATGGGTCAGGGTGTTGTTAGAGATGATGCCGAGGGTGTAAAGTGGTATCGCAAGGCGGCTGAGCAGGGTTGTGTGCAGGCACAAATCAATCTGGCAGACTGCTATAGGGCTGGAAATGGTGTGACAAAGAGTATTCCTGAAGCAGTAAAGTGGTATCGTAAGGCTGCAAGCCGAGGCTCTGATGAGGCGAAGTCAAAACTTGCTGAATTGGGGTATTAATAGTTTGGGTAAGGATATTTTTGTTAAAAATTTTTATTACCTTTGCTCCGCAAAAAAGACAACACACATTACCTATGGAGAAGTACGAATCAAAGCAGTGCCAGATTTTTAAGTCGGCAGCGCAAATTTACCCCTTTATATCATCCTTCAACCTCCTTACGCCCGCTGTGGCTGATAAGGTGGAGGAGTGGCAGGCCACAGAGGATACCTGCTCATTTAAGATTAAGGGTTTTACCGTAAAGTTGCGTATGATTGACAAAGTCTATGGCAAGCATGTTAAAATCACTGGCGACGAGGGCGGCGTGCCTATTGACTTCGCCTTTTGGATTCAGCTCCACGAGGTTACCCCAACTGATACCCGCATCCGTATGGTCCTTCACGCCGAGCTTAATATGATGATGCGTATGATGGTGGGCAGTAAAATCCAGAAGGGGCTTGATCAGGCGGTAGAGGGGTTTGCCTCCGCCTTCAACAGAATCTGATTTTAGGCGGTATTTACTGCGTTACACTTCATAGCCGAGCTGCTCACATACGCTTTAGTATGCTGCGCGCTCGGCTTCTTGTGTGCCTGGTAAATCCTCACCTAAAATCAGATTCTGCCATTAGCCTTTAAGTGGTATCCGCTTTGCGGATTTATATTAGTCGGCAGAGCCGACACCTCTATAAGGCTAATAGCCAACAGCCAACGGCCAATAGCCCTTCATTTCAACTTTTTTTCAATTTTTGGCAAAAAAATGGTGCGAAAGTTTTACCTTTTGCAAAATTAACTGTATATTTGTCGCCGATTTCGCTCTGTATAAGGGCGATAGAGTAGAATAATGAGTAAAAAATAATTTATAAACAAATTTTTTAAGCTATGACAAAGGCAGATATCGTTACAGAGATCGCTAAGAGAACCGGCGTTGAGAAGGTTCAGATTCAGGCTATCGTTGAGACCTTCATGGAGGAGGTAGAGAACTCTCTTAGCCGTGGTGAGAATGTTTATCTTCGTGGTTTCGGCTCTTTCATTATCAAGACCCGTGCTGAGAAGGTTGCACGCAACATCTCAAAGAATACTACAATCACTATCCCAGAGCACAAGATTCCAGCTTTCAAGCCTGCGAAGACTTTCGTTGCTAAGGTAAAGTAAGAAACTGTATAAAATTTATTTATCTCATTCTTTTATGCTGTTTACGACTCTTATCTCATCTGATTTTCGTTACATAGGAACCCCTATGCGCCTCAAATCATACGAGAAAACAGCCACAAAACAGCTATAAAATAATTTCGTAAACAAATCTTAAACAGTTTCTAATTAAGACATCTATTGTTTAACTTTAATATTTACAACTATGCCAAACGGAAAGAAGCATAAGCGTCACAAGATGGCGACCCACAAGCGTAAGAAGCGTCTGCGCAAGGATCGTCATAAGAAGAAGTAGTATGCCCGACGGCATATCGCTTAAATAGGAGTTTAACGCTAAAGGGTCTTCGCCCTTTAGCGTTCCTATTAAAGACACCATTAGCTGTTAGCTATTTGCCCTTAGCCTTATGGAGGCGGAGCAGTGAAGGGTCACCGAAGATAAGCCAACGCTGCGATTAAGCCGAGAGCAATCAAACTTTGTTTGAATTGCCGAGGCGGAGCAGTGAAGGGTCACCGAAGGTGAGCCAACGCTGCGATTAAGCCGAGAGCAATCAAACTTGTATGAATTGCCGAGGCGGAGCAGTGAAGGGTCACCGAAGGTGAGCCAATGGCTAATAGCCAATAGTCAAAAAACATAATCTTGAATATGAACCGCGAGTTAATTATCAATGTAACATCTACCGAGATTAATATCGCACTTTGCGAGGACAAGGTGTTGGTAGAGTTGGGTAAGGATATGGCGCAGACAGGCTTCTCTGTGGGCGACATATACCTCGGAAAGGTGCGCAAGATTATGCCCGGACTCAACGCCGCGTTTGTAAGTATCGGTCACGAACGCGACGCTTTTATCCACTATCAGGACTTAGGACCTCACTTCTCGTCGCTCGACAAAATTGTTGACAGTTGGGCTCCAGGGAAAAAGTGTGTTAGGTTAGACACAATGAAGCTTGACACCCCTCTGGAGAAGGATGGACGCATTGCCGACCATCTGCAAGTAGGTCAGACTGTTATGGTTCAGATTTCAAAGGAGGCTATCTCTACCAAAGGACCGCGTCTGACTTGCGACATCTCGTTACCGGGAAGAAATATTGTCCTTGTTCCTTTCTCCTCAAAGGTCTTCCTTTCGCAGAAGATTCGCTCCAACGAGGAGAAAAAACGCCTCAAGCGCGTTGCGCAGGGCGTACTTCCAAAGAATTTTGGCGTTATTATCCGTACTGCTGCCGCAAATGCTACTGACCTTGATGTTGAGCAGGATATCCTTGCAGCAGTAGAGAAGTGGAATAAAACACTTCAGCAGATTCGTCGTCATCAGGCACCAGCTCTGCTGATGGGGGAGATGAATCGCGCCAACACAATTATTCGTGACTCCCTTGATGGCTCGTTTACCCAGATTTGCGTAGACGACGAGGGTATGTACAACGAAATTCGCAGTTATATTGAGTCGGTAGACCCCGACAAGGTGAAGCTCGTAAAGCTCTATCGCGGGTCAGTGCCGATTTTTGACAACTTTGATATCTCGCGACAGATAAAGTCGCTCTTTGCACGATATGTATCTCTAAAGAGGGGCGCATACCTTATTATAGAGTCTACGGAGGCGATGAATGTCATCGATGTGAACTCCGGAAATAGAACAAAGGCTGATGATAACCAGGAGGAGCATGTGCTTGAGGTAAACCTTGCCGCAGCGGCAGAGGTGGCTCGTCAGCTACGCCTGCGCGATTTGGGAGGTATTGTGATTATCGACTTTATAGATATGCACAAGGCGCAGAGCCGCCAGTTGCTTTATGAACAGATGCAACGACTGATGGCTACTGACAAGGCGCGCCATACTATCCTACCGCTGACAAAGTTCGGACTTATGCAGATTACTCGTCAGCGTATTCGTCCTGTGGCGGTAAAGGATATTCAGGAGGTGTGTCCTACTTGTGGCGGAACAGGCAAGATTGAGCCGACAGTGCTACTTGAGAAGAGTATTGAGAATCAGTTGTCACTGCTTGCCGAGGAGCATGGCGAGCGTTATGTAAACCTTGTTGTAAGTCCATATATTGCAGCCTACCTTAAGCAGGGAATTATCTCTCTGCGTACCCGCTGGGCATTGCGCTACGGTATGATTATCTCTATCACCGCATCGCAGTCGGTAGGTATTGTTGAGACAAAGTATCTTGACCGCAAGGGCGACGATATGCTCAATCCAAACTATATTGGACATCGCAAGGCAAAAAAGAGTGAGGCTACACAACCAGAGCGTAAAGATAAGGAGCGTAAGGGCTCTGGGGCTAAGCCGAGAAGAAGAACAAAGAAGACAAGCGAAACAAAGGATAAAGAGTAGGGTATAACCTGTAAAGATGCACAAAATACTTCAGACAGCGGTGCAGACAAAGCCATTTGCACAGCTGCAAAGAGAGTTAAAACAGAAGGGCAACACCGTCTACCTTAACGAGTTAGTCGGAGGAGCCCTTTCGTTTTATTTGGCTGCGGCAGTGGCTAAAACTGCGGGCCTACATATTGTTGTGGCAGAGGATCGTGACCAAGCGGCATACTTGATGAACGACCTCTACGCACTGCTGGACGAGAAGCGGGTCCTCTTCTTCCCGTCAGCATACAAACGCTCTATACTCTACGGTCAGGAGGAGGCGCAGAGCGTGGTTATGCGTACTAATGCTATTAATGCTGTGCAAACACTTGGGGCATCGGAGTACCTTGTTCTCTGCACCTACCCCGAGGCGCTTGCTGAGAGGGTAGTGGGCGCGGCACAGCTTGATGAAAACTCTGTGGATATCAGTTGCGGAGATACTATTAAGATAACGGAGCTTGTGGATGTGCTTGAGAGTCTGGGCTTTGAGCGTGTAGACTTTGTCTATGAGCCAGGGCAGTACTCTGTCCGAGGAGGTATTGTGGATATATTCTCCTATGTTGAGTCAAAGCCGTACCGACTCGATTTCTTCGGCGATGAGGTGGACTCGTTGCGCCGCTTTGAGATTGGTAATCAGCTCTCTTCAGATAGATTAGACTCAATTACTATCATCGGCAATGTAAATCGTTCACAGGCGGGACAGGTATCCATTGCAGCCTTTGTAGGAGAAGGTGCAAGGTACTGGTTTTATGATGCGGACTATGCGCTTCGCAAGGTTGATGATGTAAGGGTGAAGTATCTCAATCAGAGTGACGAGCCAGAGCGAGCAACAGAGTTACTAACCTCGCGAGTGGAGTTGCTTCGCGATATGCAGGGTAGCACATTGCTATCACTTCATAATAACATTGTAGAGCGACCTGCTACAGCCACTATTCAGTTCCATACTCAGCCACAGCGACAGTTTAGCAAGAACTTTGAGATGCTTGCCGATGATATTACGGCGCGCAAGGAGGAGGGATTTAGCTGTTATATCCTCTCGGATAATTTGGCGCAGATGGAGAGATTAGATAATATCTTCTACAGCCTAAATCGTCAGGGTGTAAAACTTGAGATGCTGCGTGTGATTCTTCACGAGGGCTTTGTGGATTATGATACTCAGCTATGTTTATATACCGAACATCAGCTCTTTGACCGCTATCGTAGGTATAAGATTAATGGCGAGATTAAGCGTGACGAGCAGATGACCGTCGCCGAGCTTAATGCTCTGCGTGTGGGCGATTATATTGTCCATATAGACCACGGCGTGGGTCGCTTTGACGGCCTTGTGACCCTTCCAGACCCTAATGGAGGTAAGCCACGCGAGGTTATTAAACTTGTCTATCGCGATGGCGATGTGCTCTTTATAAATGTACACTCATTGCACTGCATATCTCGCTACAAGAGCGGCGATGGCGAGCGTCCGAAGGTGCATAAGCTCGGCAGTGGTGCTTGGCAGAAACTCAAGACTGCGACAAAGAGGGCTGTAAAGGATATCTCGCGAGAACTGATTGCCCTTTATGCCAAGCGAAAGGCGAGTGAGGGCTTTGCCTTCTCGGAAGATAGCTATCTGCAACAAGCTATGGAGGCCTCGTTCCGCTATGAGGAGACGGCTGACCAGCAGAGGGCTATTGAGGCTGTGAAGAGCGATATGGAGTCGTCACGCCCTATGGACCGCCTTATCTGTGGCGATGTGGGCTTTGGAAAGACCGAGGTGGCTATACGCGCGGCATTCAAGGCTGCTGTAGATGGTAAGCAGGTGGCAGTGCTTGTGCCGACGACAATCCTTGCGCTGCAACACTACCGCTCATTTACCGAGCGACTGCGCGATATGCCTGTGCGCGTGGAGTATCTTAACCGCTCAAAGAGCGCCAAGCAGACGCGACAGATAGCCGAGGAACTTGAGAGTGGAAAGATTGATATCCTTATCGGTACGCACAAGATGCTCGGCAGTGCTATCAAGTTCCGCGACTTGGGTCTGCTAATTATTGACGAGGAGCAACGCTTTGGCGTGGCTGCGAAGGAGAAACTTACGCAGATGAGTGTCAATGTTGATACTCTCACTCTTACTGCAACACCTATCCCGCGAACTCTCCAGTTCTCGCTTATGGGCTCGCGTGATTTGTCGGTTATATCTACCCCTCCACCAAACCGCCAACCGATTATTACTGAGTCACATACATTCTCCGAGGAGCTTGTTCAGGATGCTGTTGAGGCGGAGCTGTCACGAGGCGGTCAGGTATACTTTATACACAACAATGTGGAACAGCTTGAGGATATCCGCGGTATGATTTCGCGCCTCTGTCCAAAGGCTCGCGTGGTGGCGGCACACGGACGAATGAAGGCCGGTGAGATGGAGAAACTTATTATGGACTTTATCTACGGCGAGAGCGATGTGCTTGTGGCAACATCTATCATTGAGAGTGGTGTAGATATCCCGAATGTGAATACGATAATTATCAACAATGCCGACCGCTTTGGGCTGAGCAACCTGCACCAGCTGCGTGGCCGTGTGGGTAGAAGTGACCGCAAGGCTTACTGCTACCTGCTCAGTAAGCCCGATGAACTGCTCAGTAGCGATGCTCGCCGCCGATTGAGGGCTATTGAGGAGTTCTCGGATTTGGGCTCAGGATTTAATATCGCAATGCAGGACCTTGATATTCGTGGTGCGGGTAATCTGCTGGGTGCAGAGCAGAGTGGATTTATTGCCGACATAGGCTTTGAGACCTACCAGAAGATTATGAACGAGGCTATAGCCGAGCTGCGCGCTGAGGGATTGGATGTGGCAGGATTGAGCCACGAGGAGCAGAAGGTGGTTGATAGACTGAGCTATGTAGACGATGTGGCTGTAGAGCTTGGTGTAGATGCCTCATTGCCAGCCGATTATGTGCAACAGTCTGCCGAGCGACTCAGACTCTATCGCGAGCTTGACTCTATCGTTGACCAGAAGCGATTGGAGGAGTTTGAGGCTCGCCTTGTAGATAGATTTGGTCGCCTGCCAGATGCTACGCGACAACTGCTTGATGTGGTGCGCCTTAGATGGGTGGCTGCCGAACTGGGTATTGAGCGCGTGAAGGTCAAGAATGGACTGATGATAGTAAACTTCGTTGGCGACGACCACTCGCCATTCTACAAGACCGAGCAGTTTATGAACCTGCTGCGCAAAGTTACCGCACAACCAGAACGCTTTGTCCTTAAACAGCGCGACACCAAACTCGCCATGACCGTCCGCCAAGTGGCTACTGTCGCGGATGGAGTTAGGGTGCTACAAGACCTTAAGTCGTAGGTGCTACGCAGAATAAGGAGTTTAGGGTGTTTAGGGTGTTTAGGGAGGATTCACTAAATTCCCTAATCTCTTTAATTTCCCTAATTTTTTTGGATTTCACAAGGATTTATGGTAAATTTGCAAGATTGTAAAATTGTAAATAATTAGTAGCTAATAGCTAATGGCCAACGGCTAATGGTAAATTTAATCATCGATACGGGCAATACATTTCACAAAATTGCCGTTATAGAGGTAGACAACAATATTCTGGAGGAGAGGGTAGAGACCGAATTGACAGAAGAGGTTGTTGACGAGCTTTGTTGTAGGTTTGCCCCCTCAAAGGCGATTATCTCCTCCACGCGTGGTGATGCTTCTCACACAGCGGAGATAGTTGGGCGGAGGGTGCAATATGTTCTTTGTTTTGAGCGAACAACGCCAGTGCCGATAGCTGTTGAGTATGACAAGGCGATGCTCGGCACAGACCGCATAGCGGCGGCAGTGGGAGCGGTAGAGATGTATGGTGCTGATAAGCAGATGGTTATTATTGATGCGGGAACGGCCATTACTATTGACATTGTGTCAAACGGAGTATTTCTTGGCGGTAATATTTCGCCAGGGGTGGATATGCGATTTGAGGCGCTAAATGAGAAGACGGCAGTATTACCACTCTGCTCTCCAGTGGTATTAGAGGGGGATGAGTTGATGGTTGGCAAGACGACCACTGATGCAATAAAATTCGGTGTTATGCAGAGCGTTTTTTACGAAGTAAAAGGGTATATTGAGGCGTTTTGCAAAAAAAAGAGTGAAAATTTGATTATTTTTATCGGAGGAGACGCCGAATATTTTGTTAATCAAATTAAAAGTGCGATATTTGCGGGTCGCAATGTTATGTATAGCGGACTAAATAGAATTTTGGAATATAATGCAGAGGGTAACAAAATATAGCAGAGTAATTTTGGCGGCTATTGTCGTCATCCTTTTTGGGGTTAATAGTGTTTCAGCGCAGGAGGCGGCTGTAAACGCCTACTCACCCTATACGATGTATGGCGTTGGAGAGTTGGGTACGCACGGAAATGCAATCAACCGCACAATGGGTGGTACGGGTGTAGCTATGCGTAGCACACAGATGGCAAGCCTTCTTAACCCTGCAGGTTACAGCGCAACACTGCCAAAGTCGTTCATCCTTGAGGTGGGCATTGAGGGTAACTTCCTCAAGAATCAGCAGCGCAAGTACAACTCTACATCTGCGGATGATTATACTACAGCTGAGAATGCAAAGAATATTATCAACTTCCGCGAGATTGCAATACAGATGCCTATAGCTAAGGGTTTGGGCTTTGGACTTAGCCTTGCTCCTTATGGTAGCGTGGGATATAAGATGCACACCTTTGAGCAGAGCGAGGATATCTGGGGTACTGTCGGTGGCGTGATGTACAACTATCAGGGCGACGGCGATCTGACAGAGGTTAAGGCGGGACTTGGTTGGGAGATTTTCCGAGGCTTCTCAATCGGTCTTGCTGCAAAGTACTACTGGGGAAATATTCAGCACAACTACTCAACATCTATCTATGGCGACTATGTTGGCTCGGGAGCTTTTGTTAGTACTGTAGGTCTTGATGACTACGCCTTCTCTAACTTTAAGTTTCAGGCGGGTATTCAGTGGAATATCATCTCGACAAAGAAGCGTATGCTCACCGTTGGTGCTACATACGACTATGGCGGTCCACTGCGTCCGAAGCTTCAGCAGACAGTATATATCGGCGACCACTCCTCTACTATCGTTAGTCAGGAGGACTCTCGCGGACAGATGCGTCTGCCACACGCTGTAAATGCGGGTATTACATATCAGGATGCTAAGTTTATTGCAAACTTTGACTACGCATACAACAACTGGGGTGGCGATAACGCCTTCTTCCAGCAGGATGCCTTCAGTGGTATGAGCATTAAGTATGTTGATACTCACACATATAAGTTCGGCTTTGAGTATGTGCCAAACCGATTTGATGTTAGAAACTACTTCAAGCGTATCTCTTATCGCATAGGTGCTCGCTATGGCGACTATTATCAGAGTTTTGAGGGTCGAAATATCAATCAGTGGGCAGTTACAGCAGGCTTTGGATTTCCTCTCCGATTTATGGGTGCAACGAGCATCAATGCAGGTATTGAGGTCGGTGGTCGTGGCGATTTGTCATCTGTAATTATGCCGAAACTTAACAAGCGTGTAGGCCTTATTCGTCAGAACTATATCAAGGTGACTCTTGGATTTTCACTGTTTGGCGAGGATTACTGGTTTGTTCGTCCTAAGATTGACTAATGTATTGAAACAGAACAAATTAACAACATAAAAATAAAAACAAAATGAAGGTACTTAAGTTTTTTATCGTAGCAGCTATGGCTGCAGTGGCAACAACAGCTGCCGCACAGGATTTTAGCGATCCAAAGTATGCAAAGTGGGGTAACACACCTGAGGAGCGTAAGGAGAACATCCTTGCAAGTTCTTACCTTAAGGAGGAGGTTGCAAACCGTCACTTCAACTCTGCAGCTCGCTATCTTCAGCAGCTCCTTAAGGCTTGTCCAAATGCATCTGAGAACATCTATGCAAATGGTGTAAAGCTCTACAAGGACAAGGCTAACCGCGCTGAGACTCTGGCTGAGAAGAAGATGTATGTAGACTCAATTCTGCTTCTTTACGATATCCGTATTGAGAACTTCGGTAACCACCCAAAGCGTGGTCGTGTATACCTGCTTGAGCGCAAGGCTCGTGAGTACCTTACTTACAAGGCAGACGACCGTGAGGGTGTAGCAGAGGCTTTTGAGGCTGCTATCGCTGCACAGAAAGAGGCTGGCGTAGTTGATCCAGAGGTTGTGGCTATCTACTTCAAGAACCTTTGCGATGACTATCAGAACGATGTTGTTGATGCAATGACTGTTGTAAATGCTTATGACAGCCACGCACAGTACTTTGAGAACCTTGCACCAGAGCAGCTTCAGTTTAAGGAGCAGTTTGAGCAGTGCTTCGGTATGAGTGGTGCAGCCTCTTGCGAGAACCTTGAGACTATCTTCTCAAAGAAGATTGCTGACAACCCTGAGGATGCAAAGATTGTTGAGCAGGCATTCAAGCTTATGGCTCGTGCTAACTGCTCAAGCGACTTCTTCTTCACTGTAGGTGAGAAGCACTACGCAAACAACAAGACTTCAGAGGTTGCTATGCTCCTTGCACAGGGCTTCCAGGATAAGAAGAACTTTGACAAGGCTAACCAGTATCTTCGTGAGGCTCTTGCAACTGAGACTGTTGACTCAGAGCGTGAGAAGCTCTTTGTTCGTATCGGTATTCTTGATATGAGTATGAACAACTTCGCATCAGCTGTTGAGGCTTTCCGCGAGGCTCAGGTTATCAACCCAGAGAACCCACACGCTCCATTCTTCCTTGCACAGTGCTATGTAAATGGTGCTAAGGGCTGCTCAGGTCTTCAGAAGGATGCTGTTTATTGGGTAGCATACGACCTTATCCAGAAGGCTCTGCCACTGCTTGAGGCTCAGGATGCTGACCGCGTAGAGGCTGCTAAGCAGCTTGCTGCAGCTTACCGCGCTGCCTTCCCTACTAAGGAGGAGTGCTTCTTCAATGAGCTTGCTGATGGCTCTTCATATACAGTGAACTGCGGCTTTGCTTCTGGCATTCGCACAACAGTTCGTCCTCGCGTACAGTAATTATATATAGGTAGGTGAAAAAATTATTGCACAGATATTCGGTATTAGCACTCCTGATTTTGGGGAGTGCTATGCTGTTTTCGTGCAAAGAGGAGAGAAAAGCGGAGGAGGAGTTGTTAGATGCCATAATGACTGAGAAGAGTCAGAACCTTACGATTGTGGTCTCTGAGAATGGTCGTAAGTCTTACCGTTTTACTACTCCACTGCTTGAGGGATATACCCTTGGCCGTGACCCTTATCGCGAGTTTAGAAAGGGAATAAAGATTATTACATATCAAGATGACTCGCTGACAACCGTCAATGCTACCCTTGAATCTAACTACGCCATCTACTACGAAAATCGTAAGCTGTGGGAGGCTAAGGGTAATGTGCGAATAGTAAAGCACGACGGAACAAAGGTCTATACTCAGCAGCTATTTTGGAACTCAACCACTAAGCGTATCTACTCAAATGTAGATACAAAGATTGTTACGGCAGACGACACCCACCTTACCGAGGGCTTTGACTCTGACGAGGACCTTGTAGAGCTCAACTTCCGCCACTGGAAGGGCAAGGTGATGATGAAGGATAATATGATGCCTGGGGGCGATGACTCTACAGCCGTTGATAAGCCTGCGGAGCCAAAGCGGGAGGCGGAACAAGAGCCAAAGCAGAGCAAGGTAACCCCAGACAAGGATGCCAAACGCCCCAATGCAGCCTTCCGCCGACCACAACAAAATCTACCAACGCCACAGCTTAAGCAACAGACCGAGCAACCTTCAGCTGGGCGACTACAGTAGCAGAATAGTAAAAGATAGATAGATGACCACAACAATTATAATCATACTGTTGATGTTGCTTCTGTCAGCATTCTTCTCGGGTATGGAGATTGCGTTTCTCAATAAGAACCGACTCAAACACGAGATAGACCGCAAGCAGAGCCGCGTATTTGACTTCATTGCCGACCTCTTCTCGCGCAATCAGGGACAGTATATCACAACCATCCTTGTGGGAAACAATATCACTCTGGTGGTCTACTCTATGTGTATGTCGCAGGTTATACGCGCTGTAGCATATCTGCTTGGTTGGCACGACATATACAACAGTGGCTCATTTATCCTTGAGACTATTATCCCTACGGTTATTGTTATCTTTGTTGCTGAGTACATTCCTAAGTCAATTATTAGAACAAATCCGAACTTCTACTATCGCTTTTTTGCACCCGTAATCTTCGTCTTCTACATTATACTCTATCCTGTAGCTAAGTTTACAACTCTGCTCTCATATGGACTGCTGCGCCTATTTGGTCGTACACCTCAGCAGGCTGTCCGCCATACGGAGTTTGACCGTAGTGAACTTGAGAGTCTGTTAGACTCAAATAATACTGAGGTACAGGCCGATACAGATGCAGAGATAAAGATGTTCCAGAATGCACTGGACTTTGCCGACCTTCGTGTGCGCGACTGTATGGTCTCACGCGTTGATGTGGAGGCGGTAGATATTGATGAGACAACAATCGAGGACCTTACGGAGAGATTTGTTGAGAGTAAGTACTCCCGAATCTTTGTTTGGAAAAATAGTATTGATAATATCATTGGCTATGTAAACTCAAAGAGCCTCTTTACCTCTCCTGCAACAATAAATGATGTGCTTATAGATGTAGATTTTGTCGCCGAGACAATGCCTCTGCAGGATATGCTGACGCAGTTTATCAAGCAGAAGAGTAATATCGCTGTAGTTATCGACGAGTTTGGCGGTACGGCTGGTATTATCTCGCTTGAGGATGTGCTTGAGCAGATTTTTGGAGAGATTGAGGATGAGCATGATGTTGAGGATTTGGTCGAAAAGCAGATTTCTGAGACAGAATATGTCCTCTCTTGTCGCCTTGAGGTGGAGTATCTGAATGAGAAGTATGGACTCGATATAGCCGAGAGCGATGAGTATGATACCCTGGCGGGATATATCATCTACCGCTATCAGGAGCTACCTACGGCAGGTACTCAGATGGAGTTTGATGGTCTGAAAATCAAGATTCTTCGCACTACCCGATCACGAATTGAGCTTGCAAAGGTTGAATGTGTGAAAAAATAGCAGAAAAAGATAGATATTTGGAATAAAATTACTATATTCGCGGGTTGTTTGGCACAACTTGAAAAAAGAGCAAGAAATTATTACAAAAAAATATTTTGATATGGTAAGTTTGAATACTATGAGAACCAAATTCGGCGTACTGCTCTCTGTGATTATTGCAGGCGCGCTTTTGGCGTTTATCTTCTCTCTGAAGTCAGAGATGGGATTTTCTAACAACGACCCTGAGGTCGGTTCAATCAATGGCGAGGATATTCACTACAGCGAGTTCCTTGCTGCTTATGACGATGTTAAGTCTCAGATGGGCGAGCTTAACACAGATCAGGCTGCACAGCAGGCACTGTCAAACACTTGGCAGATTCTTCTTACAGACCATGTGTTTGTGCCAAGCTTTGCTGAGCTCGGTCTTACAGTAAGTGATGCAGAGCACAAGGCTATGGTTTGCGGTGAGCGTGCAAGCAATGTCTTCGGTAGCATCTTTGGTAATCCTCAGACTGGCGAGTATAGCCTTGAGGCAGTAACAGCTTTTCTTGAGCAGGTTGAGACAAACCCTCAGGCTCAGAAGATGTGGGCTTTCGTTAGCAAGCAGGCTGATGTTGACCGCGCAATGATGAAGTATCAGGAGCTTGTAAAGAAGGGTGCTTATGCTACTGCTCTTGAGGTTGAGCGTGGCGTAAAGGCTGCTAACAACGCTTACAACGGCCGTTATGTTGTTGCTCGTTACACTACCGTTGCTGACTCACTCGTAACTGTTTCAGATAGCGAGATTAAGGCTTACTACAACGCTCACAAGAGCCAGTACAAGCAGACTCCATACCGCACAATCTCTTATGTTGAGTATGAGGTTCTGCCTACAGATGCTGATAAGGCTGCTGTAGAGGCTGAGGCAAAGGCTGCTGCAGAGACCTTCGCAGCTGCTGCTGATGTTAAGGCTTATGCTCGTGAGAACCGTCACGCATCTGTTGCTCAGACCTATATCACCGCTGCTCAGATGACCTCTGACGAGAAGGAGGCTCTTACAAAGGGTAAGCTATACGGTCCAGCACTGGTTGCTGACCAGTGGCGCGCTGCTCGCGTTGTTGATGTACGCAATGTTCCAGAGAAGTACACTTTAAGCCACATCGTGCTTAACTATACTGATACAGAGCTTGCTGACAGCCTTATGACTGTTGCAAAGAAGGGCGACTTCGCTGCTCTGGCTTCACAGTACTCTGTAGCCGAGACTGCTGCTGATGGCGGTAAGATTGGCGAGGTTGCTTACTCTACTCTCTCTGCTGAGTTTGCAGATGCACTGGTTGGTAAGCGTGCTGGCGATGTAGTTAAGGTTACTATGGGCAATGTTATCCAGATTCTCAAGATTGAGAGCGTAGCTGCTATTCAGAAGCACTACAAGGTTGCATCTTTGGAGTACCCACTCGTAGCTTCACAGGATACTCAGCGCGAGGTACACAATGCTGCGAGCCTCTTCGCCGTAAACGCTGCTAAGGAGGGCTTTGACGCTACCGTAACTGCTCAGGCTCAATCTTCTCGCTCTGCAAACATTGAGCACGCAGCTCGCGAGGTACGCGGTATTGACGGCCACTCTCTGGAGGTTGTATTCTGGGCTAACAAGGCTAAGGTGGGCGATGTTTCAGAGCTTATCAAGCTTGATAACAACCACTATGTAATTGCTACTCTTACAGGTATCAACGACAACGAGTACCGCACTGTTAGCGAGGTTGCTAACCAGATTAAGTCTACTCTTCTTCGCGACAAGAAGTTCGACCAGATTGCAGCTAAGATGGCGGGTAATACTGTTGAGGAGGTTGCAACAGCTGCTCAGAGCGAGGTTAAGACCTTTGAGAATGTTAAGCTTGACGCTTACTATGTTCCAGGTATCGGCGTAGAGCCACGCGTTCTTGGAGCTATCGCATCTCTTGAGGCTGGTAAGCTCTCAGCTCCAATCAAGGGCGCAAGCGGTGTATATGTTCTTGTAAACGACACTGTAACCCCTGCCGAGGAGGCTCAGACCGTTGAGGCTGAGAAGGTTAAGCAGCAGGCGTCAGCCGAGCAGAACGCTATGCGTGCATTCTATGCAGTGCAGCAGATGGCGGAGGTTGAGGATAATACTGTCGGCTACTTCTAGTTTTGATGTGAAAAGGCAGCATTTGCTGCGTTACAATACGATAACCGAGTTGCTCACATACGCTTAGTATGCTGCGCACTCGGTTTCTTTTGTGCCTCGCAACTACTGCCTTTTGACATCAAAACGACGGTGCGAGTACTATCCACTGCTAATTTTTTTTGCCGAGGCGTAGCCAGGTCGGGTGGCCGAAGGCAAGCCAATAGCCAATGGCTAATTGCTAATGGCTTAATTTTTTGGTAATTATGCATTTATTTATAAAAGTTTTATTAACTTTGTAAATAGATATGTCTTACCTTAAAACTTTACGGTTATGAAAGTTAATTTTGAGATGCTGGCGGCAATATACAAGTTGGGCACTGCAGTGATATGTGCAGATGGAAGTGTTGACTCTGCCTGCGCAAAGCCACTGATAGATTTCTTCTATGGAATCAATGGCTTTAACGATGAGGCAATGCAGCGTGTAGCTGACTACGCCAACAAGAATGAGTCGATGACAGCGGAGCGATCTGTTGAGCTGGTTTCTAACTTTGATGTTGATGCGAAGAAGAAGATTGTCAATATCTTGGCAGATATTGTTCGCGCGGAGCAGACTATGTCAGAGAACAAGCTCAATATGTTTAATGGTATCAGAAGTCTCTGTGGTCTTCCAGAGCCTGATGTGCCGTTGGCAGATAATTCGGAGGATGTTATTGCGCCGACATTCCTCGCTGCAAAGACAAATGGCCTTGCCTATCCGTTCCAGAGTGAGGCTCAAGACTGGAGAGGGCTGGATGCCGATATCGCTCAGCATATCGGTGCGGAGCGTACTGAGGTTGTACGATTTACAGCACCGCTAAATGCGCTGTCAAAGCGTCTGGGACTTGTGGACTGCCACCTTGTGTTTCTCGTTGACCGCAATGGCTATCAGAAGGATGGCATTGGCGATAATATGACTGGAACAATTCTCTATGGCTCAGGTCACGAGATTTTGGGAAATATCGTCTTTGCCCTTGAGACCGATAAGGGATATGAACTTAAGGGATTTACCTCTGCGCGACTTATTGAGGATGCCTATATCGCGATAAATGAGGCTGTTGGAGAACTTTTAAGACTTGAGTAGTATGAGATTTATGAGACGCGACTTCTGGGCTATCATGCGCTTGGGTCAACTATTTATCAGTAAGAGTGATAACTCTCAAAATGAGGCAGCAGCGAGGAAATTGGTTCTCGGATTGGCTGCGTTTCTCTCGCCAGAGGATATGGAGAGCACTGTGCGTATGGCAGGTATGCTGGACTTTGAATCTTCGGTAGCGGCACTCACAACTCTCGGCACCGAGGAACTTCAGTGGGCAAAGGATCTTATCTACAGCATCGCCACCATTGACGGCGAGATGAATGCCAATCAGGCAAGGATGTGGGAGTATGTTGAGAATAACACAGGGTTTAATCTCTAAAAAAGCTGTCTAACAAGGCTACTTTGTCGTTTGCTCGCCCTCAAAATCCTCACATACGCTTTAGTATGCTGCGGTTTCTCGTGCTTCGCAGGCCTAAAATTAGCACTTGTTATACAACTTCTTGTCAAAAGAGCGTGCCAAAATACTAGGCGCGCTCTTGTATTTAATTTGTTAACGTAATAATAGTTACGATATTAAAATTCACATATTGCGATGTA
>SUZS01000014.1 GCA_015059785.1 Rikenellaceae bacterium
TGTAAGTGTCTGTAAATCCTTGCTCATAAAGTCTTTCATCTAAAAGTTTAGTACAAAGTTATAACTAAAAATTTAGATGAACAAATATTTTCTACTAAAATTTTAGATAAAAAATTATTCCTCTAACAATGTTAGAGGAAAATTACTGTTGGCTTGCCTTCGGCAACCCGACCCTGCTCCGCCTCGGCAGTATCAGTCGCAGTGCAAGCACTTCAAAATGCGAAATTGAAAATCTGTGAGCAAGCTCCCGTTTTCAATCTTCGCCTTTTGCACCTTCGGTGTGCGACCGCTGTTGCTCTAGGCTTAATCGCAGCGTTGGCTTTTCAGCGGTACAGACTGCGTCTGCATCTGTTTATTCGGATTTAGGGAAACTCTCGGAGAGAGTACGAGAGAAAAGAGAGGTTGCTTGCCAAGTTTACTTGAGCAAAAGCATATCTCTCTTTTTTATCGTAATAGCTGTAAAGCTATCCTAAATCCGCATCAGCACAGAAGCAAAACGACAGTTTTGCCGAAAGTTTTTGCACGCCCTGCTTTTTTCAAAAAGCGGGCGGTTCGCGTCAGCCATACTGCGTAGCCTACTGCCACATACGCCAGAGGAGTTTTTTGGCGAGCAGGCCGTAGGGGGCGAGGTTAAGGAGCAGTCGTGGGTGTTCGCGGCAGGTGTGCCACCAGAGTTTGAGGTATTTAGTTACTGAGCCGTGGTATGAGAGCAGCCAGAGGGCGCGGTTTTGGCGGCGGCGGGCGAGGAAGTGGCGCAGGTGGCTATTGTTGTAATGCTCGTCAAACCAGAGCATTATAGTGTCAAGCGAGTAGCAGAAGTCGAGCTGTTTTTCCCACTTATGGCTATGGCTTACGCTTGTGGCAAGCACGCGGTGGACGGCAGTGACGCGGTCTATAGCTACTATCTTCTGCGTAGCGGCAAACCAGAGCCACATCGGCAAATCGTCCGTCAGCCAACCCTTAGTCTCTGGCTTAACCTCGCTATAGTAGTGCAAAATCTTGCTTTTGAGGGCGAGGGTTGTACAGTTCTCGGCGGTGTTGAGAGTAAGCATATCATCCAGCGTGGTGTGTAGGCTATCCTCTGGATAGATTGCACTACTGCCATCCTCGCCACGGCGAAGAGAGCGGGTGTAGCACATATCGGCAGCGGTCTTCTCTATCATCTCTATCTGCATCTGCAGTTTATTCTCATCCGAAAACCAGTCGTCGCCGTCGCACATAGCTATATACTTACCGCGGCAAGCCTCAATAGTTCGGCGGTAGTTGGCGTGCATACCTATGTTGTGCTCAGAGGTAATTACGCGCACAATATCGGGGTGTTGCGCCTCGTACTGACGGCAAATGGCAAGGGTGTTGTCGGTGCTGCAATCCTCGCCAATAACCACCTCAAAGCTAAAGGTTGTGCGCTGACACAGCACACTCTCAATAGCCTGTGAGATATACTTCTCGTGGTTATAGGTGGTCATACAGACCGAGACGAGCGGGGTCATAGCACAGTAAGTTTAGCCAATTTTGCAAGCAGCGTCTTCTCGCCAAAGGCTCCAAAATCCACCTTTAGTTTGTGGTCTGTAGCCAACGCCTCTATGGCCACGATAGTTCCATTGCCGAACTTGGGGTGATTGACCTTTTGTCCTACTGTGTAGGCGCATGGCTGGGTTGTAGGAGCACCAGACGCGCTACTCTCCACGCGGCGCATACGCTCTGTGTTATAGCTCGGCCTTGGAGTCTCCTGTGGCTGTGGCTTAGGTTGAGACTGTGGGCGGAATGGCTGACTTTGGCTTCGTTTCTGCTGACTGCGCACATCGTAGCGGCGTCGCAGGGTGGTTATAGCATCCTCGCCCTCGTCAATATTAAGCTCGCGGTTACGGCGTGTGCCACGCAGGTCAAAGTCGCTCTCCACATACTGGGCATCTATCTCTGAAAGGAAGCGGCTCGGAGTAGAGAAGTTCATCTGTCCCCAGCGGAAGCGCATATCGGCACAAGTGAGCGTGGCGAGAGTTTTGGCGCGCGTGAGTGCCACATAAAAAAGTCTTCGCTCCTCCTCAAGACCCTCAAGAGACTCAAGCGACATCATCGCCGGAAAGAGGTTCTCCTCGCAGCCAACGATATAGACATACTTATACTCCAGACCCTTTGCCGAGTGTACGGTCATCAGTGTAACCTTATTATTACCCTCTGGGTCCTCGTTGTCCATATCTGTCATCAGCATAACATTTCCTAACCACTCCTCAATCGTTGGGCGGTCAAACTCCTCACGCTCGCCCGCGCGAATATCTGCCTCGGTGCGCTCGGTATACTCCTGCATTGTGTTGAGCAGCTCCTCGATATTATCTACTGCCGACTTAGCCTCTGGAGTGTTCTGCAGTCGGTAGTGCGAGAGCAGTCCCGAGCGTGTTGCCACCTCAAGGCCGAAGTCGTAGACACTCTTCTGCTCGCGCTCAAGGGCTACGGTGCGAATGAGCGAGACAAAGTCTGTAACCTTCTTTATTATCGCGCGCTCAACACTGCCACTCGGGACACTACCCACAAGGGTATCTATAGCCTCCCACATAGAGCAGTCGCGCTCTTGGGCTATGGCAGCAATGCGTTCAATGGTCGTGTCGCCAATACCGCGCGCAGGGGTGTTTATCACGCGCTTAAAGGCCTCGTCGTCCTTTGGATTTATCACAAGGCGGATATAACCTAACAGGTCTTTAATCTCCTTATGGTCGTAGAACGAGTTGCCCTTGTAAATCTTATACGGTATACCCTTTCGGCGTAGTGCATCCTCAAGCACAAGCGATTGATTGTTAGTGCGATAGAGAATTGCTGCGCTCTGCCAGTCGTCGCCACCCTCGCGCACTCGGTCACGAAGGTCCGTTACAACAAGCTCCGCCTCCTCGCGGTCTGTATAGGCCTTGAAGATACGGATTTTCTCACCCTGCTCGGCAGCCGAGAAGCACTGCTTCTGCATCTGGCGGGCATTGTGCTTGATAACAGAGTTCGCCGCATCTACAATGGTCTGCGTAGAGCGGTAGTTCTGCTCTAACTTAAAGACCTCTGCTGATGGATAGTCGCGCTGGAAAGAGAGTATATTCTCAATCTTTGCACCTCGGAAGGAGTAGATGCTCTGCGCATCGTCGCCAACAACACACACCCTACCATGCAGCTGCGAGAGTCGGCGCACGATAAGATACTGGGCGTAGTTTGTATCCTGATACTCATCCACAAGGATATACTGGAACAACTCCTGATATCTACGCAAAATATCTGGGCGGTCGCGTAGCAGAATGTTTGTCTGCAACAGCAAATCGTCAAAGTCCATTGCATTGTTCTGCTTACAGCGACGACAGTACTCTATGTATATGTTAGAAAACTCTGGCATCTGTCGGCTGCGATCATCCCCCGTAAGGGCCGCATTTGCCGCATAGGCTCCTGGGGTTATAAGGCTATTCTTTGCCGTAGATATGCGCGACTGAACCACACCTGGCTTATACTTATCATCATCAAGATTTCGCTCCTTGATAATAGTCTTGATAAGGTTCTTGGAGTCTGTGGTCTCGTATATTGTAAACTCGCGCGTAAAACCTATAGCCTCGGCATTCTCGCGCAGTATTCGGGCAAAGATAGAGTGGAAAGTACCCATATGTATCCTGCGGGCAGCGGTGCCGACCATACTATCAATACGCTCGCGCATCTCATTTGCCGCCTTCTTGGTAAATGTCAGCGCAAGGATATTCTCCGCGCGCACGCCCTGCTCAAGCATATAGGCTATGCGCGAAGTGAGCACACGCGTCTTTCCCGACCCCGCACCAGCAATAATTAGCGACGGGGTGTTATAGTGTATTACCGCCTCTCTCTGAGCCGGATTCAGTCCTTCTAATATTTTACTCATCTTACTTCTCTGTTTTTCTGCTGTGCGACAGCTCTTGCTCCGTCTGCCCCTTCTTGCACCTCGGAGCAGGAATAGTCAGAATTTGCAGCGGCTTATCCCCGTCTAAACTCCGAACAGGTTATCGCTGTGGCAATGGCTACATTCAGCGACTCCGAGCCTGGGTTGTCTACGGGATATGGCGGGATATAGAGGCGGTGGGTGACGCTCTTCTCACACTCGGCGCTAATCCCCTGACCCTCATTTCCCATAACAATAACGCCACAACTGCTCTTTTCGGCCTTGTAGATATTCTGCCCATCGAGGAATGTTCCGTAGATATTCGCACCCCTATTGTGCTGACACTCAAGCCACCCTGCGAGGTTAGTATAGTGTACCCTCACACGGATAATGGCCCCCATAGTTGCCTGAACAACCTTTGGATTGAAGCAGTCGGCACTCTGCCCAGAGCAGACGATATCTGTGATACCAAACCAGTCGGCAAGGCGGATAATAGTGCCTAAATTACCCGGATTCTGCACCCTATCAAGTGCCAGTACAAGGTTTTTTGTAGGGTCTACAGCAGCAATATCGTACTTCGGGCACTCAACCACCGCAAGGGTACTATTTGCCGTCTTGAGTTGCGAGATGCGCTCCATATCCTTTTCGGCAATAACCTCAGCATCCGCCCAGAGTGGCTTTGTGGTGTATATCTTTCTTACGTGCATAGTAGAGGCGCGCAGCTCCGCCACAAGTTTCTCCCCTTCGGCAATAAATAGGCGCTGCTCGTCTCGCCCACGCTTATCTGCCAGTGCACGAATAGATTGTATTTCGGCCTTTGTTATCATACAGTATATGTCTCCCCCTCCTCGGCTATTGCCGAATTTTCAAAAATCTCCTTTGCCTCCTCAAGGAGCACCTCTGGCGACTTATATCGCGACGAGAAGTGACCCAAAAGAAGCCTCTCTGCCCCAGCTACAACAGCCATCTGCGCCGCATCGGCAGCCGTAGAGTGACCTCGCTCCTTGGCATCGTGCTTGAACTCGCGGGAATATGTCGCCTCGTGGTAGAGCAGTGACACCCCCTTGACCCTCTCGGCGGCTACTGCCGAGCGCGAGGTGTCGGACAGATAGGCATAGCTTCGTGGCTCAAAAGGTAGATATGTTATTTCGCTATTCTCTACCACCGTGCCATCCTCAAGAGTAATATCCTCGCCCCGCTTGGCTGCCACAATTTGGGCAATAGAGAGGTTGTACTTAACAATCTTGAACTTGTCTACATTAAGCTCTGGGCGTTTCTCCTTAAAGTGGTATCCTGAGCAGGGCACGCGGTGGCGCAGAGGAATACTCCACACCTCAAGCGTCTTACTCTCAAAAATCATTTGGTGGCGGGTTGTATCTACCTCAACCCACTCCACCTCGTATGATATGTATGAGTCAAAATATCGCAGATGATACTCTAAAATCTCCCCAAATGGGCGCGGAGCAAATATCTTGAGAGGCATTTGACGACCACATAACCCCAATGTAGAGAGGAGCGGAAAGAGTCCGAAGATATGGTCTCCGTGCAGATGCGAGATAAATATCGCGCGAAGCTTCATCGGGTTTATCCCACAGCGAAACATCTGCTGCTGCACACCCTCACCAGCATCGACAAGGTAGTACTGCTCGTTCACATTTACAACTTGTGCCGAGGGGTGACTGTTTACGGTCGGCTTTGCCGAGGCGCGACCCAACACCGTAACCTTTATCATTACTTATGCGCCTGAAGGAAACGCTCCGCATCTAACGCAGCAATACAACCCGAACCTGCCGCTACGATAGCCTGACGGTAGTGTGGATCACACACATCGCCCGCAGCAAAGATACCCTCGCAAGAGGTCTTTGATGTGCCAGCAACTGTGACGATATATCCCTGCTCATCAAGGGCGAGCTTACCTGCAACAAGCTCGGTATTTGGATGGTGACCAATGGCAAGGAAGAAGCCTGAGAGTGGAATTTCATACTCCTCGCCGTCATTCTTGCGCAGGCGAACACCCGTCACTCCATCCTCATCGCCAAGCACCTCGGCAGTATTATGCTCAAAGAGCACCTTGATATTTGGAGTGTTGAACACGCGCTCCTGCATAGCCTTTGACGCGCGCAAGAATGGCTTGCGGACGATAAGGTATACCTGACGGCAGAGCGATGCGAGGTAGGTAGCCTCCTCGCAAGCGGTATCTCCACCACCCACAACAGCTACATCCTGCTTGCGGTAGAAGAATCCGTCACAAGTAGCACAAGCACTTACACCCATACCCTTGAACTTCTGCTCCGAAGGCAGACCCAGATACTTTGCCGATGCGCCAGTAGCGATGATTATTGTCTGAGCCTCAATCTGGTTGCCATTGTCTACAGTGACAATAAATGGACGCTTAGATGTGTCAATATTGCCAATAATACCAGTACGCACATCCGTTCCAAAACGCTGTGCCTGACGGCGCAAATCATCCATCATAGCCTTGCCAGTAATACCCTCAGGGTAGCCTGGGAAGTTCTCAATCTCAGTTGTTGTAGTGAGCTGACCACCTGGCTCAATACCCTCATAAAGCACAGGCGCAAGCGATGCACGCGCCGCATAAATAGCAGCAGTAAAACCCGCAGGGCCACTACCAATAATAAGACATTTTACACTCTCCATAGTATACTATTATTTATTGTTATTTCATCTGCACAAAAGTAGTGATTTTTAATTGTAGTTCAAAACAAAATTATTTGCTATTCAAAAATATTTTCCTACCTTTGTTATACAAACAAAACTATTTTATTAACCCCTTAAAAGTTGAGTTATGGAATTTTTATCAGTACTTATTTGGATTGCGTGCGGCTTCGCTTGCTACAAATTTGCAGAGAAGCAGGGTCGTAACACTGTTTTGGCCGCTGTTCTTGGCGTAGTTTTCGGTCTGTTTGCTGTAGTTGGCTACCTCATCGCAGGCGACAAGAAGCAGTAAACCACACCCTAATTACTTTATGAGGGGGTATTCATAAGAATAATCCCCTCTTTTTTTTAATTATCTAAATCGTAAAAACAATGAAGACTAACACTGAAATTAGGGCCTTGTCTGCTTCGCAGATGCAAGGTAATTGGAAGGCGGCGGTGATTATTACGCTTATTTATGTGGTTATTGAGGCGGTGGCTATGGCTTTTGGGCAGATGGGTAATTTTGCTGCATATGTTTCATATCTGCTTATGTATCTTTTTATCCTCTTTCCGCTCGCGTTTGGCTTTTACTTGACTTTTCTCGCTTTAGCTCGGGATGGAAAGCCGTTAGATGTTAAGGATTTTTTTGAGGGTTTTAATACCAAATTCTACACTAAGGCCATAGTGGTACAGCTGCTCGTTGCAATATTTGTTTTCCTTTGGTCTCTACTGTTGATTGTGCCGGGTGTTATTAAGGCTTGTTCTTATATTCTTGCACCGTTTATCGTGGCGGAGAATCCAGATATATCTGCTATGGATGCAATAAAGAGGAGCGAGCAGATGATGGAGGGTCACAAGATGAGTATATTCTTAATCTCTCTTGGTATGCTTGGTTGCATCATCCTCTCGCTACTTCTTCTGGGTATTCCTATGCTATGGGTTGTTCCTTACTATATGTCGGTATACTCAAACTTCTACTTAGAGGTTAAAAATGAGTATAAAGGTTAAAAAAATGAGTGGCTCAGTGAATTGAAGAAACCCCAAAAGTTTTTTGTCCAAACTTTTGGGGTTACTTCAAAATATTCCCTCCTACGCATTGTAAGAGGGAAAAATTCTAAATATTAATTTTTTCTCTACCTTATATTAATCATATTAATAATTGAGCGCTCGGCGGCCTTGCGGGTCTGCTCGTCCATAGTTATCTCTGGAGACTCGTTCTCAAGGCAGGCAATGATACTCTCAAGAGAGACCATCTTCATATACTTACACTCGTTACAACTGCAGGTAGAGTCAATAGGCGGCGCAGGGATAAACTCCTTATTTGGGAATTT
Organism: Rikenellaceae bacterium; assembly: GCA_015059785.1. Lineage (GTDB taxonomy): Bacteria > Bacteroidota > Bacteroidia > Bacteroidales > Rikenellaceae > Alistipes. The sequence continues at coordinate 7,861 of SUZS01000014.1, forward strand.
AGAGCGCATTTCAGCCAAAATACCGGCCTCAGTAACCACAATAAACTGCTGAGCCTCACTCTTTCCGCAATAGGCTAAAATGCCCGCTGTAGAGCCTACATAATCGGCAACATCTGCCACAGAAGCCTTACACTCTGGATGAACCACAACCTTAGCCAGTGGGTACTTCTCCTTCAGCTCAAGAATCTTCTCAAGCGAGAACTGTTCATGCACATGGCAAGCTCCATCCCACAACACCATATTATCCCTACCAGTAAGTCTCTTAATATATCCGCCCAGATTTCTATCAGGAGCAAAGATAATAGGTTGCTCACGCGGGATGCTCTCTACAACCTGCAGCGCATTTGAGGATGTGCAGCAGATATCTGTCAGAGCCTTAACGCCGACAGTAGTATTTACATAGCTTACTACAAGGTGGTCAGGGTATTGAGCCTTAAAAGTAGCAAATGCCTCCGCATCGCAAGACTCGGCAAGTGAGCAGCCCGCCTCGGGATTAGGAATAAACACCTTCTTATCAGGCGAGAGGACCTTAGCAGTCTCGGCCATAAAGTGCACGCCGGCAAAGAGTATAACTTTTGCCTCAATATCCTTAGCCTTGACAGAGAGGGCGAGTGAGTCGCCAAGAAAATCTGCTACGGCCTGCACCTCTGGGGTGGTATAGTAGTGGGCAAGGATTACAGCATCCTTCTCCTTTTTAAGTTGCGCAATACGAGCGGCAAGCGCGGCGAAGTTTTCAACCATAGTTGTTGTTATTTGGGGTTGTTTTTATTATTATTTAATTTTTTAATTATAAATAAATATATAATTTAATATAAATCAACAATAACAATAAAGGCTGTTGAAAGTGTTGGTAACTTTTTTTGAAAATCAGCTTTGTTATTATCTTTTAGCAACTATTTTTTAGTCTCTCTATAAGTTGTTGAGAGTGAGATGTTAAGGGGTAGTTTTCAACAATTGTTAATATCTGTTATTAACATATAAACAGACTTTTTTATCAACAGTTGAGGTTAATAAAAGCGGAAAAAGTTGTTGGTAAATTTTGAAAACTTTTCTCCTTTTTTCATCCCTCCAAAAACTCAAGAAGTTATTAACTACAACTTACAAATAATTAACAATCTTTCATCAACTTTTCAACAACTTTTTGCGCTGCTTGTCTATAATACTTCTCTACCTCAGCAGAGGTTTGTGTAGCAGGGGTTCCACTATCACTACCCTCCATAATTGATTGAATAATAGGTATTTGCGCTAAAAGCTCAACACCCGCAGCCTCGGCATATCGGGCAGCACCGCCATTGCCAAAGATATAGTAGCGGTTATTCGGCAGCTCTGCCGGTGTAAACCACGACATATTCTCAATAACACCCAGCACAGGAATGTTTACATTCGGGTTGCGGAACATCTCAACACCCCTAACAACATCAGCCACAGCCACTTGCTGAGGAGTTGATACAATAACGGCTCCGTCAATAGTTAATTCACTAATTATTGACAAATGGATATCGCCCGTTCCAGGAGGTAAATCTATAAGCAGATAGTCCAACTCGCCCCACTGTGTCTGGTGTATAAGCTGGCGCAGTGCGCTGTTTGCCATAGTGCCTCGCCAGAGCAGTGCATCGGTCGGACGGATAAACATTGCTATCGAAATAATTTTGATATTTCCAACCTCGGCAGGGATAATATAGTCGCGGCCGTCAACATTCACAGCATCAGGAAGATAATCCTCTACACCGAACATTTTTGACTGCGAAGGACCGTAAATATCGGCATCTAATACGCCTACTCTATAGCCCGCATTTGCAAGTGCAACAGCAAGGTTAGAGGTTACAGTGCTCTTACCTACTCCGCCCTTACCAGAGGCTACGGCGATAACTTTAGCCACTGTAGCTGTTGTTGTATTTCGCTGCATATCCTCTATCTGCTCCTTACGCTTGGCAGAAGAGTTCTCGCCCTGCTTTATAAAGACAGTAATGGTGCTGTCAGGGTACAAATCTTGCAGAAGCTCTTCGACACGATTCTTTATTTTTACGGCAAAAGGGTCGCGAGATTTGCGGAAGCGAAGGCCGACAGTAATCTTACTCTCTGTAGCCGAAATACTCTCTACAAAGCCTCCATCGACCAGATTTTCCTCAGTTTCAGGGTGCACAACAGAGGCAAGTATTGCTCTAATTTCTCTATCCATAGTGTTTTAATATGGTTTATAAGGACAAAGATACAAAAAAAAGTACTAACTTTGTCGCTTAAATAGTATATAAATATAAGTATAAGGTTATGGCAAAAGAATTTAAGAGATATTTGGTCACTTCGGCACTGCCGTACGCCAATGGTCCGGTACATATCGGCCACCTTGCAGGTGTATATATCCCTTCGGATATCTATACCCGCTACTTGCGCCTGCGTGGAAGGGATGTTATCCATGTCTGCGGTAGTGATGAGCACGGTGTGCCAATCACTATCAAGGCAAAGAAGGAGGGTATTACTCCACAGCAGGTTGTAGATCGCTATCACGAGATTATCAAGAACGCCTTTGCTGGTCTTGGTATTGAGTTTGATATCTACTCTCGCACATCTTCTGATATGCACACAGTGACTGCTTCTGATTTCTTCCGTAAGCTCTATGATGAGGGTAAGTTTATAGAGCAGACATCAGAGCAGTACTATGATGAGGAGGCAAAGATGTTCCTTGCAGACCGTTATATCACTGGTACTTGTCCAAAATGCGGCAATGAGCGCGCCTATGGAGATCAGTGTGAGGCTTGTGGCTCAACACTCTCTCCAGATGAGCTTATAGACCCGCACTCAACTCTCTCTGGCTCTGTGCCAGTGAAGAAGTCTACTACACACTGGTATCTGCCATTGAACGACTATGAGCAGATGCTTCGCGAGTGGATTCTTGAGGGTCATAAGGAGTGGAAGACAAATGTATACGGTCAGTGCAAGAGCTGGCTTGACGGTGGTCTTCAGCCACGCGCCGTAAGCCGTGACCTTGACTGGGGAATACCTGTGCCTGTTGAGGGTGCAGAGGGTAAGGTTCTCTATGTTTGGTTTGATGCTCCAATCGGCTATATATCTGCTACTAAGGAACTTACGCCAGATTGGGAGAAGTACTGGAAGAGCGAGGATACAAAGCTTGTTCACTTTATTGGTAAGGATAATATTGTCTTCCACTGCATCGTCTTCCCATCTATGCTTAAGGCTCACGGAGAGTATATTCTTCCAGAGAATGTACCTTCAAATGAGTTCCTAAACCTTGAGGGCGACAAGATTTCAACATCTCGCAACTGGGCTGTTTGGGCGCACGAGTATCTTGAGGATATGCCAGGTAAGGAGGATGTTCTTCGTTATGTTCTCTGCGCAAATGCTCCTGAGACTAAGGATAACGATTTTACTTGGAAGGATTATCAGGCTCGCAACAATAATGAGCTTGTGGCTGTTCTTGGTAACTTCGTAAACCGCGCGCTGGTGCTTACACAGAAGTACTACGGCGGTGTTGTTCCTGCTTGCGGAGAGCTTACAGAGTACGATAAGCAGACAATTGCTGAGTTATCTACTATCAAGGCCTCTCTTGAGAATAATATTGAGAACTACCGCTTCCGTGAGGCTCTTAAGGATGCTATGAACTTCTCGCGCATTGGTAATAAGTACCTTGCAGATTCAGAGCCATGGAAGGTGGTAAAGACTGATACTGAGAGAGTTAAGACAATTCTTTATATTGCTCTACAGATTACTGCAAACATCGCTACAGCCATTGAGCCATTTATGCCATTCTCTGCAGCCAAGATTCTTGGTATGCTCGCTGTAGAGAAGTTCGGCTGGGACTCTCTTGGCTCTATGGAGCTTATCTCTGCGGGACACACTATAGGTACTCCTACCCTACTCTTTGAGAAGATTGAGGACGAGGTTATCCAGCGCCAGATAGATAAGCTTGAGGCTACTAAGGCTGCTAATGCTGCTGCCGAGGTTAAGGCAGAGCCACAGAAGGAGGCGTGCACATTCGATGATTTCCAGAAGATGGATATCCGCGTCTCTACAATCCTTGCTGCAGAGAAGGTTGCTAAGACAAAGAAACTGCTCAAACTCACTGTAGACACTGGTATTGACCAGCGCACTATTGTTTCTGGTATTGCTGAGCACTTTACTCCAGAGGAGCTTGTTGGTCAGCAGGTGCTTGTGCTTGTAAATCTTCAGCCACGCGAGTTGAAGGGCATTCTGTCACAGGGAATGATTCTTATGGCGGAGGATGCAACTGGTGCTTTACGCCTTGTACAGCCATCTGAGGCTGTTAAGGCTGGTTCTATGGTTGGTTAATGTTCCCCGTGGAACAATTTTGAAGTGATGGAACTTAATTGGGAAGAGTTAGGATTTGACTTTAATGCTACGGGTGGCGAGAATCTACGCACATACTTTAAGGATGGAGTGTGGAGCGAGCCTGTATATACAACAGATGAGTATATACCCGTACATATGGCCTCGGCTTGTCTAAACTACGGTTTGCAGGCCTTTGAGGGTCTTAAGGCGTTTCGTGGCGTGGATGGAAAGGTGCGTCTTTTCCGTCCACACGCTCACGCAAGGCGTATGGCATCGGGCGCGCGCAAACTATGCCTGCCGATGGTGTCGGAGGAGTATTTTGTTAATGCTTGCGTAGATATTGTCCGCAGAAATCTTGAATTTTTGCCCCCATATGAGTCTCGCGCAGCTCTTTATGTGCGACCTGTGCTCTTTGGAACAAAGCCTTGTCTTACGGTTAGAGCCTATAATGAGGCTGGATTTTGTATCTTTGCCACCCCTGCAGGCCCATATTTTAAGGAGGGTATCCACCCTATTGATGCTATTATTAACCGCAATCAGGACCGCTCTGCACCACTCGGTACGGGCGATGTTAAGGTTGGTGGAAACTACGCCTCAAGTATGCTCTCTTGTCAGGAGGCGCACGATTTGGGCTATAAGGCGGTGCTTTATACCGAGTCTGTTGAGCATCGGTATATTGAGGAGTGTGGTGCGGCAAACTTTATTGCTATAAAGGCTAATAAGTATATCACGCCTCTTTCTCCATCTATTTTGCCGTCAATTACTAACGATTCTCTGCGCCAGATAGCCGCAGATAAGGGTTTTATTGTCGAGCGGCGCCCTGTAGATATTGCCGAGCTTCCAGAATTTGATGAGTGCGGAGCTTGTGGTACGGGTGCAATTATCACCCCTTTAGGTAATGTTTACGACCCAGAAACAGGCAAAACTATTCACTACTGCGACGAGACTGGCCCAGTATTACTTGATTTGTATAATACCCTGCAGGATATCCAGTACGGTAGAACAGAGGATAAATATGGCTGGACGGTAGAGGTTTAGCTTTTGGCTTTTAGCCGTTGGACATTGGCTCACCTTTGGTGACCCGACCCTGCTACGCCTCGGTAATATCAGTCGCGGCATAAATGCCCCAAAATGCGAAATTGAAAATTCGTGAACAAGTTCCCATTTTCAATTATCGCCTTTTGCACCTTCGGTGTGCGACCGCTATTGCTCTCGGCTTAATCGCAGCGTTCCCCGTGGAACACTACCGACCAAATCGCATCAGCAAGACATTTATATCGGCAGGAGATACGCCAGGTATTCTTGATGCTTGGGCAATAGTTTTTGGGCGTATTTTCTGCAATTTTTGGCGCGCCTCTATTGTTAGTGACTGCATTTTGCTGTAGTCAAAGTTCTCTGGAATTACAATATTTTCCAGTCGATGTAGTTTTTCGGCAACGCTCTTTTCGCGTTCTATATATCCGCTATACTTTATTTCTATCTCCGCCTCCTCTATAATCTCTTCGGTTATGCCGTTTGTTTTGACAAACTTTTTGAGTTTTGGAAGTACTGTTACAAGGTCGGCAAGGGTAATGTCGTTTCTCAGGGCGAGGTCAAAAATCTTCTTACCCTGAGAAATTGGTGCTAAATTATGCAAAATTAAATAGTCCTGAATTTCGGATATTTTGACACTCTGTTCACGAGTGAATAAAATAAGCAAATTTAGAAGTTGTTTTTTTTCTGCGAATTTTTGGTATCTTTCTTCAGAAATTAATCCCAATTCGTAACCAAGAGGAGTGAGTCTTTGGTCGGCATTGTCCTGACGGAGCAAAATTCTGTACTCGGCTCTGCTGGTAAACATTCGGTATGGCTCGTCTACCCCCTTTGTCACAAGGTCGTCAATAAGTACGCCTATATATGCTTGGTCGCGACCCAGAACTACTGGCTCCTTGCCTGAAATCTTTCTTACAGCATTTATGCCTGCTAATAGTCCCTGCGCTGCCGCCTCCTCATAGCCCGTAGTGCCGTTTACCTGACCTGCGAGGTAGAGGTTTTCCACCGCTTTGCTCTCAAGCGTGTGCCAGAGCTGAGTTGGTGGAAAGTAGTCGTACTCAATAGCATAGCCTGGGCGGTAGATATGCGCACTCTCAAGACCCGCAATCTTGTGCAGAGCCTCAAGTTGTATGTCGTACGGCAGGGAAGAGGAGAAGCCATTTAGGTACATCTCATTTGTCGTAACTCCCTCAGGCTCAAGGAATAACTGGTGTTGGTCCTTATCTGCAAAGGTGCGCAGCTTATCCTCAATGCTTGGGCAGTAACGAGGTCCGATACCCTGAATAGTGCCGTTAAATAGGGGAGAATCCTCAAATCCTCGGCGCAGGGTGTCGTGTACCTCCTTAGAGGTGTAGACAAGGTAGCAGGGGAGTTGGTTTTTTACTGCCTCAGTGGTGTCAGAAAAGGAGAATTTAGATGGATTCTCGTCTCCATATTGAGGCTCTAATCGGCTGAAGTCTACCGTGCGGGCATCTATGCGCACAGGCGTTCCTGTCTTCATTCTACCCACCTCAAAGCCCACTTTTTGAAGGGACTCTGTAACGCCAAAGCTCGCAGCGTCGCCTGCCCTACCGCCAGTAGCATTCTCTCTACCGCAGTGCATAAGGCCCGAGAGGAATGTTCCCGCAGTAAGCACCACCGCGCTACACTGAAAAACCACTCCCATTTGCGTTTTTACCCCCTTTACGCGCACTTTGTCGCCGCTGTGGTCAAAGAGTATCTCTACGGCAGAATCTTGCCAAATATAGAGGTTTTCGGTCTTCTCTAACTCCTCACGCCACAGAGCCGAGAAGCGGGATTTGTCACACTGCGCACGCGGAGACCACATTGCCGCACCCTTAGAGCGGTTGAGCATACGGAATTGGATAGTCGAAAGGTCTGTGATAATGGCGGTACGACCACCTATTGCGTCTATCTCGCGTACTATCTGACCCTTTGCCACGCCACCAATGGCGGGGTTGCAGGACATAGAGGCAAACTTAGTCATATCCATAGTCAGCAGCAGGGTCTTTGCGCCCATCCTTGCCGCCGCACTCGCCGCCTCGCAGCCCGCGTGACCTCCTCCAATAACTATAATATCGTATACCATCACTACCCTACTTTTTTACTGCAAATTTAGAGTCAAACAACGCTAAATACTTATCCTCCTTGCTGTGCATAACAGCCTCAGTCTCAGGGGTTTTGTCGCCCTGACCGCAGAGGTGTAACACTCCGTGAACAACTACTCGGCGCATCTCACATTCGGCTGTGGTGTTGTATATTTTTGCGTTATCCGTAACTGTCTGATAATCAATGTATATATCGCCAGAAATATAGCCTTGTTCAAGGTTTGAGTAGTCAAATGTTATAATATCTGTAAAGTAGTCGTGACCCACATAGTCAATATTCATCTGACGGTGAACCGTAGAGGGGCAGAAGATATAGTTTATCTCCCCTATCTGTAGTCCTCCTTCCTCTGCTGCCACCTCGCGTAGCCACTCTCTGATGGCTCTTTTGTGGCGTAGGCGGTAGTCACACTCCTGACAGTAGTAATTGATATCCATACTATTTGAAAAGGTTGCTTGCTTTCAATGTCACTTTTGGATTTGGAGAGTGTATTGCAAATAATATCTTATACTCCACATCCATTGTCGATGGGTTTACCATCGTGGCTATAGTGCCGATTTTTTGGTTTTTAAGCACTTTATCGTCCCTCTTTACACACACCTCCGAGAGGTTTGCATATGAAGAGATATACTCTCCGTGGGCAATGTAGACATCGTACTTATTGTTGATTTTGTTTCGCGAAATACGCACCACCTTACCCTCGTATATAGAGTTGATGTTAGCCCCTTTGTTACCCACAATCTCAGCAGTATTGGCATTGTAGCGAACTACCCTACCACCCGCTACAGGCAGTTTTAAGCCCCTTGTAGAGCTGCTAAAGCTACCGCCCGACTTGTTACCCTTCGTTAGCTTGCGAAGCTCAGCAATGGCTGTGTTGAGGCGCTTTTCGTGCTCCGCCATAGAGGCCTGCACACTCTTCTCCTGCTTTGTCATTTTGCGGATTGTGGCCTTGGCAAGGTCTCGCTCCTCGCGCATCTTTGCCCTCTGGCGGTCCAACTTTTTCTTTGCCAGAGCCACCTCCTCGCGCTTTGCAGCAAGGGTCTGCTGCTGCTTTTGCACCGCATCGCGTGTAGATGTAACTAACGCAATCTGCTCCTTACGATACTCTGTAGCCGAGCGTAACGAGGCAATGCGACGGGCAAAATCAAGGGCAGACGAGGATGAAAAAAGGTATGCTAAAGTGTTGTTGTTGCGATAGTTACGATATGCTTCGCGCGACATTGTATAACAGCTACGCTCTAACTGGGCAAGAGATATGGATAACTCCCCTACTCGAGACTCTAATGTAACAATATCCTGTCCAAGCTGTTTTATCTGCTTGTCTCGGGCTGCTATAAGTGCGTTTCGTTTCTCTATTTGTCGGGCTAATGAACTTACAAGTTTCTGCTTGGAGGTCTTGCTCTTTTTGAGTCGCGCTAACTGTTTCTCCTCACGCTCAATGCTCGCCTCAAGGTTGTCTATAGTCTTGCGCAGCGCAGCCTCGCTCTGTGCTTTGAGCGGTGTCTGAGCTGTAAGGATAAGCAGTATGAGAATAAGAAGTTTTTTCATTATTTAACCGCTTTTTGAGCCGCTATTCTCGCCTTCTGAGCCTCTATGCGGCTCTCAATCTTCTCTGCATCAGCACCCCTCTCAAGGGCCTTGCGCCAATATGTCTGGGCAAGGAATGTGCTTCCCAGAGCGTCAAGGATATCGCCGTAGTGAAGTGCTAACTCTGCAGAGTTGTCTGTATCAAAACTCATCGCCTGCTGCATAACCTTTTTAGCCTCGTCATAGCGTTCTAACTTGTAGTATACCCAAGCGAGGGTGTCAAGGTATGTGGCATTATTTGGCGATAGGGTAGTGGCTTTTTGAGCCATCTGTAGTGCCTGCTTGAGACTTTTGCCCGTCACGCTGAGGTGGTAGGCAAAGTTGTTGAGCACCATGGCATTCTGAGGGTTGAAACTAAGTGCTTTGTAGTAGGCTGAGTAGGACTTTTTAGTCTCGCCCAATTCGTGGTATTGGTCGCCAATATTTCCCCATAAAGAGCTCTTCGCCTTGCTATCCTTAGCATACTCAAGGGCTGCTCGCAGGGTCTGTATAGCCCCACGGTTGTCATTTTTACGCATCTGTAGCCACGCCTTGAGGTTCCAGAAATCCTCAGTAGTAGGGTAGTGGTGTATACCCAAATCGGCATATACCGCCACGGAGTCTAATCGTCCAAGATGCTGCTCTATGCTGATAATTCTACCAAGCTCCTGCTCATCAGGCTTTACTGGGTCAAGTCGCCCTTTGAGAAGTAACAACGCCTCATCAACCCTGTTACCTGCAATAAGGTGCGAGATGTATAAATCGGTAACGCTACTATTTTCTGGGTGGAGTTGATAGAGTCGAGTGATAATAGGCTCTATCAGCAGGAAGTTCTTGCGGTAAAAGTCCCTTTTAGATGTAACACTCTCGACAATAGCAATCTTTGACGATAGGGGAACGCTCTGTAAATCAATGATATTGCGCCAAACAAGCAGCATCTCGGTATGTCGCTTGCGACGATCCAAGAAGCTGGCATAGCTAAACCAAGAGTCGGAATTTGTCTTGTCAAGGTTTATGGCTGTGTTGTAAGTGACATCCGCCAACGAGTCAGCATCCATTGCTGCGTACACATCGGCAAGCGAAATATGGTTTGCAGGGTCATATGGAGCCTCATTTACCAACTCTACAGCACTATTTAGAGCCTTCTTGTTGTCGCCACTCTCAAGATAAATCTGCTGGCGCATACGGCTGAAAAACTCAATCTTGCCAAGTCGCACCTCTGCCGAGTCAAGGACTGCAATAGCCTTGTCACTCTCCTTTGTCATCATATGCAGAATGGCAAGCAGGCGGAAGTGGTCGGGGTCGTCGCCTCTCTTTACAAGAGTCTGCAGATAGTGCATCGCGCGCGAATACTTTTTCGCCCTCAGACTGCGCTCTGCCGCCTCTTGTAGCAGGTGATGGTTTGTGCTGTCGGCTCTTACTGCTCGCTCGGCAGCTCGCCACGCGACCTCTGGATTGCTCTCTATGCGGGCAAGAAGATATGATGCGGGCATATAGTTTGAGTCCGCCTTAAGTGCCTCATTAGTAAGGCGAACGGCAGAGACAGTGTCGCCATAGATTGTCAGTCGCTTTACGGCATCTGTATATAGTTTAAGAGGCTTGCTTGTGCGCGCAACAGTGCTCTGAGGCATAAAAATACCACAGAGTGCGACTACTGCCGCAAGAAGATATAGAGCAAGCCTTCTCATTGTTTACAGTGCGCTGTCAAACTGGTGGAGGAAGCGAACATCGTTCTCAAAGTAGAGACGAAGGTCCTTAACTCCAAACTTGAGCATTGCAATACGCTCAACTCCCATACCAAACGCAAAACCAGAGTACTCGTTAGGGTCTATATTGTTGGCAATAAGCACATTAGGGTCTACCATACCGCAACCCAAAATCTCCAACCAACCAGTACCCTTACATACTGGGCAACCCTTACCACCACAGAGGTTACAAGATACATCAACCTCGGCAGATGGCTCTGTGAATGGGAAGTATGATGGACGCATACGAATCTGAGTGTTCTCGCCAAAGAGCTCCTTTGCAAAGTAGAGCAGAGACTGCTTAAGATCTGCAAACGAGACATTCTTGTCAATATAAAGACCCTCAATCTGGTGGAAGATGCAGTGTGCGCGGTATGAGATAGCCTCGTTGCGGAACACACGACCTGGGCAGATTACGCGGATAGGTGGCTTCTGACGCTCCATAGTACGCACCTGAATAGAAGAGGTGTGGGTGCGCAGCAGAATATCCTTCTGGCTTGGCTCTGACGACTGCTTCTCAATGAAGAATGTATCCTGCATATCGCGAGCAGGGTGCTCTGGTGGGAAGTTGAGTGCTGAGAATACATGGTGGTCATCCTCAATCTCTGGACCATCGGCAATAGTGTAGCCTAAACGAGCAAAAATCTCGCAAATCTCGTTCTTCACAAGTGAGATAGGGTGGCGAGAGCCGAGCTGCTCAGCGCTACCTGGGCGAGTCATATCGTCAATCTTCACATCTGCAGAGGCCTTTGCTGCTGCAGCCTCGCGCAGAGTCTCTATCTTTGCAAGAATAGCCTGCTTGAGGGCGTTGATTTTCTGTCCATATTCACGCTTTAGCTCTGGTGCAACGCTCTTAAATTGCTCCATCAGGGCTGTAAGCTCACCTTTTTTTCCAACCATTTTGACGCGAAAATCCTCAATTTCGGCTGGAATTTCAGAGTTAAACTGTTCTACTCTGGTCAATAAGTCATTAATTTTGCTGTCCATTATGATTATGTTTTGTATTTTTTCTAAAAAAACTCTACCTTTACACTCGTTATTAGGTATAACGGGCAAGTAAGGGACAAAAGTACAAAAAAATTAGCAAATGCTTCGCAAAACTCTAATATTTATACTCTCTTTACTCTCTGTTTCTATTGTTAGGGCAGAGGGAGTGGCTCTTGTGCTTAGTGGCGGAGGGGCAAAAGGGCTCTATCATATTGGTGTTTTGCAGGCCTTGGAGCAGAATGAGGTGGCGGTAGATTATGTTGCCGGAACATCTATGGGTTCAATTATTGCCGGTCTCTATGCTGCGGGTTATACCCCTGAGCAGATGAGGGAAATTGCTCTCTCAGGCGATATGGAGCGTTGGCTCTTTGGTCGTCTTGATAAGCGACACTATCGCTACTTCCGCGAGCAGGATGGTCCACCAACACTCCTCACGCTCAGATTTAATATAGCCAGAGACTCTGTAAAGGTTGATAATGTGGCAACAGAGGGTGCTGAGGATCGTTCCCCTGCGATGCAACTGCCGACAGATATACTCTCCTCGACGCAGATAGAGTTGGCACTAAGTGAACTTCTCCGTCCTGCAACAGAGGCTTGTGGTGGCGATTTTAATAGACTTATGGTGCCATTTTTCTGCGTTGCCGCCGATATGAACAATCGCGAGGCGGTAGTCTTTCGCAATGGAGACCTTGGCGAGGCTATCCGCGCGTCAATGTCTATCCCGTTTATCTTCAAGCCGCTCAAGAAAAAGGATATGCTACTATATGATGGAGGTGTGTTCAACAACTTCCCGTGGCAGTATATGGTTGAGTACCATAAGCCAGACCACATTATTGGCGTTAAGTGTACTACAGACAATAGGGAGGTGACGGATAATAGTAGCGTTATAGAGCAGGCAATGTACTTCATTATGGCCCATACCGACTATCGTCTACCAAAGCAGGGTAATATCCTTATTGATAGGGCAGTGGACGCTGGAATGCTTGAGTTTAATAAGGCTGAGCAGATAATCAAGCAGGGATATGAGGATACTATGGCGCGTATGGATGAGATACTCGCAACCGTGCCCGCTCGTCGCACAAAGGAGGAACTCGCCGCTCGCCGCGAGGCTTTTACCGCCACGCTGCCAAAGATGACACTCTCTCGTCCAAAGATAGAGGGACTTTCGCAACCACAGGAGCAGTATGTACGCGCAGTGATGCTTGCCCGCAAGCGAGACAATGACTCACTGTCTACCTTTGCTGACTTCCGCTCTGGAATCTACGACCTTCTTGCCGAGCGCGACTTTACGGTTGAGTACCCTCGCTTTGAGTACAATGCTGAAAATAAGACATTTGTTCCACACCTTACTATCCGCCAACATCCATCCCTAAGTCTTACTGTGGGTGGAACACTATCATCTACAGCATACAACCAAGTGCGCTTGGGTGTTAAGTATGAACATATTGGTCGCGTGGGTATCAATGGTGGTGCGAACCTCTATTTAGGTCCGGTATACAACGCAGGAATTATCGGTGGAAGGGTCTTTATCCGCCCTCGCAGACCAGTGTTTTTTGACCTTAACTATATCTTTTCGGCAAGGAATACCGCCTATGGCAACTTTGGCAACCTTACCAGTGTAGACAACACACTCAAGAAGAAGCACCGAGAGCACTTTGGCACGCTTACGGCTGGTGCATCTACCTCAAACCGAAGCCTTGTGCAGGCGACATTTAACGCAGGTCAAAATTTCTATCTCTTTGAGGGCGATGATAATCCGACAAGATTCTCATTTATCTCTACCCGATTGCAGTTCCGCCGAAGTACTCTTGATAATCCAATTTCGCCCGTTAGCGGAAATCGTATTGCGGTATCGGGAATCTATGTCAATGGACACGACAAGTGGATAGATGAGTTTGATTACGGCTTGAGTCGTGAGTTCTCTGAGCGTAGAGAGTGGTTAGGTGCTAAGGTCTCTTGGCAGCACTACCTACCATTTAGTGAAACGCGCTGGTTCTCATTTGGTTATAGCATCGAGGGCGTATATACAAACCACCCTCGCTTTGATGACTTGAGAGTGACAAATGTATCGCTGCCACAGTATGCCCCAACAACCCACTCGCAGATGATGTATATGCCTCAGTACCACTCTTCGCGCTATGTTGCAGCGGGTCTTATGCCGACCTTCCGCCTGTGGGATAACCTCTATCTTCGCACGGCATTCTATGCGATGTTCCGCCGCGCCGAGGCTGGTATTGCGGATCAGTGGCAGTATATTGCTGATATCTCTGTTACTTACCGCACTGTCGTTGGTCCTGTAAGCCTCTCTTTTGCTAAATATGGCATTAAAAACGCTAACAACCTCTACCTATCCCTCAACTTCGGATACCCACTCTTTGCACCAAAGGGAACATTCTATTAATTTGTTCGTGGTTAGTTTTGTTTTTATTGATAGATTTTGTTCACTATAAACTCTATAGAGATAGATGTTTTATATGTGTATAGACCTCAATAAAACTTTGCGACTATGATAAACAAGTGTGTAACCTTTTCAGAGATAGGTGTTAGGCGGGTAAATCAAGATGTTTTTCGCCTTGTCGAGATGGCTCAGCATAATCGTGTATTGATGGTCGTATGCGATGGTATGGGTGGGCACGCCATGGGTGAAATTGCTGCGCAAACTGTTTGCAATGCCATTTGTGGCTATTGGGAAGATAATCCCGAAATGCCAGACTCTGAAGCAAAGGTTGTTCAGGCTTGCAAAGTAGCATCAGATGCACTCTATGCGCGCTCACAAGTAGGTTATCCTATTGAAATGGGTACTACAATGGTGTTGGCGAGTGTTGAAGGTAATACTGTGACCATTGCCCATTGTGGCGACAGTCGTTGCTATATGTTGCGCGGTGGTGAGGTTGTGTATCAAACTCAAGATCACGCAGACCCAAGTTGGGGCTTGGAGGTGGTAACAAGGTGCTTTTTCTCAACAAACCCACAGGTTGCTGTGCCAGAGGTTGAGTGTTTTGAGATTCAGTCAGGGGATAGATTCTTCCTCTGTTCAGATGGGGTATATAAAGCAATGGCTCCTCAAATTCTTACTGCAAGATTGCAGGACGATAGACCTTTGGAGGAGGTGGTGGATGTGGTAAAGTTTATGTGCGAAAAGTTTTCAAAAGATAACTATACAGGCATATTGGCAGAGAATATATAAGAACATAAATATTAACTAATAAATTTTACAACTATGGTAACAACAGATGTAGTATTTAATATTCAGGGTAAGAGTGTAACAGTAGTCGGCCATCCTGAGTTGGAGGGTCTCAATGGATTTCTCATAGGAGAGGGTATGGCGTTATTCTTTGGACGCGACCATGAAGTACATTTTGCCAATACCAAGACAGGTAAGATGCGTAAGTTTGTAACCTCCTCTGGCCAAGTGCTTATCGAGGATAAGGATGTTGATATTGAGGCTATCGAAGAGGGGTGTATCTATGGTGTAGATAATGCAAGGCGCAAGGCTGCACCATACGCCCTTCTAAACCGTTGGGATAATTTTAAGTGTGGTCTGAATGCACTTGTGTGGACACTTTATCCTGATGGAAGATATTTTGCTGATAGCGATGGCTTTGGAATGGAAGATAACGAAGAGGAGGTTGTTTATGCAATTATAGACTCTGACCTTAACATTATAGAACCATTTCGCCCAATGGAAAATGTCGATGCCTACTTGAAGAAGTTGGTAAGGCAGGCCAAGAAGCAGAACAAAACAGATAAATAGTATTATGAAAGCATCTATTACATATAAAGAGATTTCGGACTTTATAGAGCGTAAGTTTAATGTGCGGCCAGTGTTTACAGCGGTAGATGCAAAGAGCGTTGAGGTTAGCTATAAACCCCACTCCCTTCTGCCTGCTATTGGGGTTAAGCTCCATATTGACGCAATGCGCAAGGATGTTGTATGTTTATCCTATGAGTGTGGCACTCCTGCATCACTGATGATTGCCGGTGTGGTTGCCTACTTTGAGGAGAAGATTCCAAATGGTCTCGAAGTGAATACTACAGATAAGCGCATCAATATCTATCCGCAGCGTTTCAAGCAGATAGAGAGGGTTTTGGAGTATGTAGCATTATCTAACATAACATTCGAGGAGAACGCGGCCAATGTGGCACTGACAATGGAGAATTAAAATCTTGGTTGGACGGAGATGAAGAATTTGAAGTTGTCGATGTTCTTTGTTATGAGTGGTATTACGAATAATCTTTATTAAGGACAATATTCTTTCAAAAGCAATAACCCTTGCCCTCAAAGCCCACGAAGGGTAGTTTGACAAATCGGGAATGCCTTATGCCGGGCACATTATGCGTGTGATGGCTGCTGGTAGAACGATAGATGAAAAGATTGTCGGTGTTCTGCACGATGTCGTGGAAGATATCGACTGGACCTTTGATGCACTACTCGCAGAAGGTTTCCCTGTGCATATTGTAGATGCACTGCGGTGTGTGACAAAACTCTCGGACAATGAGCCTTATGATGAGTTTATCGAGCGTGTTAAGACTAACCCATTGGCTGTTGCTGTGAAGATTAACGATTTAACCGACAATATGGATGTTCGTCGTTATAAAGAGCTCTCCGACTGGGATGTAAAACGCCTAAGAAAGTATTTGAAGGCATATCAGGAACTAACAAAACAGCAAAATTAAACTTTTTGCGTAAAAAATACGCAAAAAGTTTGCATATATCAAAATCTTGTTCTATCTTTGCGTAGAATTAACGCAATAATGGTGGAGAAGATGAGAAAAATAGTCGTAATGGGAGGTAGTTTTAACCCTCCGACATTAGCTCACTACAAGTTGATGAGTTGTGCTATTACTGCCCTTGATGCGGACAAAGGTATATTTGTACCAGTGAGTGATGCCTATCTAAAGCGCAAGATGAAAAGAGACTCTCGTCCGATTATTCTCTCGCCAGAAGTGCGCATAGCGATGCTTGGGGCTATCTGCAGCAAGGAGGAGCGTATGGGGGTAAGCACTTTGGAGATAGGCACTATAGAGGGCAGAACAGTGCCGACGCTTCACGCTCTGCAGCGCGAGAATCCAGATGCTGAGCTATATTTCATTATGGGTGACGACAAGCTCGCGTTGCTTGAGCACCTTACTAAAAGTAGTGGTTTTTTGGACTATTTCCGCGCGGTGCTCTTCTGTCGAAAGTGTGGCTCTATTGAGGCTGAGGTTAGGGGTAACGCTCTGCTTGCAGATTACAGTGACCGCATTGTTATTCTGCCTTCGCCCGAGGGTATTAGTGGCATCAGCTCGTCCCTCGTTAGGGAGATTTTCCTCGCTGGAGAGTCGTGCGAGGCAATGCTACATCCAGCTGTTTGGCAGATATTTAGCAAACTTGTGCCCGAGCAGTTTCCCGTAGTAATAAACCGTTTCAAGGGGGATTACTCATTTTTAGCCAACCACTATCCCTGTAAGTTTACTTGGCGTGGGGCTACATATAAAAGTGCAGAGTCGGCGGCAAAGGCTTCGGGATGTGAGGAGGATGTAGAGTTGATGACGGAGATTGTTACGGCGAAGTTCAGTCAGAACCCACGGCTGATGAAGCAGCTTTTAGATACGGGCAGCAGCGTGCTGATAAACGGAACAAACAATCAGACCTTCTGGGGTGTAGACCGCTACAGCTGGATAGGAGAGAACAATTTGGGTAAAATATTGATGAAAATTAGAGATAAGGAGGAGTAGACTATGAATTACAGTGTAGAGACTATTCGCGAGATTGTAAAGAGAGACCCAAGCAGAGAGATAATCTACTTTTGGGGTCACACACCAACACCGGGCAAGATAAAAAAGCCTTGCTTTAGTCAGTGGTATGACTGCTATTTTATTGTTGATGGCGTAAGCTACCACACCACCGAGCAATATATGATGGCCTGCAAGGCGCGACTCTTTGGCGACGAAGATACTCTATCCAAGATTATGCAGGCTAACAACCCTGCCGACCACAAGAAGTTGGGCCGTAAGGTGAGTGGTTTTGACCCTGTTGTATGGGATGCCCACAAGTACAACATTGTTGTTGAGGGCAACAAGGCTAAGTTTAGTCAGAATGCAGAGCTTAAAGAGTTTCTGCTCTCTACTGGCGATGCAATTATTGTTGAGGCGAGTCCATACGACCGCATATGGGGCATTGGCCTAAACCTAACAACTGCCAAGAGTGGTGGCATAGAGCAGTGGAGAGGCGAAAACCTTCTTGGCTGTGCACTTATGCAGGTGCGTGACTATCTGCGTGAAACTGAGAATACTAACAACTAAATAGTACGACAATGCCATATACATATCAATACCCCCATCCAGCCGTTACGGCAGACTGTGTGATTTTCGGCTTTGACGGTGTGACAATCAGAGTGCTGCTTATCCAGCGAGGTCTTGAGCCCTACAAGGGTAAGTGGGCACTGCCAGGCGGCTTTATGAATATGGACGAAACGGCCGAGCAGTGCGCTGCGCGTGAGCTTGAGGAGGAGACTGGACTTAAAAATACCACTGTAGAGCAGTTCTACACCTTCTCAGAGGTGGGTCGTGACCCTCGCGAGAGAGTTATCACTGTGGCACACTTCGCCCTTGTTCGCCTGGCAGAGGTGCGCGGTGGCGACGATGCAGATGTGGCGCGATGGTTTGGTCTTGATGAGATTCCGAGCCTCGCCTTTGACCACGATCGCATACTGCGAATGGCACTTAACAGACTCAAGGAGCGCATATGTTTTAAGCCTATTGGCTTTGAACTGCTGCCGGAGGTATTTACAATGACCGAGCTACAGAATCTCTACGAGGCTATACTGGAGGTTAAATTTGACCGCCGCAACTTCTACAATAAGATTCTCAAGCTCGGCATCCTCACCGAGACCGAGCCACGCCCTGCGGGAACATCTCGCCGCAAACCTATCAAGTACCGCTTCAACAGTGATAAGTACGACGAACTGAAAAAACGAGGATTTAGATTGGAATTTTAAGATTAATAGCTATGTATAACCGTAAGTTTACACCAGAGAATATCACACATCTGGCTGATAATGAGATTTTTGTATTCGGCTCTAACCTTGCCGGTGCACACGGTGGTGGCGCAGCGAGGGTTGCCCACCAGTGTTTTGGTGCTGTGTGGGGAGAGGGTGTTGGTCTGCAGGGTCAATCTTACGCCATCCCTACAATGCACGGAGGCGTGGAGGATATCAAACCTTATGTTGACGAGTTCATTTCGTTTGCAAAGCTGCATCCTGAGTTGATTTTCTATGTAACAAAAATCGGCTGTGGCATTGCAGGTTTTCACATTAGCGAGATTGCGCCTCTCTTTGCGGCGGCAGTAGATGTTGAGAATATTATTCTTCCAAGGGAGTTTGTAGCTGCTACTTGCCATAAGGCAGCTGTAGCTGTAAACAGTTGGCAGTCACAGTCTTTCCTTGACCAGTATATCCCATTAATGAAACAGGTGGCAGTCGGTAACCAGTCGAGTTACAGAAAGGTTAAGGAGCTGCGCACAAGAGTGTTCCGCAACACTGTAGAGTTAGTAAACAGTGGCTATTATATCACTGAGGAGGGGGTAAAAGTTACCTTTGACAGCGCTGAGCAGATGGTCGCTGGCACACAGTTCTATGCCCACGACTTTAGCGTGCAGGATATAAAGGGGTGTGGCACTACAACCACTGTTGAAGTTGTCCCGGATGACTGTATGGCTGTAGGCAAGCGGCTGATAGATATGGGATATAAGCCCGCGATGCTCAACATGGCGAGTCGTCGTAACCCTGGCGGAGGCGTGGCTACGGGTGCAGGTGCGCAGGAGGAGACAATCTTCAGAAGGAGTAACCTCTTCCGCTCACTCTACCAGTATGCCCCTTATGCGGCGCAGTATGGCATTACAATGTCAAGATTTCAATACCCATTGGACCGCAACTTCGGTGGTATATACACCCCGTGCGTTACTATTTTCCGTGAGGGCGAGAAGAGTGGCTACAAACTTATGGCAGAGCCATATAACATCGCTGTAATATCTGTTGCGGGTATGAATCGCCCCGACCTTACGGCAGATGGGATGATAGTGCCAACACTTGTTGAGCCGATAAAGAACAAGATACGCACAATCTTCCGCCTCGGCATTGCCAATGGTCACGACTCGTTGGTTCTTGGAGCATTAGGCTGTGGAGCCTTCCGCAACCCACCTCGCCATGTTGCTCGCCTGTTCCATGAGGTTATGCTTGAGGAGGAGTTTAAGAATAAGTACCGACACATTGTCTTTGCTATTCTTGAAGATCATAACTCACGCCGAAGCCACAATCCAGACGGCAACCTCTTCCCATTTAAGGAGGAGTTTGAATAGTAAAGTAAGTATTGACACAATGAAACAAGACGATAATAACATTGAGCCTACCCTCCGTCCGCTCTACCAATCATATTGTGGACATAACGGCATCTTTGCGGGCGAATACCCTGGTGACCGTAGTGAGGATATTGCACGACAGAGGGTGGAACAGATGTACAACTTCGGCATTCGCTACTTTATAGACCTCACAGAAGATGGCGAGCTGTGCCCATACGCGCACCTGCTACCAGAGGATGCTACGCACATCCGCTTTGCGATTTGCGACCGCAAAACACCAACCGACTTTGAGGGTGTGGAGCGACTTATAGAGAGGATAGACGCCCTCCGAGAGCAGGGTGGAAAAATATATATCCACTGCTGGGGCGGCGTAGGTCGCACAGGACTGATTATGGCCTGCTACATAGCTACCCATATGGAGAATCCCACGAAGACAAGCGTCCTTGCTGCCCTACGCGCCTACTTCTCCGCTATGCCCAAGTCGTCCTACCGCACCACGCCCGACTGCCGATGTCAGATAAAGTTTATTGCGGACTATACCAACTACATCAGTGCAAAAAGAGGTTAACAAATAGATATGATGAATAGCAAACTTATAAAATTAAGCCACAAACTCTCACGGCTGCTGCGACACGAGGGGCCTATAGACCCCCACGCGTGGATGGAGGTCAGCTACCTTATCCAGCATAAGGGATTTACCCTTGAGCAGCTACAGACAATCGTTAGAGAGAACAACAAGCAACGCTTTGAGTTCTCCGATGATATGACCCTAATTCGTGCTCGTCAGGGCCACTCGCTTGCAGTAGATGCAGAGTTAGATGTGCAAACACCACCAGCGGTGCTATATCACGGCACAGCAAAAGACTCTGTTGATAGCATTCTTGCAGAGGGGATAACCCCACAAGGACGAATATATGTACACCTCTCTGACTCTGTTCAGACGGCCATTTCTGTCGGTCGTCGCCACGGGGAGCCTGTAGTTCTGCGTATAGATGCCGAGCGGATGAATTGTGAGGGCATTACCTTCTACAAATCTCGCAACAATGTGTGGCTAACAGACTTTGTCGCGCCACAATTTTTGAGTATAGAGAATTGTATAGCAGAGATATAAGCATTGAAAAAGATGGAGATAACGAACCTACTGCCGTGCACTACGCGCGGCGAGCTTAGAGCGTGGCTGACTACCCACCACACCACCGAGAGGGAGTGTTGGGTAGTTATCTCACGCAGTAAGAGTCCTGTGCAAGGGGTAATCCCCTACATTGATGTTGTGGAGGAGGCTCTCTGCTTTGGGTGGATAGACTCCACCCTCAAGCGGCTTACTGATGGTCGCCTTGCACAGCGCCTCTCGCCACGCCGTAAGAGAAGCCACTGGACAGAGCTCAACAAAGCGCGCTGTGCCGACCTTGAGGCCCGAGGACTTATGACCGATGCGGGTAGATGTGCCCTTGCCGCGGCAAAATAGTCTCTACATCTTACCACAAACCCTTTGCTGTAGGCGTCTAATCATCTCAAAACTTTTGCAGTGGTGGCATTGTAGTTCTAATATAAACCAATAATATGGAACATCTGGGGCACACCTTTGCCAAATCTCTTTCATTGACAAGGTTGTCTCTTGTAGTAATCTAATTGCCCGTTCACAATCATTATACATAGTCGGGTCTTTGCTCGACATTCGTTTTATATTTATCATACTCTTCTGTTTTTTGTGCCGACAAATGTACTACAATGGCTATAATAGAGTTAATTATTGATATAAAAATTCTTATGTTGCATTTGTTGCCATTTTATTGCCAATAGTGGTGAAATGGTGTTTGTGATGTTTTATTTGTGATATTTGGACATATTAGGATAAAATGCCATTAAAATAAACTATCTTTTTGTGGCTAAAAAAATGTGTTACTTTGTGCAAATTTATGTTGTGGTTTTGTGAAAACCGTTAGGATTGTATAGTCAGATTAATAGTTTGTGCGAAGGTGCAAACCGCTTGTAATCAAATGATTGCGCGATTAGAGAAGATGGATAGCATAATCCTCTTTTCTCTAATCTTCTATTGTTACAGTAGCTCTTAGTTATAGACTTACAATTTGTAGTTTAGGTGATATTTTTCTACTCCATTTGCGGATTATTGAGCTGTCACTGAAAAGATAAACAAAAGTTATGCGAGTTCACATTACATAGGTAAAGCATTATAAATCAAATATTTACGATGTATAACACATTGCATTATTGTTGTACCTCGAAAAATATTGTTGATATTTTGCAAAAAGCATCAGATTTTTAGTCATCTGATAGAAATATTTATAAAGTATCATAAAAAATTACCATTTAATTAGCACTATGCTCCATATTTTGCTCCTGTGATGTTACAAATTGGTGGAGATAATCGTTATATTTGTGCAAGAGAAAATTTTTGAGCTGTGAATAGTACTTCGGATACATATACGCAATTTATTCTTTCGGTCAAGGATACTGTTTTCCGCCTGGCGTTGAGCCTTGTGGGGAGTAGTGTAGAGGCGGAGGATATTGTGCAGGATATATACGAAAGGGTATGGAGGGCACGAGACAAGGTGCTATCAGAGCCCTATCCGAGGGCGTATGTGTGTCGGATGACTCGCAACTTAGCAATAGATAGGCTTCGGGCGCGGAGACAAAATGTAGACCAAGACTGGGGCGGCTATACAGACGGAGATAGGGAGGTGGCGATAAAAGATATGGCACAGTTTACACGGCAGGTTATCGCCTCGCTACCAGAGAGGCAACGAGTAGCAATAGAGATGAGAGATGTTGAGGGGTACGAGATAGAGGAGATAGCGGCTATTCTTGAGAGTGATACTGCGAGCGTGAGGATGAATATTTCGAGGGCGCGCAAAAGAGTTAGAGATGAGGTATTAAAGGCATTAAACTATGGAGAGAAGTGAGGTAAAGGCTCTGTTAGAGCTATATTTTGAGGGTCAGACGACACTGCAGCAGGAGAAGGAGTTATCCACCTACTTCTTGACTGAAGAGTCTATTGATGCAGAGCTGTTGCCATACAAGGCTATTTTTGCAGCCTTTGCTGCGACAAAAGAGGTTACAACTGCTGTTGAGCCAAAGGTTAAGAGACCGCGCCGCAGTTGGAGAGTAATTTGGGGCACGGTAGCCTCACTCTCGGCAGCCGCGTGTGTGGCGTTGGGGGTATTTCTCTGGAGTGGGGAGTCGCAGAGAGGTACAGCTGATTTAATCTGCTATATTGACGGCGTAGAGGTTAAAGATAGCGATATCGCCCGAGCGGAGGCTGAGCGAATACTTGCCGATGCGGCGGTAGATGTAAGCCAAGCAATGGCACAGATAGAGAAGATTAACATTTTTAACAACAGATAGTTATGAGACGATTTTTTACATTTTTTTCACTCCTTGCAATACTATTTAGCACAACTACTGCCCAACAGGTAATTCCCCTTGACAGTAAGGGCGAGAGTAGCGTTGCGGCAAAGGATGGCAAACTTGATTTGAGCATTGCCGGTATGAACTTCTCTTTTGGTGGCCAGAAGAAGAGTGAGAGCACGAGTAAGAGCTCGCAGAAGGTAAATTACACCTTCGGTGGCGTGAGTATGGCAAAGAATAACCACTTGGCGCTGTTGGAGTTAGGTACAAACTTTACGGTGAACAACTACTTTGACAAGTATGACGGTGCGGTGCGCAATGCACTTAATTTTAGTAACCACAAGTCAATATACTGCACCATAAACCTTATGACGATGAATGTGCCACTAAATCCAAAGCGCACACTCGGTTTTACTATGGGCTTTGGTTTTGCGATGGAGAACTATACATTTGCCGACAAGGTGACGCTAAAGTATGAGGGTGGCAGTTTTGACATTATCCAGTTGGACGAGAGCATCAAAAAGTCGAAAATCAATATCAACTACATCCACATTCCACTGCTCTTTGACTGGAACATTCGCAAGGGTTTCTTTGTCTCTGCAGGTGGTCAGTTAGATATTCTTATGGGTTCTAAACTCTCATACAAGAAGCCAAAGACGACTATTGAGGGCAAGCTGCCACTTAATCCCGTGCAGGTGGGTGTTACGGCGCGCGTAGGTTGGCGCAGGGTGTATGCCTTTGCAAACTACTCGCTGCTCAATATGTACAAAAAGAGTACGGAGATTTCGGCAAACCGTATGTCTGTAGGTGTTGGTCTATTTTTCTAAAATGCTGAGGCTATGAAACGACTTATAACAATACTTTTTTTGCTGCTGCCACTAACAGCAGTTGCGCAAGATAGTGAGTTTTCGAACTATGTTAAGAAGTACTCTGGGCAGAAGGGCTTTACGACTGTAGAGTTGTCGCAGCAGATACTTGCAACAATGGGCGTGGGCGACGGTATAGAGAGTATGTATGCTGTCTCGGTTGAGGATAGAGAGAAGGTTGCAGACTTTTGTGCTGATACACAAAATCTTGTGGCTCATTATAAGGTGTTGATGTCGTTCCTTAATGACGGCAAGAGTGTTTCTATATACAGTCGCAACAATACATCTAAGGCCATTACACACCTTATAATATTTATCAGGTCAGAGTCGGCGGCGACACTTGTACTGCTATATGGAAGCAATATTGAGCTCTCAGATGTGCTATCCAAACAGTTAGGTGTATAGCAGCTAAAAGCTGAACTTAACCTGCAAGAAGTAGGTGCGAGGGTAGGCGTAGAGGTAGTAAGCGGCAAATGGGGTGGCGGTAAAGTCATCCCATTTGTATTGTTTACGAATGCGAGAGGACTCATAGCCTCGGAAGATGATGTTACTATTACCCAGAAGGTTATTTACTGCAAGAAAAATGGTTATCTTGGACTTTGGATGTCGCTCGGTAAAGTGCGGCGCAGCGCTATTTGCATACTCCTTTCGACTCTTAAGATAGAAGCTCTTTGATAGGGTAAGGTTGAGGCTAAAGGCATCTGGTAGCTGCTCTTGGGCGATAAGCGACTCTCGTTGCTCAGATGTTGTAGTGTGGCTCAAAACGCTCTCTGTGCGGCGTATAAGTGATGGAGATAGATAGCGCAATGCGTGATACTCCGCACTAAGGTTTGCTCCCCAACCACGCTCATAGTAGCGCACACTGCCCAAAGCCGTAAACTCAGGTGTAGTACCAGTGCGTAGTGCTGAGACGCTGTTGATACAATCTTGAGCCAGAGTTCGGTTATCTTTGTCTGCGTATACTGTAACCGTTGGCGAGCCTGTAAAGCGATATCTACCAATAGTCGCCCCTGCTGCAATGGTCAGATGGTCTGTGATGTTATAGTGAGCCTCCGCCTCTACGCCTATAGCAAGGGTTGCAAGTTCAGATGTGACAATATCTGCAAATTCAGAGGCAACATCGTAAAACAGATGCGCAACTTCTGTCTGTCGGGAGCTGTGTCGTGCAAAAAGCGTCGTGTTGAAGAGGAGCTTGCCAATTTGCAATCTATATCCAAGATTTACAGCAAACAGCCTTCTGAGTGTCGGACTATTTACGGTGCGATTGTTGTACTCTGTCTGTAGAAAGAGGTTTTGACTATCTTCAGGTTCAAAGACCACCGCTGCCGAGCCGTAAATGTGGTGCTGAGGGTTTGGCGAATATTGCACCGCTATGCGAGCCGCCCAATCGGCAAATGAGAGAATTTTGGAAGCCCCGTATGAGTTGTCTGCAAATAGCTCCTTGCGAAAGAAACCTTTGCGACCAATATTGCTATTACCAACCTTCAGAAAACCATCTACTTGAAGCCGCTCTGATGTGTATTGAGCTTCAGCGAAGAGTGCCACACGAGTTGTTGTAAGTGCGTAGTCATATCCATAACGGTCCGATACACCAACCCTTCTGCCCCGAGAGTTCATATCGTTGAGCAGCATATTACTTTTGCTGTCGTCGTCAATTAGAAAATAGTCTATATCTTCAAACTCTCCTCCTGAGAGTAGGTCTGCCACGCTCTTGAAGTTACGCTGACGGTCAAGCTCGGCATAAAGGCCATACTTGATAGTAAAATTCGAGGATAGTGTTCTGTCTATAGATGCTGAGAGCTGAATATCACACACTCTTGTTACCCTTTTGTTGAGTATATATACACTCTGCTCCTGAAGTCGATTGCGACGATGTAACTCATCAAAATTTATCTGCGTGTATCTGCTGTCGCCATTTTGCCACACACTGCTTACAGCCTCTGATGTTGTTGGGTCTGTAAAGTAGCTGGGTAGATATCTGTAGTTGTCTGGTAGCGGTGTTGCGCCATTGAGCCAGTCTAAACCACCATATGCACTACTGCCTATAGTTGTGGATAATGCGATGTTTAGCCGCCGAGAATTATCAATGCTGCGATTGTATGCCGCTATAACCGTTGGCAGAAGAGATGTTGTTGTGTTTGCATTGCGAACCTTTGAATCTTGATATCCCCAGGCGGGGTTGTAATAGTTGTCAGAAGTAAGAGTGAAGGCCTCTGCAAAAGATGCTTTGCGAATACCCCTCTCTGATGGCGTAAATAGCAGAGCTAACATTATGCGACTTCTGCTGTCAGGAGCACCCGAAACACCGATGTTTATCGTAGCCTGATTTGTAAACACGCCCTTAATGTGGCAGTCTCTGCCCGTGCGCAAAGCAATATCGCAATTTAAGACCCAATTTTCAGCCAAATATTGAGTTGTTGATGCTACAACGCCAGCGAGATAGTTGCGCGTGGCGAGATTTATACCCACCTCTGTCCGCTCAGTAAATGTGGTGTCAGCGTGGTATTGTGTTGCAGATAGCTCCTCAATCGCTGAGGCTTGTAAATATAATTTTCTGGCGCGCGAGATGTTCAATTTTGGTAGCCGTATCCCTTCAAACCACTCTTGGCTCTGAAAGTAACCCACTCCGCGATGATAGTTAATAACAGCAGCATTCTGCCCAAATAGACTCCTATACACAGCTGGCCGATAGATGATACTGCTACTCTGCTCCTTCTCCGCACCATCATCCAACTTCTCCTCGACATCCTCCTCTTCAAAAAGCTTGAAATAACGATACCGCTCCACTGCATACTCTACTCCATGCACCCCCTCTTGCCCCGCCACAGAGCACACCCACAGCATCAGCGATATCAGAATAAAGGCTCGTCTAAACATACTATTAATGGTTTTTTACTCCTCTAACTTATATTCGGAAAATTGGGCGGAATATGGTTGCCAGAGAAGGTGGTGAATGTACGATTCAAGGGTATT
Organism: Rikenellaceae bacterium; assembly: GCA_015059785.1. Classification (GTDB taxonomy): domain Bacteria; phylum Bacteroidota; class Bacteroidia; order Bacteroidales; family Rikenellaceae; genus Alistipes. The sequence continues at coordinate 35,145 of SUZS01000014.1, forward strand.
GTGTGGAACATATATCTTTATTGCAGCGGTAAGCGGCAGATTAGCTGTATGAAATTTGGGCAGGTCACTCCTTAAGTACAACTCGTCTATGCTGCACTGTTCGAGGGCGTGGGGGTTTATCTCTTTGAGGGAGCAGCCGAGGGTGATTTTTGTTAGGCTCTTGCAGCCTGACAGAAGACCCTCGCTTAGGGTGGTAATGCTATCGGGAAGGGTTAAACTCTTGAGGCAGGTGCAGCGGGCAAAGGCGTACTTTGATATATTGGTTATACCGTTGCACAAGTTGATATTTTGCAGTGATGAGCACCCCTCAAAGGCGCAAGTGCCAATATTTTGAACACTATCTGGAAGCGTTACTGTTATCAGATTTTTACAAATAGCGAAGGTGTAGTCCTCAATAGACCGAACACCCTCTGGCAATGTTACACTAACAAGGTTTTTACAGCCATAGAAGGCGTTCTTATTTACCACCGATATTGCAGAGTCAAACTCTATAATACCAACACCATTACGAAAGTTATTTGACACAATCTCTGCATCTGCAATGCGAAAAGCTGTCTCTATGGCACTCTGTTGCATCGCCGTATACCATATCTGGTTAGCAGCTGGGGTTGGTTTAGCATAGCGGACAATATTGGTGGTGCTTTCAAAGGCGTTATAAGCGATGTTTATACAAGTGTCGGGTATGGATATTTGCAGCAGTGCGCTACAGCCTATAAAGGCTTGTGGACCAATATCTGTTATACTCTCTGGTAGGATAACCCTCTCAAGGGATGTGCAGCCTTGGCACGCGCTCTGAGCAATAGATGTGCAGAGAGTAGGGAAGATAATTCGTGCAAGGTTTTTACAGCCGTTAAAGGCGTTGCTACATATCTCTGTTACGGGTCTATCAAGAGTGATAATGCCCCAACCTTGATCGTATGAATTGGAGACTATAGTCTGGCAGAAACTCGGCGCAGAGGGGGTTATAACAACTCCGTCAGTGGAGGTGTACCATATTTGTGTTGGCGAAGGCTGTAGTGGAATATTTCCCATAACAAAATGTTCAGTAGGTGTCTGTACTGCAGGTATGTTCTATAATTATGACAAATGTATTAAAAATAGGCGAAAAAACATCGACTATGTACTTTTTTAGTGTAATATGACAAATTTTATGTAAGATTTTTTGGCAACTCCCCTCTATATACAATGGAACTAAATATTGAAGAGGTATGAAGGAGATTGTTTTTGGTGTTGAGGTAGATAACCAAAATAAGGATGTTGATTTGTTGCAGGCGCTGACATATATGTTTATATCTGCGACTCCTGATTCTGTAAAGTTTGTGGACTCGGTAGTAGAGAGTCTGCAGACTGGACTGATTGATTACAAAGAGTGGGCAGAGAAGAATAGGTGTGAGGCGGACGAGATTTTGAACAAATGTGCAATTAAGGGGACGACGGTGCCATACTTTGTTCAGCAGTTTAAGACTTGGCTTACAATGTATCAAAAGCCAACTTATGACGAGCTGATATATTTTGAGGAGCATTATGACATTGATTTGATTGTCGATATATTACCGATTGTTGAGGTTGAGGGGATTAAGTCTGCACGAGAGTTGTCAAGTATGGTCAAAGAGTATGTTGTAGGTCAAGATGATACTATAGATATGCTCAGCGTGCCATTCTTTCAGCATATAGATAGTTATCGCAACTACTACACCTGCCCTGTTAAAAGTTCGGCAATAATTATGGGCCCTACGGGTATTGGTAAGTCTGAAATTCTTCGCCGATTTGGAGATATTGCCAATAAGATGGGCTGTCCTGTTATCCGCATAAATAGTAACGAGGTTGTCCCGTCGGCTTGGAAGGGATTACATATTACAGATGTCATTGCAAGAGCTCTCTCAGACTACACTATTGACCAACTGCGCTATGCGGTGCTTATCTTCCACGAGGCAGACAAACTGGTGCACCACTCAATGCGTAAAGTGGGAACAGAGGATATTGATGCCGATATGATTCGTGACATTATGCGACTGCATGAAAGTGGTCACGCCCTACACCTTGAGAATGGCTTTAACTCAGATATGACTGTCAACTCTTATAGGCTTCCTATAGACAATCTGCTCATAGTCTTTGATGGCGCATTCTATGGTATGGAAGATATCATTAGACGCCGCCTCAATAGTGGTCCGATGGTTGGATATGGATGCAGCAAAGAGCAGCTAAAGCAGGAGAATGTTATGCAACAGGTTACTGCTGAGGATATGATATCGTGGGGTTTTCCGCCAGAGCTTGTGGGTCGCATAGGTACATTCTGCGCACTCAATCCACTATCTGCCGATATGATATACCAAATTATGATGTCGGCAAAGGATAATATTCTTGGCGAGCATATAAAGTATTGCCAGCGATATGGTATTGAGCTGAGCTTTACGGAGTCGGCTCTGCGATTTATTGCCGAGGAGGCCTTCAAATCTGGTATGGGATTTAGAAATGTCAAGACTATACTCTCACAGTGTATGAACAGTATCTACTACAATGTTTGTAATGTTGATAACGCCGACAATTTGCTCCCTATGGAGATTGACAAGGAGTTTGTCGCCGCTCATATCGGTAGACGAACATCGGTTCAGCAGGATAAACTTTTGAGCCGTTAATTGTGTGGTTGTCAGGTTCAACCAGGCGCATTATCCAACCCTTGATTTGTAATCGACAATAGAAAAATTCATAAAAATTTGTAGTTTAACAAAACATTTCTTATCTTTGTTCAGGGTGCAGAGTGTAGCATTGTGGTTTTCTTTGACAACTGCCTATGATAGACCGTTTTATTGAGTACATACGCTCAGAGCGACGATATTCTGAGTTAACAGTGCGAAATTATAGACGAGATGTAGAGGGTTTTGCCACTTGGTTCTGCCGTCAGCGTGGTTTTGCGGGGGATGGTTTTGAGAATTTTGATGTTACAACAGTCTCTGCGCAGGATGTGAGAGATTGGGTTATTTACCGAATGGACACCGCCAAGCTTGGTGCTGCAACAATGAATAGAGAACTCTCTTCTATAAGGAGTTTCTTTAGGTTTCTTCGTCAGCGGGGCATTGTTAAGGGTGATGTTCTGGGGCGTATAGGTTCTTTGAAGGCGGCTAAAGTTCTGCCAGTATTTGTGCCACAGAGCCGTATGGAGGAGATGTTAGAGAATGTTGAGGAGCAGAGCTATGAGCGAGAGTTCCGTAGCCAGCGCGACAGTATAATCATCTCACTGCTCTATGGTTGCGGCATACGACTTGCGGAGTTACTGCGTATACAGGTATGCGACATTAACGCAGGAGCAGTAAAGATTTTTGGCAAGGGTAATAAACAACGCATAGTGCCACTACTGCCAGAGTTAGAGGATAGGATTATGCGCTATATGGCTATCTGTCGAGAGCGAGGCATTGAGTTTAATAGCGACTCACCACTTATAGTGGGTAGTAAAGGCAAGCCACTCTCGCGAAGTACCGTTCAACGAGTAGTTACCGCACATATGCAACAGGCGGGCGTGCAGGGGCGTAAGAGTCCGCATGTGCTAAGACACACCTTTGCTACAGACCTACTGCGTGAGGGCGTAGATATGCGAGAGATTCAAGAACTTATGGGTCATGGATCACTGCGTAGTACACAGCACTACACCCACACCTCAATAGGCCAACTGCAGGATGTCTACGACAAGGCTCACCCCCATAAATAGGTGGGCGGGAGCAATAAGATTTGATAATATGTCGTTAAGAGTTTAGAAGAGTATAAGTCGGGGCAAATTCGTAATGAAGCGAACCCCCTTAACCAAAAATATTACAGCTATGGATGTTAATATTCAATCGTTGAAATTCGATGCCAGCAAGCAGCTGATCGAGTTTATTGAGAAAAAGATGTCAAGACTAGAGCGTTTTGCCGACCGTCCAACAGGGGTGGATGTAGTTCTCAAACTGGAAAAAGATGATGAAAAGGGAAATAAAGTAGCACAAGTAACCCTCCATGTACCTGGCGGGGATATTCTTACCGAGCAGCGCGCTCGCACCTTCGAGGAGGCTGTAGACGAGGCCTTGGACGCCATCAAGCGCCAACTAGAAAAACGCAAGGATAAGTAGTCAACCAAGTGTTGTTGTTTTAACTATGAGGGGGGGGTATTCATAAGAATAATCCCCTCTTTTTTTGCAAGTTTCAAATTTCGTTGTAATTTTGTTGTAGCAAACAGATTTTTTAACACTTAAACTTATACAATTATGAAAGAATTGAAGGGATCACGCACAGAGCAGAACCTCTGGGCAGCATTCGCAGGCGAGAGCCAGGCTCGCAATAAGTATACCTACTTCGCTTCAAAGGCAAAGAAGGAGGGTTATGTTCAGATTGCAAAGCTCTTTGAGGAGACTGCAAACAATGAGAAGGAGCACGCAAAGATCTGGTTTAAGCTCCTTAACGGCATTAGCGACACTGCTGCAAACCTTAAGTCTGCTGCTGAGGGCGAGAACTACGAGTGGACTGATATGTACGCAACTTTCGCTCGCGAGGCACGCGAGGAGGGCTTTGTAGAGATCGCTGCTCTGTTTGAGGCCGTTGCAAAGATTGAGAAGGAGCATGAGGAGCGCTACCTCAAGCTGCTTGCAAATGTTGAGGGCGGACTTGTATTCTCTCGCGAGGGTGATATGATCTGGCAGTGCTCAAACTGCGGTCATGTTGTTGTTGGCAAGCAGGCTCCAGAGTTGTGCCCAGTCTGCGCTCATCCACAGGCTTACTTTGAGATTAAGGCTGAGAACTATTAGTAGATTGTTATTAAGAGTAGAGTTCGGCGCAGTGTGCCGAACTCTTTTTGTTGTAACCGATATACAGGCGCCTAAAAAATACTCTATTTGGACACATTTGTGTGATGTGTGGTCAATTGTTTGGAGATGTTGTTGGGAAGAGTTATGTTTGTTGGAGAATTTTAATAAAAGGATATTATGCAACAGGAGAAGAGTGTGAGTGCGGTAAAACTTGAGAGGGGAAGTGGCCGCGGTGTGCAGGTGCACACACTTGCTCAGATTGTGGTGGGAATGGTTATGTCGGGATGCAAAAAGATTTACCACAACGACTCTCTCTTTACTGCTCAGCAGGGCGATATCTTTATCCTCTGTGAGGGTATACACCATATTGAGAACTGCCCACCAAGCAAGGGTAAAGAGTTTGAACAGATACTCTTCTGCCTTACTGCTGAGCAGCTACATCAGAATATCGTAACGCTGGTAAATAGCTATCAGTTAGAGTGTTTTGAGGCCCACAAGTGTCCACAATGTCGCAACCACAACTTTATTATCACAACACCAACAGCTCAACTATCGGACTTCTTTGCTTCTATATACAACTCCTTCAATAGTACTGATATTCATATGTCTGATAACCTCAGACACCTACGCACGCCAGAGCTGATATATCATATTTTGAGTTGTGGCAATAGCTGTATGCGCAGTAAACTACTCTCGGGAGCAGATATTGACCAAGTTAAGTTTAGATGCTGTATCTACGATAACATTCTTAAGGATAATACCGTCGAGAGCCTTGCGCAGCAGACACACCGCTCGCTGACCTCATTTAAGAAGGAGTTTACAAAGACCTTCGCCACCTCGCCGCATAAGTGGTTTATCGAGCAACGATTGCAACTTGCTAAGACCCTTCTCTACACGAGCGATAAGACAGTGTCCCAAATCGGCAACCACTGCACCTTTACCAACACCTCCCACTTCATCCGCCTCTTCAAGCAGCGTTTCAACATCACCCCCTACGCCCTAAAAAAGCAAATCCTTCGCGGCGAAGCAAAGCGGTAGCGGTTACTGATTATTCTTGAGCCATTCAAGGCGGCGGGCATCTGGTAGGTGCTTGATTTCAAAGTTTGTGAAGGTCGCTTTGAAGCCGTTGCCATCGGGGCAGGCGGCCATCATACCGACCATAACAGGGGTGTTATCCTCAAGCCAGCAGTTGCGCATCATTGTATATTTCTTGTCGTCAAAGGAGTAGAAAATCTCTACGGCATCAAGGCGTCTTACGGCCTTAATCCACACAAAATCAACGGGTTTGTCAAGCTCAATAACACTCCAGTCACTTGTATGGTGGGTTACAACGGTGCTTAGATTATACTTTCCATCTACAAACTCAATACCTGCCTTGATATAGTTCTCCTTATCTATGCGAAGCATAAGTCCCGCCTGGTCAAAGCGCACCTTATAGTCGCCCGAAATCTTCACCTTAACCTCAAACTCGCCTCCGCGAAGAGTGTAGAGGAATGGGGCATCATCAACGGTAAATCCATAGTGAGATATACGCCAGTAGTCGCTCTGAGGTGTCACATCCATTGTAAGAGTTCCCTTCTTAATCTCCCAGCCCTCAGGTTCGTTAAACCACTGCATACGCTCAAGGGTCTGGGCAGATAGCGTCATTGTGGCAAAAGCAAGAATAAGCGTAAAAAAGCTGCGTTTCATATCAAAAATCAGATTTTTAGTTATTAGCAAAATACAAAATCTCCAATATAGCTGTATACATTGGAAAACACCATAAAAGTCAAGCCATTAACAGCTCCTCTGATTAGTACCATACTTACATTGAGTTGGATATCCACTTAAAAGTCAAGCTGTTAACAGCGCAACTCTCCGCTTATACCTCTTTCGTGGTGTTGGATATCCACTTAAAAGTCAAGCCATTAACAGCAACCTCTGCTGCCTCAATGTCAGTGCCTGAGTTGGATATCCACTTAAAAGTCAAGCTATTAACAGCGGGGTTTTTTCGGTCTTCCTCCAAGTACTCGTTGGATATCCACTTAAAAGTCAAGCTATTAACAGCTCTCTCTCTTCAAATTGGGTCACATATTTCGTTGGATATCCACTTAAAAGTCAAGCTATTAACAGCATAGTCCTCCACTGGTCGTATCGGAAATTATGTTGGATATCCACTTAAAAGTCAAGCTATTAACAGCCTGCAAGGTTGGAATGTGTTGATTTCCAACTATATATCACAAAAAATAAGTGAATTTTTTGAGTGCTTGAATATCAAAAAAGGCCTCCACCAATTTGATTTTTATCTTCAAACCTCAAACTAAGGCGTTCCAACACGCCCAACCCATAATGGGTGTAGAAATCTATATCACATATCAAAGAACTCTTTCTGAATGCAAAGATAAGCTATTTTTTCTTTTTATCAACTACTGTAGTACTTAATGCTATGTTACGAGCTGCATTCCAATCTGCATTTATACCATCATAACTGCCATCAGCGTGCTGTTTTCCCTTGCCTTTTACACAATCTGGATTTTTACAAACAAAAGTTGATTGATTAATGCGTTGTCCCTTTTCATAATGACCACAGAAACTACAAGTTTGACTAGTGTGGTATGGGTCTATGTATCTTACTTCAATACCCGCAGCATTTGCTTTATACTCAATCATTGTTTGTAATTCGAAAAACGACCAATATCGAAGAATAAATTTAAACTCATTTTCAACCTCTTCGTTCTTATCTCGGCCAAATCCCGCTAATCGCTCCATCTGTATGACTCCTGCGCCATTTCTCAACGCATACTCAATGATTGATTTGCTGAAAATATGATTTTGCAGATGCACCCAATTACGCTCTTTGCCTTCTAGTCGGTCAAGAGCTTGGAGTTTTTGAGCGCGACCGTGTCCACCATTGGTTGTATGGCGAAGATTGCGTTGCAACTCTCGTTTCTGAGCTGCCATTCTCATACGCACCTTCAAGAATTGTTCACGCGAGCCAATTCCCAAACCTCCATACTCATTATCATTTAGAGCTGCGTACAATGGGATGTTAATTCCCAAATCAACGCCCACAACACGATTGGGATTAAGGTTTTTACTCTCTTTAGGAATCTTTACCACTAACAACAAAAATCGCTTCTTGTTTTTAGTCTCTTGTATAGTAGAAATTCCTACATCATACTGTCCATTTAATACTCGTTCTACAATTTCACGATTATTGCTACGATCTCTACCAAAAAATAAATCCCACTCCAAGCCTTTTGGAAAACGCACATATATAGATCCATCCTCGCGCTTTTTTAGCATTAACTCACCAGAGCGTTTAATGGAAATTGGAACAGGGATACCCTTCTTATAGTTTGGGATAGTTCGTGCACCTTTCTCAACATCCAAACGATACTTTTTGTATGTTGAGAATATATTTTTATTCAGATTTGTTAATATCTCGGATGGTATGATGTCAATAAACTCATGGCTAACAACTATATATGTTGAGGTCTGTTCTTTATTTGTACCTTCTTCAACACCACCTCTCAAAAAGGCTTGTCTCTGTTTCTTGAAATCAGCGTCTAAAGCCTTGCGTTCAGCCTTTAGACGCTTAACATCTTCCCCTGATAACTTATTACGCTTTGGATTTCTTAACAGCTTCTCAATCTCCTGAAAACGAGGAGAATGTAGTTTTAGCCTATAGTCGTAGGTGTCGTTGAAAAAACAGTGAGATATAATACGATTTGCAACCTTATACAGATTGTTATTTATCTCATCCCATATATGAAACTCATCCTTATATCGTTGAATAGCTTCATCACTATCCCCGTGACGATGAAGATGTACTTCTATTTTGCGTGTTATACAAGTATATTCCGTTGCCATAGTTTCAATTAATTTGTATTGCTAATTACATTTACTTGTTAGATAGAGTACTTAACAGACTGCCAAAGCCAGGACACGAGTAAAAATGCTGCGTTTCATATCAAAAATCAGGTTAAGTTTAATACCTTTGCAAAGGTATATATTTGTTTGAAAAGATGCAATAGCCGTCTATGGTCAAATTACTCCTTATATTACTCATGTGTCTGCCTATAACAGAGGTGCATGCCCGAACAAAGTATGCTATCCACAATGATTTTAAGGCAGCGTGTCGTATTACTGCTCCGATGGGGCGTGGAACTCTTGGTATTGGCAACCTCTTTTTAGGCGCGATGTCAAAGGGAATGCAGTCTGGCAACAAACTAAAGATTGAGCAACATTGTACCACATCATCCTATGACCATAAAAAGATAAAGATGTGGGTTATAACCCCCAAAGTAACTCGGGTAAATCCAATGCCAGCAATACTCTTTTTGCACGGTGGTGGTTTTGTTTTTAAGGGTGCGCCATATCACTACGACCTTGCTAAAGAGTATGCGCAACGCACAGGTTCGGTGGTTGTTATGGTTGATTACCGCACGGCACATAACAACCCATACGGAGTGCCTCTGTGTGACTGTCAAGATGCGTGGATGTGGATGACGACTAACGCAGATGTTCTCGGCATAGATACATCCAAGACAGCTATCGTAGGGGACTCTGCTGGTGGTTTTTTAGCCATCAAGACAACATTATGGGCTGTGGGAAAGAGTGCTGTAAAACCGGCAAAGATGATGCTCATTTACCCCGTTGTGGACTGTTCAATGCGCACTTTAAGTATGAAAACATTTGTTGATACACCAGTGTGGAATAGTCAGCTAAATAGTAAGATGTGGGGATATTATCTAAAAGATAACACAGAACAATCCCTGCTGGACCTTGCAATAAGGACCTTGCAAACTCTACCACCGACATATATTGAAAGTGCAGAATACGACTGTCTGCGTGACGAGGCGGAGATCTTCGCAGAAAAGCTTCGACAGGCGGGTGTATACACACTTTACATCACTACGCACGGCACTATGCATGGATTTGATATGGCCCCGAAGAGCCATATAACTCAAACCCAAATCAACCTCCGCAGTAAATGGCTACAATGGGAGGTGAGGGATGACCTCGCGTTGTAGGTAGTCGAATGTTCCTTCGCTGAAGCGATGCTCGCCGTGAGGGTCTACGAATACCGTATAGCCTGCATCGCTTAATACTCTACGAGCCTCAAGGGTCGCCTCGTCACCAAGTAGCTCGTCGTGCAGGGCGAAGATGGCATGGTTCTCTTGTCCAAGTAATATTGGGTGTGTGGCAATATAATGCTCATAATCGATACACATCTGCTCGGTAAGGTCGAACTGTTGCACGCCATCCTTGCGTGGATAGAGGTAGTTATGAGTGCCCAGGCCGAAGCTATTTCGTATAAAATTAGCGAGTGACAGTGCGGGATTGCAGACAACCTTCACCGCATTAGGGGCATTAACAAATAGAGTCTCAAGTCCACCCATAGAAGTACCAACAATAAGTTTAGGCTTATAGAACTCCACCATCTGATTGAGATGCTCCACATTCTGCTCAAGGTCTTCGCCAAAGTCTACACACATCCAGCGCAGGTGCGCAAATCGCTGCTGTAGCTCCATAAATGTTGAACTCTTTGCCCCTGAAGCAAGTCCGTGCACATATATTGCATCTATCTTGGAGCGATACCCCTCTGGGATATATGAGGCCCAAATACCGCGGCGGGTGGTGTACTTATGCTTAAAATGGCACTCTATATAGAGGTCGTTGCTATTGTTTGCCCCCTTACCAAACTTTGGCAGGGCGAGAAACTCCTTGATAGAGAAGTCTGACGGCAACTCAAAATGCGCACCATCTAAACTCTCGCGGATAGATATAATATTACTAAATGCGTAGGCATTAATCTCACCCCCATCCCTATCGCGGCCAACAAGAAACCACTCTGTGGCAAACTGCTTAATGTAGTAAGGCTCAACACGAACCACTATCTTGCCTCCAAAAAGTAGCAACTCAACCGCTACGCCACGCTCCATAGCCTGAATTAATGGGTTGTAGTAGCGAAATGAGAGAAATCCGTCAAGCCATATACGATCCGCAAGACGAGGATTTGCAAACAGCGCGTTGCTCATCTGTATGTGCGCAAGCAGCGACTGCTGCATACTCTTCATATCTATGTCGCCAGAGTAGTTGATGTAATATTTGTAGCCCGTACCAGCGCCAATCTCAATATCGAACATCTGCTCAATCTTGTTAATATGGTTGTGAAAGGTACGCTTAGAGAGCGGTGCGCCATCTTCGTTGAGTGACGACGAGCGCCAATGCTCATCTATCTGACGAAAGGTTATTCCGTCATATCGCGATATTAAATCCAATAGCCACACATACTGCTTGTAAACATTTCCTGCCATATATATTTCCTTTTTAGATTACACAACAAAGGTCGCTCAAACCTATGCCAAAAGTTTGCACAGTCTAATATTTATCACAAAAGTAGCAATTTTTTAAGGAGTAGCACCTTAACAAAGCGAAAAATGGTTAACTTTGAAAGGAAAATTTAACAATTATGGGAAAGAAAATTTTAGTTGTTGTAGACTATCAGTACGACTTTTACTCGCCACAGGGGGCGTTGTATGTTAATGATGGAGAGTCTCTGCAAGATAGGATTGCGCGTATTATTCCCGACTTTGACCACATCGTTTTTACGCAGGATTTTCATCCCGCATCGCACTGCTCGTTTGACCGAAATGGTGGGCAGTGGCCCGTGCATTGCGTTGAGGGGACTCTTGGGGCAGAGATACCTGCCGAGCTTATTGCGCTATGTGGCTCTTATACAATCTCAAAAAAGGGTTGCAACGAGAACAAGGAGGAGTATGGAGCTTTTGCAGATAAGAGTGCTTCGGAGAGTATTTTTGCGGGCGCAGAGAGTGTTGTTGTCTGTGGCATTGCGGGCGACTACTGCGTGCTTGAGACCCTGAAAAATATCGTTAGCATAGTTGGGGCGGATTGCGTATCGGTATATCTTAGTGGAGTGGCGAGCATTGACGGAGGCTCTGCGCTTAGCAACTATATGGCCGAGCAGGGTATTAAGGAGTACAAATAGACAAAACGCCCAGACTCTCAAAAGTCTGGGCATTTTGTCTTACAACATATTACTGAGCAAATCTTGTTCAAAACTTTTTAGGGCAAAGGGCTGCGTGGAAGTAATCTGTTCGCGCAATATAGGTTTTACGGTGGAGGTTATTGCCAGCTGCACGATACTATCCCACAGCACATCAAACTCGTGGGTCATATCGCTCTTTACAGAGTCTGCATTCTCAAAATAGGTCTCAAGAAGTCTGTCACAGAGCGAGTTACTTGTAAAGGTAGAGCATATTTGCTCTTCGTTCCACTCGGCGTCGGGAAATGCTGCGCGCATAGCGTCGCAAATGTAGGTGTCAAAGTCGTTGCTCTCAAACTCTAATAGGGTCACAATCTTCTCATTTGTCATCATAGTCGTCGTTTTTATCAGTTAAACATCCAAATTCAGAACAAAAGTAACTATAGACTGTGCCATATTATGGCAGATGTAGTTGCTATTTTTGTGTCGTAAACGAAAAAACGACTAATTATGGAGCACTACATCGAACTTACAGACGGCTCACGCACTGAGGCTTTTCTAAAGGATGAGCTACCAGAGAGACTCACAACTGACGAGCTTGAGATCGACACTACGGGCCTCTATCTGCAGCATAAGGGGCAGAAAAGAGCAAAGCCGAAGGAGGATAACATAGAGCAACGACAGAGAGAATTGGAGTTGTTTTTGAGCTATACTCACCGCTTTATTGAGGCGGCAGATAGAATTCTCACGGATAGCAGACTCTTTCTTACCCCAGTGCCTGTACAGAGCGGGCTGGCTTATACTGGCACATCGGGTTTCAAGAATCCAACGCTCGGCATATATATCGAGTGGTGGAAGAGCGTTGAGAACTCGTGGGTTGAAACAGACAAGAGGGGCAAGTTGCCACTATATTACATTGCAGGTAGTCCATTGAGTGGCTGCAATAGCTGCGCCTATGTCACCCCCGACGGAAAGAGCCACAGCGAGTGCGTCCATAACTTCAGCAGAGTATGGCGCTCGTTCCAGCAGATAAACACCCGCTACACCGAACCCAAACAGATTTACCACTCCTACACCCTCCCCCAAGCCATCGAAGAGCTGTTTGGATAATACCAGAGGCTGACTGCAGCCCTTACGGACTTTTTAGTCAGCCTCAATAGTGATATTTATTCTCTTAATTATCAAACTTATACCTCATCCAGACTGTCTGTCCGAGTTGGAAAACTCCAATAAGATGTAGTCTGGTGGCTGAGCGGTTAGGGTTTGCAATGCCATCAAAGGCGGCGGCCATGCCTGCTCTGCCGTCAATGCCTGGGGCTACCATAAAGCTCACCTCGTCAAGCAGTCCTGCCTCCAAAAAGGCGCCGTTGATATGTCCTCCTCCAGTAACTGCCAGACGCTCAACACCAAACTTAGTATAGAGTATCTCCATAGCGCGAGTAAGGTCAATACCTTTTTTGCCAGTCGCAATCCACGAGATATCCTGCTTGGTCAGCCTGTCGTGGTAGCATTTAGGGCACTGCTCGGAGGTTATCACAAGTAGCGCTTGGCCGTCAAACTCGTGCTCGCCCCACTGAAGTTTACCCTCTGTGTCAACACCTATACAGTAAGCATCTGTTTTGTGGGCAACATAGTAGGCCTCAGCTCCTATTGGGGTGGTATCCGTAGCCACGAACCGCTCAGGTAGGGCATAGTGCATCTGCATTGTCACGCGGCCCATAAGCATTGATGGGCAAGACAGCTGTTCCAGAGCTTCGTAATACTCATCTCCGCCCTCAATTTGCTCGGTCATATTGCAGTCAATACGCCCGTCTAATGAGGCAATCATATGGCAAACAATGTATGGTCTCATAGCTAACTCTCTACTATGCCAAGTTGATATTTATAGTTGGCTATATCCTCTGGTTTGCCTATAGCTTTGCTGGCCACATCGCTCAGCTTAACGCAGCCATAGATAGCCTGGCGAGGGTTTATGCGGCACTCTTTGAGCTTCATAACAATGTTCATCGGCTTGACGCCTGTAATATCGCAAGTGAGGTTTGTGCCGATGCCGAAGGTGACCTTTATGCGACCTGCAAAGTACTCCTTAATATCGGCAGCGGTCTGAAAATCGAGACCGTCAGAGAAGACAATGGTCTTGCTTCGTGGGTCAATGCCATAGGACTCATACTTGCGTATTATTCTGTCGCCAAACACCTTCGGGTCGCCACTATCGTGACGCACGCCGTCGTAGAGTTTAGCAAGCTTCATCGAGAAGTTTCTTAAGAAGGCGTCAACAGTATATGTGTCGGTTAGCACCGTACCCAGATTGCCGTCGTAGACCTCTACCCAACGCTCCATAACCTCGTAGTTTGCCTCCTTTGGGGTGTGTACAGCTGCTTGGAACATAAAGCACTCATGCGCCATAGTGCCTATAGGTTTGATGTTGTACTTCATTGCTAAGGCAACTGTCGATGTGCCTGTAAAGGTTGGACAATGTCTCTTCATATAGTCAATCACTATCTCCTCCGATAGGGAGCTAAAGCGGCGGCGTAGGCCGAAGTCGGCAAAGTAGAGGTTGTGTCGCTGGGCAATGGCCACCTTCTCTGCCATCTTTGGTATCATTACTGCCTCAAGCTCACTGCGGCTCTGATATCCGTCGCCTATAAAGCGGTGGTAGAGCTCAGAGACAATGGCAAGGATAGGAATTTCGTAGAAGGTAACCTTGTACATAGAGTCAGAGACCTCAATGTGTAGGTGTTTTGCATCGTCTAACCACGCGTTGATTTTGCCAGGCTCAAAGCGAAAATAGCAGAGCCACTCCCAGAAACATTGAGGGATGTAATGGATAGTCTTTACCGCCCACTCAAACTCAGAGGGCTGTAGACTGAGTGTGGCAAGAGCCTGTAGCTCATCTTTTAACGCAGCAAGAAACTCCTGGCTGTACTCTGTGTTGTTTCTGTCGTGAAATGTGAATGTACCCCACGCATTTGGATAGTGCACCTGATAGTAGTGCGACATTGAGAATTTATAGAGGTCATTCTCAAGAATTGAGCTTATTATCATAGTTTTAGATTTTAGATTTCGTTATTGAGCACCTGCAAACGACTTAGTGTAAGCAGGGTAGAGTAGCTTCCATATCAGCATGGCGTTAATTATACCCACCACAGCGGCAATTAGCGATACAACGCCTTCGGGTAACAGCAGTGCTATGCCATTCATATCTCCGCCACCAACCCAACGGTAGAAGATACTTAGGTATATTGGGTCAAGCATAAGCAATGTAAGCGATGTATACCATCCGCAAGCACGAACAACTCCCGACTTTATCGCGCATATTTTACCGGTCAAAACAACCAACATCCACCCAGCTAAAAGCGTTGCTACAGCACCAGCAAGACAGAAAACGCCCATCTGCTCACTGCTCAATTGCTCGGCAAATACATCAATCTGCACTCCTAAGCCAATAAAGTTAATCCGCTTAAAGACACCCTGCGCCAAAGCCACTAAAAGGTGTGCCCCTTCGTGAACCACATAGTACATCAGCACCGCCACTGCAATGCCAATATATTGACGATATTTCTTGCTCATAATAGAAAATTTTACCCTCAAAGGTACATAAAATATTTGTGATTTTATGCCCATTGTGATAAAAATCAAGAATGAGAAGTCGTGTAATAGAGAATATAATTTTACTACAAACATAACTCTTCCCAACAACCTCTCCAAGCAACAGACCTTGTAATCTACAAAAGTGCCCCAATAGAGTATTTGTCAATATGGGGGCTGTTTTCTATTATAAAAATAGGACGAGAAAAAAGTCTTTTTTCTCGTCCATATCTACAACATAAAGCTCGACTTTGTCTCTATTTCTTATTGAAGGCATTCATTGTACGGTCAAGTCCGACGGCAACAAATGAGAGAATTGCATCGCCAAAGACCTTGAGGCGCGGAGGCATATTTGCCGCCTCCTCGGCGGTCCACTCGCCAAGAACATAGTCCACCTGATGTCCGCGGCTAAAGTCTCCACCAATGCCGAAGCGCAGGCGAGCGTAGTCTGTTGTCTGAAGTAGCTCGGCGATATTCTTAAGGCCGTTATGTCCGCCATCGCTTCCCTTAGTGCGCATTCTGAGCTCTCCAAATGGCAGGGCGATATCGTCAACGACAACAAGCAGGTTCTGCTTATCTATCTTCAGCTCCTGCAGCCAATATCTTACCGCCTTGCCTGACAAGTTCATATATGTTGATGGCTTAAGCAGCGTAACGATATGTCCGCGGTGGCGAATAGTTGCCACATCGCCATAGCGTGACGAGATAAAAGAAGTGTCGGATGCCGCAGCAAGGGCATCCAACACTTTGAATCCGATGTTGTGTCTTGTATTTGCGTACTCGGCGCCAATATTTCCAAGACCTACAACCAGATATTTCATCTTCAGTCGGTTTTACTACTGCTGAGCAGCTGCACCACGAGAAGCACGAGTTACGCGTACTGCACAAACTGCCTGTGTTGCAGGAGAAACGAACTCAAGACCCTCAAACTTAAGGTCACCAACGAAGATTGTCTGACCAACCTTGAGTGGAGTAACATCAACAACCAGCTCATCTGGAAGGTTCTCAACCATAGCCTTAACAACGAGCTTACGAGCAGAAAGAGCGAGCTTACCACCGATCTTAACACCCTCAGCAGTACCTGTAAGGCGTACTGGAACAGCGATAGATACTGGCTTACCCTCCTGAACACGGTAGAAGTCAATGTGAAGAATCTGCTCACGGATTGGGTGATACTGAACATCACGAAGTACTGCGAGCTCCTTCTTACCGTCAATATCAAGCTCAACGATGTAAGAGTTTGGAGTGTAGATGAGTGGCTTTACAGCCTTCTCGTCAATAGCGAAAGCGACATTCTCGCCACCACCATAAATTACGCAAGGAATAAGGCCCTCGCGACGAACTGCCTTTGTTGCCTTCTTACCATAATCGGCACGAAGCGCTGCCTTAATAGCAATAGTTTTCATTGTAAAATGTAATTTATAAAGTTATTACCTACGGCGGGACTCAGTCTGCACCCGAAGTGCAACCCCCATAACCGCCTGATTTCGGCTGCAAATGTAGAACAAATTTTTCAGACTACCAAATTTTTAGCTGTTAGCCAGTGCTGCTTTCAGAGCAAAGAGTACAAAGAATTTATGGAGATTAGGGAATATAGCGCAACATCACTAAACGCCTCCCGAAATCTCACAACAAACTCTTGCGGTGTCATAATAGAGTATGTTTATTAACGACAAAGTTACACAATATCTCAAAAAAAGAGAAAAAGCCGAAACTTTTTCATACTATTCCTCGCTAATATTTGTTGCGCTCCTCTGGATGTGTGACCTTGAAACAATTTTTCCTCCTACATTGTGATAATTAGTAACTTACGCAAGGTCTTCAACTGCGTACTTTGTCCTACATCTATACCGGTGACTGTATATTCCTTTCCAATAAAACAAGTTAATTAGAAATTTAACATCTTCATTATACTACTTCAGCGAAATCCTGTTTGCGGATTCGCGTTTTTTGGAGTTGACGAGGTCGACGTAGATTTGGGTGGTTTTGACGCTCCTGTGGGTGAGCATCTTGGAGACCGTATAGATGTCCGTGCCGAGTGCGATTTGAAGCGTGGCAAAGGTGTGGCGGAAGCAGTGAAAAGCAAGTAGCAAAGCAAACGATTTCGGAATAGAAGAAGGCAAACGTAAATGGTTGGGAAACAGCTAAAAGCGATTTTCTTGCACTGTTTACATAACGCAAGAAATCACGGATTGCGACAG
>SUZS01000015.1 GCA_015059785.1 Rikenellaceae bacterium
TAAAAATCCTACGGGAATTAGCATTAGGTAGTGGTGATATACTTTCATTGTCTACACTGTCTGTTGTACAGCTAACTAAAGTGTACATCAAAAACAATACAAAAAAATAGTTAAAAGTTCTCATAATCTCCCCCTTTCTACCATATAGGCTCACCGCCATTACCCTCTTCAAACTCCTCGTTGGTGGTGCCACCATCCAATGTCGCAGCAAAACCCTGTTCTGCTGCAAAACTTAAATACTCCAAATCTGGAGCTGTGTAAAATTTAGCACTCATAATATTCATAATTTATTAGTTAGTTTTGAATTTTGACCAACAAGCCAAAAAAAATTATGGATACTCATAACATAATGATGAAGAATAAGTATTACCTCCACGCATCAAACAATAAAGCCGACCTCTCTGAAATATTAGTCAGTTCGCTAATTATCAAATATATTTCTGCTATTCATTTCACAACCATTCTTTGCAAATTTATAAATTTAATTTCAAAAAAACAATAGGTAGGTTATATAAAAAAAATCGATTCATTGAATAAAAAATCAATTTATAGAGCATTTTTTTTGAAACACGCTTGCTAAATAAAAAATTATAGCTAAATTTTTAATTTACACCAAAATAACAACCTAAAAACTCATATCTATGAGAATTGTTTGTATTGCTGACGCCTTTATCACTACTGAGATGATGGAGAAAGGCGTACGCCCTTACCTTCAGCAGGGCGATACTATGGAGACCTTATCAACACAGCCCGCTCTTATCTTGTTGATACAAAGGCATTTAGGCGAGCATTGCCAAAACTGCAAGCGCAAGGCCTACTGTGGCGACAAAATAGTGCGGAAAAAGAAGCGTTGACAGAAATTTTCTGCCAACGCTTTCTATTTGTTCACTACCCTACTAATCCTCATCAAAAAAGTCGCTGTTTGCCTCTTCAGCAGAGTAATCGGCCTTGGAGATACGGCTAAAGTGGCGTGCACGAGACTGGCTGAGCTTCTGGCTCATCATCGCCGCACCAACGCTTGAGGTCTGCCAGCTCATCACATTTGTAATAGAGATAGTCGCAGCGACAGCCTCAACATCCTGATTTGCACCTATATATGCAAAGACCCAACCCTTTGCCTTCAGCTCATCAACAAGGGCCTTAATAGCCTTGCCACTATACTCCTTTGAGGCGTTCTCCTCACCGTCAGTGACAACTGTCACAAGCACTGCGTCATTGTTTGCCACATTGCTGCGTAGTGCCGTGAGCGACATACCCATCGCATCGTAGAGCGCTGTGCAACAATTTGGCTGGTAGCTCTCATCTGTCAGCTCCTTAACCTCAGCTACGGGAACGCAGTTGTATACGGTCTTTACCTTATCGTTAAAGGTAACAAGAGTCACAAAATGCTCCTGATTAGCATACTCATCCTGCGCGGCGCGAATGGTCTGGATAGTCTCGTTTACACTATCAATAGCCTCCTTCTTGATGCTCATCATTGAGCCACTCTCGTCAATAATAATTAGGTTAAAAATTCTCTTCTTCATAGCTTCCTATTTTTTGGTTCACATATATAGAGGAAACTAAAACGAAAATATATCAGTTATAGAAAAATTTATTATCTTTATAGCGTAAAACTTATAGATATGAGAGTTATACTTACAGGAGCAACGGGATTTGTGGGCGAGGGTGTGCTGCTATCACTGTTACAACGAGCTGATATTGAGAAAGTCTTGAGCGTGAGCCGTAGGTCGTGTGAGATTAGCCATCCGAAGTTGGAGGAGTATATCGTTGCCGACTTTATGGATTTGCCCGCAAATGACCCGAAGTTGCAGGGGTATGACGCCTGCTTCTTCTGCGCAGGCAAGAGCAATTTTGGCTTATCGCGTGAGCAGTACTACCACCTCTCATACCAGATTACACTTCACTTTGCAGCCGCCATTGGGGCTAATCCAAACTTCGTCTTTATCTACCTCAGCGGTGCGGGGACAAGTAGCCGCTCGCTGCAGTTCTGGGCGCGCACAAAGGCCAAAACTGAGACCGACTTGCGAGCTGTTGGATTTAAGGCTGCTTATGGTTTCCGTCCCGCGGGTATGAAGCCCGTAAAGGGACAACGCCGACTACAGGGGTGGGGAAAGTATCACTGGCTCTTTACCTGGATTCCAGGGTTTGCAAACACCATTGAGCAAGTGACAGAGGCAATGGTTATCTGTGCCCGTGACGGCTACAGCAAACCAATTATTGAGGTAAGCGACATTAACAAACTAACCAAATAGCCACAAGTAGGCACAGCTATGTATCTAAGCAACATTACAACAGACGACGACTCTTTGCGACCACTGGTTGCGGAGGTTGACAGATATGAACATTTAGTAGCGGAACTGACAGAGCAGACAATGCAGCTCTCTACTAAAATTGCCAATGTTGTTAAGGAGTTATCTGGCATCGGAGCACAACTATCTGTTTTAGGCAGGAAAAGCAGGCATCAAAGCGTAGACAAGGCGGGCGGGCTAATACGCATAGGTGCTGCACTATGGGGCAAGTACAAGCAGCATAAGATAGAGCAGCGTAGAACTCAAATGGAGCAGCAACTTGAGCAGATGCGAGCCCAGATTGCCAGTCAAAAGTTAGGCTTTGCAGTAAGTCAAAGAGCGAAATTTGCGAAAACTTTAGACCTCTTCGCCGCCCTACATAGTCAGAACTCTACACGAGAGATAAATCTATCAGAGTCACCAACAGCTATATCTGGTGCTATCGGGCTATGTAAAACGAGTTTTCTGCTCTACGCCAAAGCTAAATACTTAGACCACCTATTAGCCTTTGTAATCAGCCAAATGCAGACTTGGAGCAGAGATAACAAACCAACTACTTGCAGTAAGCCCTCTTTATCTGCCGTTGTAAAGAGCTTAATCTCTACATGGGGTACTGATAGTGATATCAAGAGGCAGGTAGCACTCTGCATTACCAATCTACAGGCTCAACAGATGCCAGTATGGGTGCTTTTTATCTGTTCAGAGCCATATCTACTGATGAACTGTGCAGGCGTTTGTCTACCTGGAGAGGCATTAGATTGCAGCGACAACACTGCTGTTATCAAGAGTATTGACGACCAAATAAGCCGAGATTATATGGGCGAGCAGCTCTCAATTCAAACTCTTAACCCCGTTGTGGAGTCTATACTTGCAAATAACGACTACTACAAACTCTGTAAAAAGAGGGCCGAAGAGTACTCAGACACTACACTAAACTACAATTTCGGTGATATAGTGCTCTTTGTTCTACTATGGATAATATCATCGGTGTGTACTTATTTTAGCTTTGCAGCCATTCGTACTACCTACCAGACGCAGTGGTACCTAATCATCTGTTTGACTATCATAGTGCTTATACTATGCAGCACCCTATACTTCAAGCTACTATCGCCGTTAAGGAGATACAGAAATCATATGGAGCGGTGCATGCACAACGATATTGAACAACAAAGGAAAATGAACAAAAAGTTTAACACAATATAGTAATTAGCTATGGACAACTACTCAAACCTTCCAGCACCGCAAGAGCCAAACACCGAGCAAGTAGGCCTAACAGACGAGCAAATTATCCAACAGATAAATGAGATAGGTAACAAGATTGTCTACGTGGCAAATAACATTGCCACAATACATAAAGAGATTCATCAGATGGATTTGCAGTTTGAGGCATATATCGCCTCGCTCAATAACGACATTGAGAAGCGCAAACTCAATATTCCAGTAGTCTCTAAGCAACTTGACTCGCTCAATAGTATGATGAGCCGTATATTAGACAAAGTACTCGACATGGATGTCACTACCCCAATGGAGATGGAGCATAAGATGCGAATGATGGAGATTATTGACAAGTACCTGAACCAGATTAGCAACCTTACAATGCGACTGCTACTATGAGCAACTACAGTGACTTTTTACAACAGCGTAAACGACAAATTTACCACATTGCGATAACAATCTTATCAGCAACAGCCGTTACCGCAGTCATAATTTTGATAAGTAAAGTAGCTTGATATGGCATTAAAAACGGATATTGTAAAACGAGCTAATCGCCGCAAGAGAATAAAGAATTTTTTTGCGACAATAAAGGGGCGTATAGAGTCTCACAATAAGTCCCGCAAACAAGACAGAGCCGAGCGACTTAAAAACTCGACCTCTTTTGCCATTCTTAAGGGCACAAGAAGGGTTATGGATGATCTGATTTTTGGTATCGGATTAGACCCGTTCTTAGGCTTTCTGCCTGCAGGTACGGGGGATATAATCTCATCTATCACCGCCCTACCGAGCATATATGTGAGCCTTTTCAAAGTGCGCTCTATCCCGCTTACACTTGCAGTTATTAAGAATATGCTTGTCGATATGCTTGTCGGAGCAATTCCTATGCTTGGCAATATCCTCGACTTCTTCTACAGAAGCCACCACAAGAATTACCAACTTATTGTAGACTATATTGAGGGCGACAAGCAGACTATAGAAGAGGTAAATCGTGACGCGTGGTTTATGGCCATACTCATCCTGATAATCAGCATAATAATTTACTTTGTCATTAAGCTGTTATCAATGTTCTGGGATTGGATTGTAGGGCTATTTTAGTTATTAAATAGCCCTAAAGCCTCACAAGCGTTGTATATTCCATCTTTATCGACATCCGTTGTGATGTAGTCTGCACGCTGTTTAAGCTCGTCAATAGCATTACCCATAGCCACCTTCGTCCAGCCATCAACGAACATAGACAAATCGTTTGCTGCATCGCCAAAGACAACCACATCGCTTGTTTCCGCTCCAAAGTAGTCCATAATGCGACGAATACCAAATGCCTTGTCCGACGGCTCAACAAAGATATACTCCTTCAGAAAGCGACCCCACGGTACACTTTTTAGGCTCTCAAGCGTATACTCCGTAGGCTCATAGCAGGCGATGTAGGCCTTGTAAATCTTATCGTAGTTGGCAGGATCAAGGCCCTCAACAACCTCAGTCTGCATATAGACATCGTTTGTAAAGTCCTGAAAACGACTATCTGGAGCACTGCGCACCACGGAGTTATCTACCTGCAACGCCCACGGAATATTCTTGGCCTTGCACTCGTCAATAACACGAATAACATCCTGCTTATTTAGCGGAGTGATATCTACCAGCTCGCCATTTATTGTTACGCCATAGCCGCCATCGCTCACCATATTCTCAAAACCCAACTCGTGCATATAACCCAGCGCCATCGCCTGCGAGCGACCCGTTGCAATAGCCAGAAAATGTCCCGCCTCGCGCAACTTCTCAAGGGCAACTTTCGCTGACTCAGGCACATAGGTCTTGTTATACCCACCCGCCACCAGAGTGCCATCTATATCAAAAAATATATACTTTCGCTTCATACGCCATATTTTCCACAAAGATAGGGAATTTTTGTTAAATAGCTATTGGCTATTAGCCATTGGCCATTAGCTATTGGTTAACGCTCGGCACAGTTCAATTAGAGTACCTCCCCATTTTGTTGTCAAAATGCGGCAGATGTAACGCTCGGCAAAAATACCCGCGAAGGGACATACTATGCGTATTTCCCTTTGCGGGTACTTTTTGTTAGCGGCAGCAGGTGCCGTATTTTCACAACAAAATAAAATTAGACGTGGCGAAGTATCTCGTCCAACCCATCAAAATGACACTTATAATCCTCAAGAGAGCGGTTGATAATCTCCTGAGCCTCCTCACGACCGTAGACATCAACGATTTCTACCTTCTTTGCCTTATCGCTGTCTGGCATATCCTTGTAGGTGAGGAAGTAGTGCTTCAGACGGTTTACAACGCCCTTTGGCAGTTCAGTAATGTCGTTGTAGCTGCTGTAGGTCACATCGTGAGTAAGGACTGCGATAATCTTGTCGTCAGCCTCATTGCCATCAAGCATACGGAAGCCACCTATAGGCTTGACCTCACAGATGATATCTCCGTGAACAATGTCGCGCTCAGTAAGCACACAGATATCCAGCGGGTCGCCGTCACCAACGATGTCTGTACGACTGCTCTGCTGCATACAGTACTCTGCCACCTTATCTCCACAGAAGCTCTGCGGCACAAAACCATAGAGCGCAGGGACCACATTTGAGTACTTCTGCGGGCGGTCAATCTTCAGATAACCACTAACCTTGTCCAGCTCGTACTTAACAGTATCTGTCGGCACCATCTCAATAAAGGCGGTAATTACATCGGGTGCAGCATCGCCCACCTCAATACCGTGCCAAGGGTGCGACTTATAACGCAAACCCATCAGTCGCGCAATAGGATCATTGATTTTATTTCCCATACCATTGTTGTATTTAATACACAAAAATAAAAACTTTTTGTCAGAATAGCAAGAAAGCGCAGGAAAAAACGCAGAGTACAGAGCAAAGTGAATTTAAGGAAATTAAAGAAATTAGTGATATTAGAGTGCCGACTTATTTTGTTGTCAGAGTGTGTCAGATACGGTGCATCGTGCAAAAAATCAGTGGCGGATAGTACTAAAACGTACAGCCGCCACTGGTTTTTAAGGGGTGTGCCGTAGGTGGCACACTATCACGACAAAATTAAAATCGGTTTTTACTCAAGGCCCTTAAGCTTCTTGTACTCAGCATTATACTTATTGTACTTATCCATTACACCTGGCTCCTCGCGGAGAAGGAAGCAAACCTCCTTAAGAATCTGTGCGCAGTCAACATTCTGTGGGTTGAGCTCGTGTGCCTTCTCAAGGTAAGGGATAGACTCCATATATACTGAACGAACCTTCTTACGCTCTGCCATATACTCCTCCTGGCTTGTGAAAGAGTCAAGTTTCTGGTTGAACAGGCGATTCTCGTGCTCCGCCTTCTCTACATAGAAGTAGCCGATATAGAAGTTAGTGTCATAGTCATTTGGCTTCAGAGCGTCAATCTTCTTGAATGAAGTGATACACTCGTCAAAGTTCTTAAGTTTGTAGAACACACGGCCACGACCGAACCAAAGGTCTGGGTTATCTGGAGTCTCAGCAAGGAACTTATCAATCATCTCAACGAGCTCTGCAGGGTCACCTACGCCCTCCTCTGCAGTGTAGAGAGACATAAGACCGTCAAGAATCTTGTCGTTCTTTGGGAACTTCTCAATACCCTCAAGAAGGATATTCTTTGCCTTTACAAGGTTCTCCTTGTTATCCTCACGCTGGCCATAATAGCAGTGGAAGAGGTAGTAGTAGAGGTTACCAGTCTCGTCTACATAACCAAGCTCACGAGCCTTGTTAAGGTAGTTCTCACCGTCAATAAAATACTGCTTGTTCTCAGCGCCGAGGAATGCAGACATCTGACCAGCGAAGAAGTAGTACTTAGGGTCTACCTGGCTGTAAATCTTATTCTCCTGGAGCTTTGCTGCCTTAACAAAAGCGTCAATAGCAACAGCGTAGTTAGGGATAAATGTGCTAATCTCACCGAGCTGTGAGTAGTAGTTGATAGTAAGGTCAAGAAGTGGCTTAACCTTTGCATCAGCCTTTGCATCAAGCTCCTGAGCCTTTGCTACAGCCTCAACAAGAACATCAAAGATACCCTCCTTAATCTCACGAGTCTGCTCCCAAGCAGCTACGCGGTTCTCGCTCATATAAACCTTTACCCAAGGGTAAACCCAAATCTGACGGCCCTGCTCGTCAGCAACAGTCTCTGTAGGCTCACCCATAGTGTAACGCAAGAATGTTGCGTCAAGAGATGTTGAAAGCGCCTTTGTAGGCTCCATAAGTGCATCAGCGTAAACCTTTGCGCGGTTTACCCATACTGAAGCCTTTGCAGACTTCTTAGCATCCTTAACCTCTGCATCACTCTTAGTAAGCTTTGCAAGAGTTGCATCTTCGTTGATTTTCTGTGCAGTAGCAGTTGGCACAATCAAAGCCATAGCAGCTGCTACCATCAAGATAAACTTTTTCATAATATTAAAATTTGGTTTAATTATTTGTTTCACTCTCTACTGTCTCCACTACAGGTGCTACCTCTGTAGTCTCGGCTGTCTCAACAACACCCTCTACAAGCTCGGCCTCATCCTCGCTCTTTGGCACTGCCATAACAGAAGCGATGCTATCGCCCTCACGCAGGTTGATAATCTTCACACCCTGTGTAGCACGGCCAGCCACGCGAATCTGCTCAACGGCTGTGCGGATAGTAAGGCCTGAGCGGTTGATAATCATCAGGTCGTTCTGGTCGGTTACAGCCTGAATAGATATCAGCTTACCGGTCTTCTCGGTAATGTTAATGGTCTTAACACCCTTACCACCACGGTTAGTAATGCGGTACTCATCAAGGTCAGTTCGCTTACCGAATCCATTCTCTGAAAGAACGAGTACATCCTGACTTGAGTCTGGCTCAATGCAAATCATACCAATAGCCTCATTTCCATCCTCAAGGGCGATACCACGAACACCCATACTTGTACGGCCTACAGGGCGGACAATCTCCTCATTGAAGCGGATAGCCTTACCCTCGCGAGATGCAATCATAACCTCTGCTCTTCCACTTGTGAGCTTTGCATCAATAAGCTGGTCTCCCTCACGGATAACAATCGCATTTACACCATTTGCACGCGGACGAGAGTATGCCTCAAGCTTAGTCTTCTTGATTGTTCCCTCCTTAGTACACATAATGATAAAGTTGTTCTCCACATAGTCTGTATCGTTCAGACGCTTGCAGTTAATATATGCGCGAACCTTATCATCTGGCTCAATCTGGATGACATTTTGTATAGCCCTTCCCTTAGAAGAACGAGTTCCCTCTGGAATTTCGTATACCTTGAGCCAATAACAACGACCCTTCTCTGTGAAGAACATCATTGTATTGTGCATAGATGCCACATAGATGTGCTCAATAAAGTCCTCATCGCGCGTTGCACTACCCTTTGCTCCTACGCCACCACGATTCTGTGTGCGGTACTCTGAGAGCGATGTACGCTTGATATATCCGAGGTGAGAGATAGTGATAACCATATCCTCGTCAGCGTAGAAGTCCTCTGGATTGAACTCCTCCGATGAGTAGACAATCTCTGAGCGGCGCTCATCGGCATAGTTCTCACGAATCTCAATAAGCTCATCCTTAACAATCTGAAGCTGACGCTCTGTGCTTGCAAGGATTGCTGTATACTCTGCAATATTAGCCTCAAGAGTATCGCGCTCAGCAGTAAGCTTACCGTGCTCAAGACCTGTAAGAGCACCCAGACGCATAGCCACGATAGCGGCAGCCTGAAGCTCTGAAAGGTTGAACTTGTCCATCAGTGCCTTACGAGCATCCTCTGGAGTGCGCTCTGCGCGAATTGTGTGGACAACCTCGTCAATATTATCCTGTGCAATGAGCAGACCCAGTACGATGTGGAGTCTATCTTGCGCAACCTTCAGGTCGTGCTGTGTACGGCGTACAACAACCTCGTGACGGTGGTCCACGAAGTGAGAGATAAGCTGCTTGAGGTTAAGAAGCTCTGGACGACCATTTACAAGGGCAATATTGTTCACCGCAAATGATGACTGCAGAGCGGTGTGCTTAAAGAGCATATTGACAACAACATTTGCCACCGCATCCTGCTTAAGCAGAACAACAAGGCGAACGCCGTCGCGGTCAGATGACTCATCGTTTACATCGGCAATGCCGTCAATCTTACCATCCTTAATCAACTTTGCAATGCTGTCACACAGCTCGTCCTTACGCACCATATAAGGCATCTCGGTAAAGACAATCTGCTGGCGATTCTTTACAGTCTCAATCTCGTACTTTGCACGGATAACAACCCTTCCACGACCAGTAAGCAGAGCCTCCTTGATACCTGCGTAACCGTAGAGGATACCGCCTGTAGGGAAGTCTGGACCCTTCACAAAGTGAAGAAGCTCCTCGCACTGACACTCTGGGTTGTCAATATATGCGCAACAAGCATCTACCACCTCGCCAAGGTTGTGCGGAGCCATATTTGTAGCCATACCTACCGCAATACCGCTTGCGCCATTTACGAGCAGAAGCGGAATCTTTGTAGGCAGAACTGTTGGCTCAAGCTCCTCTCCGTCAAAGTTTGGAGTCCAGTCAATAGTCTGCTTGTCAATATCAGCCATAACCTCGGCAGAAATCTTCTGCAATCGCGCCTCTGTATAACGCATAGCCGCTGGAGAGTCGCCATCCATAGAGCCGAAGTTACCCTGACCATCTACAAGAGGGTAGCGCATAGCCCAATCCTGTGCCATACGACACATAGCATCATAGACTGAAGAGTCGCCGTGTGGGTGGAACTTACCCAACACATCACCCACGATACGGGCAGACTTACGAGTCTCCTTGTCATGATACAGATGCAGGTGCTCGCTCATATCAAAAAGAATACGGCGGTGCACCGGCTTAAGTCCGTCGCGCACATCTGGCAGCGCACGAGAGACGATTACCGACATCGAATAGTTGATGTAGGCGGTCTTCATCTGCTCCTCGATATTCACTTTATCGATTCGGCCGACAAGACCTTTGTTCATTTCTTCCAATTCCATAATATAAGTTTAAGTTCTAATATCCTTAATAACACGCGCAAAAATAGCGAAAATTTTTGATTTGAGCAACTTTAATCAAATCTTTTCGCAGCTAACAAGAGTCAAACGGAAGAATTTTGCGATTATTGCCCATTTTTAGGCGTTTTTAGGGACTTTAGCTCTACTTACGACCCTCTGTCGGAGGTAGCACAAAGATATCTGGCTCGCGAAGCACAACCACTCCCCTATCAAGCATTCTATACAGCACATCGCTAATAGTCTGCGGCTTTGCAGCAACACGACGAGCAATCTCACGCAGTGGCATCTCACCCTCTTTAAGGCACTCAATAATACGCTCCTCAACAGCCTCTGCGCTATCTTCTCTCTTAGCATTACGCCTCTTGGCAAGGCAGACATCACAGCATCCACAAGGTTCAGTTTCCGTATCTCCAAAATAGCGTGACAGAATTATACTACGGCACTGTGTCTGGTTCTCTGCATAGTCAATCATAGCCTCAAAGCGGCTAACCATCTGCTCCTTGCGACGACCGTAGCTGCTTGGCGAGATATAGAGTGAGGCAAGAGGTAGTCGCTCCTCGTTCATATAGATCATCGGCGAGCTATTTGCTGGCACATAGCGAATAATTTGGCTACGCCACAGCTCACGAAGCACCTGATGAACCTGCTCTCGAGACATATTCGCAGCGGCAGCAATAACCTCTTCATCAATGGCTCTAAACTCTGAAAATAGACCGTTATACATACGCAACATTGTGCGCACAACTCTCTCTACTGTATTTGTCATTTCGTACCTATATAGGTCATCTCGGCTAACCTTGAAAATCACACGCGCAGGGTTATCAGCAACCTCAACATAGGACATATACTCGTTTCGCTCAAGCAAATCAAGTGCGCTTATAACCGTTTGAGAAAAGAGTCTCTCGCGGTGGCAAAAGTCTTGAATATTAAAGACATACGAACGACCCGCACCATCACCAATAGCAATCATCAGATAGGCGCAAATCTTCTCATAGATACTCTTGATTTGCTCTATCGGTGGGAAGTTCCCCTCAAGTCGTCGGCTGAGGATTTTATAGTCATTTGGAGCCACCATAAGCATTGCGTAACTACGCTTGCCGTCACGACCCGCACGGCCCGCCTCCTGATAGTAACTCTCCATAGAGTCGCTCATTGTATAGTGGACCACAAATCGCACATCTGCCTTGTCAATACCCATACCAAAGGCGTTTGTGGCCACCATAACTCTAACCTTGCCACTCACCCACTCATCTTGGCGAATAGAGCGCTCTTCATTAGGCAAGCCGCCGTGATAGAACGACGCGCTAACGCCTTGCTCCTTAAGGAATTGGCACAGCACTTCTGCAGTCTCTCGCTTACGAACATAGACAATACCACTACCCGCTACACCAGATAGCACGCGCAGCAGCTGCTCCTCCTTATCCTCAACTTTTCGCACGACATATGCTAAATTAGGGCGAGCAAATGAGCTACGGATAATACTCTTCTCTGCAAAGCCAAGATTGGCCATTATATCATCTACCACCTGCTCTGTAGCAGAGGCTGTAAGGGCAAGCACAGGCGCATCTGGTTGCAACTCGCGCAGGGTCTTAATATGTAGGTAAGATGGGCGGAAATCATAACCCCACTGCGAGATACAGTGAGCCTCATCAACCGCGATTAGAGAGATATTCATTCGCCTTGCGCGGAGTCGGAAGATATCGGAGTTCAGGCGTTCTGGGGCAATATAGAGGAACTTCACATCGCCATAGACGCAGTTGTCCAAAGCTATATCAATCTTACGATGAGATAGTCCCGAGTGTATTGCTACCGCAGAGATACCCTGCCGTTGTAGTTTATCTACCTGATCCTTCATCAGCGCAATAAGCGGTGTTATAACAACACACAATCCATCGGACACCAGTGCAGGCAACTGATATGTGAGCGACTTACCGCCACCCGTAGGCATCAGAGCAAGGGTATCACGCCCCGAAAGCACAGACGAAATAATCTCGTACTGCGACTCTCGGAAGCCCTCATAGCCCCAATATTGCTTTAGTATGGCAAGTAATCTATCTCTCATCAGTCGCGAAATTACACTTTTTTTCTCGGACAGACTATTTTTTCAACAAAAATAGTAACTTTGTGGTTGAAAAAAGAGAACTATGAAGAGTGAATTTGAAAAAATGATGGACGGCGAGCTCTACAACTTCCACGATACGGAGGTAAATGCCGCCTTTGCGCGTAGTAAAGAGATACTCGTCCGACTCAACAATATGACTCGCCGCGACCCCGACTTTCCAAAAGTGTTGCGCGAGCTTATTCCAGATATGCCAGAGAGCTCGACTATCTCTGTGCCATTCTACTGCGATGTAGGCTTCCGCATAAAGGTTGGCGAACACTCCTTTATTAATAAGAACTGCACCTTCCTTGATTCGGGCGGCATTACCATTGGCAACTACACAAAAATTGGCCCTAACTGCGGATTCTACACCCCGCAGCACCCAACAAACTATCTTGAGCGTCGCAAGCCTATTGAGACCGGTATGCCGATAAAGATTGGCGACGACTGCTGGATTGGCGGAAGTGTAACTATCTGCCCAGGTGTTACAATCGGCAACCGCTGCATTATCGCTGCAGGAAGCGTTGTCATAAGAGACATTCCAGACGACTCTCTTGCAGCCGGAAACCCCGCTGTAGTTAAGAAAAAACTTTTATAAAAGACTATGTACGAGTATATTACAGGAAAACTTACGGAGGTAGCACCCGCATATGCTGTTGTAGAGGCAGCGGGCATTGGCTACTTTATAAACATATCTCTACAGACATACTCCGAGATTGAGAATAGCGAGAATGTAACCCTCTATCTGCACTACATCGTGCGTGAGGATGCACAGATTCTCTACGGCTTTGCAACGAAGGCCGAGCGAGAGCTATTCCGCCTGCTTATTGGAGTTTCGGGCGTAGGAGGTAATACGGCGCGTATGATACAGTCTACATACTCACCCTCTGAGCTGCGCAATATTATCGGCACAGGAAATGCTGTGTTACTCAAAAATGTCAAGGGTTTAGGTCTCAAGACTGCACAGAAGATTATTGTTGAGCTGAGTGGCAAGATGGTGGACCTTAAGGCTGACGAGAAGGTTGCAGGTCGCGACACAGTAGTAAACAGCGAGAGCTACGACGAGGCACTCTCGGCACTCATTATGCTCGGCTTCCAGAAGGGTGCATCAGAAAAAGTCCTCAAGAAAATCTTCAAAGAGAGCCCCGAACTGCGCGTAGAGGAGGTAATTCGCATCGCTTTGAAGCAATTATAATTGGAAGTTAGCGTAATAATTTATATCTTTGCGCGTTATATGGCTATGAAACGATTGATTTATACGGTAATGGCTCTCTGCGCTGCCCTTCTTTGCAGCTGCTCGGACGATGAAGATATGCTCACAAAGCAGAAGGATAGCATTGTGAAGTATCTCACATCTTCGCGTCGCCTTATTGACGAGCAGGAGGTTAGCACATCTTTGCAGGAGAACCCTCCATTCTACACCGCATTTAACAACTCCTCTTACCGCCACATAACAAACTACTACGAGGCTGGTCGCGAAGAGTGGATGGAGGTTGAACCAAATAGCATTATTGACATTCAGTTCAACGCCTATATCTTCTCTGGCTCTGAGCCGAATTTAGCAAGTACATATTGGTCAAACATCCCCGCTACAATATCGGCTATTGAGGCGAGCAACAAACATCAGTACGACAAACTGATTTGGTCTACAGACCCGCTGACGGTGCGTCTTGGCAGAGGCGAAGTGATTGAGGGTCTTGAGGTTGCGCTTATAGGTTGTCGCGATCAGGACTCTGTGCAGGTATATATGACATCACAGGCTGCCTATGGCAAGCATATCATCGGCTCAGTGCCAAAGAATAGTTCTGTGGCTTGGTATATTAAGATTTTGAGTGTAACACGATAGATAGTATATGAAAAATATGAAGATTATAATCACACTTTTACTCACACTTGTCGCCCTGAGCTCTTGCGTAAAAGAGCCCGCGTACTCTGGCGATGAGTTGGAGGCACGCTCACTCAGGGCGTGGATTAAGAAGAACCGCCCAGAGCTTGTTGGCAACTATCAGGAGAAGGGTGGCTACTATGTGGATGTGTTAAGTTGGGGAGATAGCGAAGCTACAGCCACTTCAGAGAACGACTTTGGCGGCAAGCCTATTATGGAGCAGGATACCTGCTGGGTCTTCTACAACTTTACAGGCTACGACCTTGATGGCAATGTATGTGCTACACGAAATGAGGTTATTGCCCGTATGCAGGCATCGTTCTCTGACCGTACGCACTATGTTCCCTATGGCAACTACTGCGGCAAGGAGGAGTACTATGCTATTGTTGAGGGTAGCTATCTTGCATCTCGCAACAAGATTAAGCTGAGCGAGGAGTATGTAGCCTCAAGGCCAGATATCTGCCGAGGCACAGAGCTTATGCTTCGCAAGGGCTCAAAAGTGCGCCTCTACCTCTCATCTACTATCGGATATGGTGCTGACGGCTCATCAACCGAGGGTGGATATGAGGGTCAGTACTCTCTTGACTCAAATGTTCCTATGATTCTTGATATGGAGGTTGTTCGCGTGGTTAAAAACCCATCTGACAACGAACTTGAGATGGTTGAGGCGGTTGTTAAGCATAGCAACGAGCAGAGCGAGAAGACCGCTTGGCACCAGATAGAGAATAAAGAGGGCGAGGAGGGCGAGACTGACGGTGACAACGACACCGAGTCAAGCACCGATACAGAAGATACCGAGGGCGAGAATAAGGAGCCAAAGTACTACGAGGGTATCTACTACAGCAACACCTTTACTCCGACAGATGACTTTGCACATCTACAGCATATGCGCCCAGATGTTGAGGGGTTAGGCAATCCATATAAGGACACAAAGCGCTTTGCCGATATGGCAGAGTTTGACAAGAAGCTCTGGAAGATACTCAACGAGAAGTTCGCTGACAAGATTGCCCAGACATCTGACGAGGATGCAAAGGAGATTGGCGATGACAACTCAGCGATGATTTGGTATGTGGGTCGCTTCCTTGACGGATTTATCTTTGACACCAACATTGACGAGGTTAAGGAGCTTGCCTTTGACGAGAAAGATGGCGGTGGCTCTGCCCTAACCTACTCTGTCTCTTCAAACAAGGACGAGTATATCAGCGCGTGGGCATACGGCATTCCAAAGCTCCGCTATGGTCGCTGGGGTGCGATTATCACAACTTCGGGCTATGCTTACGGCTCAACTGGCGTAGCGGCATCTACAAGCACCTCTGGTGGTAGCTACAATGCGGGATATAACGCCCTTGCAAACCTATACAACTACTACAGTATGATGGGCTCGGCATATTATAACCCCTATAGCTACTATAACTACTACAACTACTATGGTGGCTATAACAACTACTACGACTATGAGGAGACAACCTCTACCATTGAGACCGAGATTGCTCCATATACTCCGCTCATCTTCTATGTCTTTGTAGAGCCAACAGAGACAGCCGGCGAGTAGCGATAACAGCACAAAAACAAAAGAGGCTGAATAAAAAGTGTATTTTGTCGTTACGCTCGCCCTCAAAATGCTCATTTACGCCAAGTAAACTCCGCTTTTTCGGGCTTCGCAAGCCTAAAACTACATCTTTTTATTCAACCTCCGAACAAAATGTGGGTGACTATTTTTTTAGTCTCCCACTTTATGTTTTTACGCCATCAAAACGACAACATAAATCTGATTTTAGACGAGGATTTACCAGGCACACAAGAAGCCGAGCGCGCAGCATACAGTAGCGTATGTGAGCAGCTTGGCTATCGCAGTGTAACGCAGTAAATACCGTATAAAATCTGATTTCCCTATGCTCCTTACTTACTGAGTATAGAGTGTAACAATGTCACAATGTCACGCCGTCACAAGGGTGTGTCGTGCTGTTACATCGTGTTACACTATGTTACACTGCCCATTCTGAGATGAGTTGAGAGGGTGACGACGACGAAAACATAGGGGTTTCGTCGTCGTCACTCCTTGACAGAGAGTATAGGGAGATTAAGGAAAAATCACTAACTTCCCTAACTTCCTTAAATTCCCTAAATTCTCTGTACTGCGTAGCAAGCTAATAGCCAACGGCCAATAGTATAATCTGATTTTAGACGAGGATTTACCACGCTCGGCAAAAAATTCCACCGATGGATAGTACTAAGTACAGCCATTGGTGGGACTTTTTTGTTAGCGGCAGTAAATACCGTATAAAATCTGATTTACCTATAGTTGGAGTGAACTAATCGCAACACCTCATTGTTGAACTCATCTGCGGCAAGCAGCTGCTCAAGAGTTAGGTGCATACGGTAACGCCAATAGTGGGTTGGATTTGCAGGGACATTAATACGCTCAGCCTCAGGGTCTGCAAAGCGGATATTGCCGTCAATAGAGATCCAGTCCTGCAGAGGCAGGATAGTAAGCATTGCTGGAGAAGCCAAGTGGCGGTTGATAATCTCGTGGCAAATCTCTGGAGTAGCGTCCGCTGGAGCCTCGCCCCACCACTGCATAACATTGTTATAGTAGTGCTGTGTAGTCTCGCGGTTCTCACGCCACCAAGCGCGCACAGGGTTCATATCGTGAGTAGATGTTGTGCAGACAGCCATATATGGGTAGTGCATAACCGATGCGAACTCTACGCCAGTATCCTTTGGCATACGCTCAATCTCAAGAGAGAGAATCTGCTGGTTGCGCATAACCTCTGGCACACAGTCTGGAATCATACCCAAGTCCTCGCCACAAGTGAGCATTCGTGTTGTCTCAACAAGCATAGAGAGACGCTGCTCGGCTATGTTCTTCCAGAAGTCGTTATGACGGCGGTAGTAGAACTCGTTGTGAATCTCTGCAAAGGCGTGCTTCTGACCATCGCTCAGGCATCTGAAGCTATTGGTGTCAAATGGAGTGATACGCGGATAGTAGTGACCCTCGCTATGGCGATACTCAAGCCAGAGTACATCGTCAGAGCTATAGTCCTTTGCTACATCGCGTGCAGGGTCAAAGTCAAAGCCTCGCCAACGGATATCGTCAGCAGTATAAGGCAGAGATGGGTTAAACTCACCCAGAAGCGCATTTACAGCATCTAAAGGCACCTCCCAGATGCGGAAGAAGCCGAGGATATGGTCAATACGGTAGGCATCAAAGTACTCCGCCATCTTGCGGAAGCGGGTCTTCCACCAGCCATAGCCATCCTTTGCCATCTCCTCCCAGTTATAGATTGGGAAGCCCCAGTTCTGACCTGTCACAGAGAAGTCATCTGGTGGAGCACCCGCTGAAGAGTTCATAACAAAGAGCTCTGGACTCACCCAAGCATCCACGCTGATTGGACTCACACCGATAGGAATATCGCCCTTCAGAGCCACACCCACAGAGTGACCGTACTCAATAGCTGCGTGAAGCTGACGGTCAAGGTGGAACTGGATAAAGCGGTAGAAGTCTACTGCCTCACAATTCTTAGCAGCAAACTTTTCCACCTGCTTAGCATCATACTGCGCAAACTTACCCCACTTCTTAAAGTCTGCGGTCTTATACTTATCGCGAAGGACATAGTAGACAGCATAAGGGGTCAGCCAACCCTCGTTTGCAGCGATAAAGTTCTTATACTCCTTGCTTGCAAGGGTCTTTGCACCACTCTCGGCAAAGAGAATCTTCAGATACTCAAACTTTGCATTCAGCGCACGCTCATAGTCCACTTGTGGCAGTGCATTAAGCTCAGCTTGCAGAGCAGTAAAACGCTCGCGGTCAGCCTTCTTGCGCAGTCTACCCGCAGCCTCAAGGTTTATATAGAGAGGGTGCAGAGCGATAGTTGAATTTGCATTGTAAGGATAAGAGTCCCTCCAAGTGCGGGTCATTGTGGTATCGTTGATAGGCAGAATCTGGATAATATTCTGACCTGTGCGCACACACCAGTCGGCAAGCAGCTTAAGGTCGCCAAAGTCACCCACGCCGAAGCTCTTCTCACTACGCAATGAGAACATAGGCACTGCAACACCGGCACCACGCCAAGTAGAGTTATCGCGCAAACGCATACCTCTTATTATATATGCAGCACCCTGCTCGCCGAAGTATGGAAGAACGCGATTTGCACCCTCCTCCCAGCGAACAACAGCACCCGAAGTAGCATCTACAACAACAAACTTAAAGGCTGCAGAACTCTCGGCAACATCAAGCGTAACAGACCACACGCCACCACCGATATGGGTCATTGGACGCAGAAGGTCTGCACTCCACTCGCCCAACTGCGTTGTTGAGCCCGCAAGAGCAAGAGCCTCGCCACGACGAAGCGTCGGAGCCTCAACATCAAGACGCAAGCCCGAAGCAGGGAGAGACTGAACAGCCTGAGCCTCGTGAGCAAAAATAGTATCAGCAAACATAGAGGTGTAGAAGGCACGATTCGCAGGACGCTCAGACCAGCAATCCTCAACAATCAGATACTTCGCATCTGAAGCAAGAGCATAGCTATGTCCCTCGCCCCACTCTGTGCGAATAGTATTATTATCGCCATCAACAACCTCAAAGTGGTAGCTAAGCTGCTTAGCACTCTTTGGCAGGCGGAACATAGCCACCCACTTGCTGCCCGAACAACTCATATCTACCCTCTTGCCATCCGCAAGCACAAGGAGAAGTCTCTCTCCCCACGCTGTGCGATAATCAATAGTTACGGTAATATTCATATTCGTATAGTTATAGTTTCTCTGTAACAAATATACAAATAAAAATGGAGACTACACAGCCTAAATATCCATTTATCTGCGAACTGTAAGTTTTTGACTATGAGCAGACAAAATAACTCTGTGGTCGGACAAAGAGAAGAGCAAAGATAACAGAGTGTAACAGAATGTAACATAGTGTAACAGCTGTACACACCCCCTGTTACAGCGTTACATTGTTACATTGTGTATTACAACCCACCGTGCGGATAGCCTTGCCCTCTGTCAAGGGGTGACCGACCGACCAAACCCCTATACTTTGGTCGGTCGGTCACCCTCTCAACTCTTCTCAGAATGGGCAGTCGTCGTCAAAGGGAG
Organism: Rikenellaceae bacterium; assembly: GCA_015059785.1. GTDB lineage: Bacteria > Bacteroidota > Bacteroidia > Bacteroidales > Rikenellaceae > Alistipes. The sequence continues at coordinate 19,596 of SUZS01000015.1, forward strand.
TGCTATAGTCGTACTGCACATCGTCGTCATCAAAGGGCGAGGCTTGTGATATCGGACGGAGGTTGTTGTGCTGTAACGGTGTAACACTTGTAACAGGTGTAACATCGTGTAACACACTGTCACTTGTAACACTGGTTACACACCCCTGTGACGGCGTGACATTGTGACATTGTTACACTCTATACTCAGTAAGTAAGGAGTATAGGGAAATTAGTGAGATTAGCGAAATAGTCACTAAGCTCCCTAAATTCCTTAACTTCATTAAATTCTTTATTGAGTCAGTAGGCCAATGGTCAGGTGACCGACCGACCAAAACCCTATACTTTGGTCGGTCGGTCACTCTATCTCAGCTGAGTAAGGAGATTAGGGAAATAGTCACTAAATTCCCTAAACTCCCTAAATTCCTTAACTTCATTAATTTCCCTATTGAGTCAATAGGCTAATGGTCAAGTGACCGACCGACCAAAACCCTATACTTTCGTCGGTCGGTCACTCTATACTCAGCTGAGTAAGGAGATTAGGGAAATAGTCACTAAATTCCCTAAACTCCCTAAATTCCTTAACTTCTCTATTGAGTCAGCAGGCCAATGGTCAGGTGACCGACCGACCAAACCCCTATACTTTCGTCGGTCGGTCACCCCTTGACAGAGTGCAAGACTATCCGCACGGTGGGTTGTAATACACAATGTAACGCTGTAACAGGGGGTGTGTCGTGCTGTTACATCGTGTTACATAGTGTTACATCTTACCCTATACTCTCTGAACAGTGCCCCACTCGGCATATAAAACAGCAAAGGGTCGTACCACAAGTACTACCCTTTACTGATATAGGTTAGCGGAAGACAATACCCCGCCCCCTATCACGACAAAATTATCCGAGGAAGGCAAGCAAGATACCCGCAGCAACCGCAGAACCTACAACGCCCGCTACATTTGGACCCATAGCGTGCATCAAAAGGAAGTTTGATGGATCAGCCTTCTGACCCTCGGTCTGTGAAACACGAGCAGCCATAGGCACTGCAGATACACCAGCAGAACCGATAAGTGGGTTAATCTTCTTACCCTCCTTAGCAAAGAGGTTCATAATCTTAGCAAGAACAACACCACTTGCAGAACCAAAACTAAATGCAAGGATACCAAGAACGAGGATACCCAAAGTCTTAAAGTTAAGGAATGATGCTGCAGTAGCAGTAGCACCTACAGAGATACCGAGGAAGATAACCACGATATTCATCAGCTCGTTCTGAACAGTCTTTGAAAGACGGTCTACAACGCCGCACTCCTTCATAAGGTTACCAAGCATCAGACAGCCTACAAGTGGAGCTGCAGATGGAAGGAGGATAGAGATAACGATAGCGATGATTACAGGGAAGAGAATCTTCTCGGTCTTTGATACCTGACGAAGCTGTGACATTCTAATCTTACGCTCCTTTTCAGTTGTCAGCGCGCGCATAATCGGTGGCTGGATAACTGGCACAAGAGCCATATAAGAGTAGGCAGCAATAGCGATAGGACCAAGGAGCTCTGGAGCAAGGCGAGCGGTAAGGAAGATAGATGTTGGGCCATCTGCACCACCAATAATACCGATACTACCACACTCATTAGGGGTAAAACCAAGAGCATAAGCACCAAGGAAAGTAGCGAAGATACCGAGCTGTGCTGCTGCACCAAGAAGGAAACTCTTTGGATTAGCAATCAGCGGACCGAAGTCGGTCATAGCACCTACGCCAACGAAGATAAGACACGGATAGATACCGAGCTTCACACCCAAGTAGAGGTAGTCAATAAGACCAGCATTGTCTACAAAGATGTCCCAATGTACATGGCCGCCTGCAAATAGCTCTGCGTGATACATCTCTGCTCCAGGAAGGTTTGTAAGGAGCATACCGAATGCAATTGGCAGAAGCAACAGCGGCTCGTACTGCTTCTTTATGGCAAGGTAGAGAAGGAAGCAAGCTATTCCAAGCATAACCAAGAATTTCCAGCCCTCGCCCTCAAAGAATGCCATAAATCCCGAGGTCTCAACAAATGTACCGAGACTCTCGACAATAAAGTTACCTGACTGCAATAAAGTACTCATAGTTTACTCTATTACGATTAATACATCACCCTCCATAACGGTTGCACCTGCAGCAACGAGAATCTGCTTAACAACACCGCCGCGCTCAGCGTCAATATTGTTCTCCATCTTCATCGCCTCAAGCACCAGAAGTGTCTGACCAGCTGCTACAGTGTCACCCTCCTTAACATTGATAGAGATAACAGTACCTGGCAGTGGGCAAGTAACCTTTGCACCAGTCGCTGCAGGAGCTGCTGCAGGCTTTGATGCGATAGGAGTCTTTGGAGTTACAGAGAGGCCTGTAGCCTGTGGAGCAGGAGCTACGGCAGGCTTCTTTGTGCCTGTAGCCTTACCACCCTCAATCTCTACATCGTACTTTGTGCCGTTTACAGTAACATGAGCCAAAGTAGAAGCCTCGTTAATATCGTCAATCTTTACCTCGTATTGATTGCCGTTGATTTTCAATGAATATTTTTTCATATTGCGTTCAAATTATTTTTTCTCAGGTACCTGAGTAAGTCCGTGAATTTTTGAGTTCCAAGGCGAGTATGCACGAGCGATGCGGCTGATAGTAATCATCTCAGACTCCTGATCGTGCAGGTTGCTCTTGTAGAGCTTGAGCGCGGTGATAATAGCCGCAGCAAGCTCCTGGTCGCTGATTGCGTGGTCGTGAGCGTGCGGTGTAGCAGCTGATGCAGCAACCTTAGCCTTGTGCTCGCGGGTAAAGAACCAACCCATTGCCTTCATAATATAGATAAGCAATACAAGCACTACAAAGACCAAAAGGAAGCCGATAAGCGCCATAAGCAACATCTCGGACCAACCAACATTTGCAAATTTATCCATAAATCAAACGGTTTTTACAATGGAATGTTAGAGTGTTTCTTTGCAGGGTTCTGCAGACGCTTTGTAGCAAGTGACTGAAGAGCGCGGATAATACGGAAACGGGTATTACGAGGCTCAATAACATCGTCAATATAGCCGTAACGAGCTGCGTTGTATGGATTAGAGAACAGATCCTTGTACTCCTGCTCCTTCTCTGCAATAAACTTAGCCTTCTCAGCTGGGTCGGTAAATGCAGCAAGTGCCTTTGCGTGAAGAACCTCAACAGCACCGCTTGCACCCATAACTGCAATCTCAGCCATTGGCCAAGCGTAGTTGATATCGCCACGGATGTGCTTAGATGACATAACGATGTATGCACCACCGTAAGCCTTACGAAGGGTAACAGTTACCTTTGGCACTGTAGCCTCGCAGTATGCAAACAGAAGCTTTGCACCGTGAGTAATTACGCCACCATACTCCTGAGTAGTACCTGGAAGGAAGCCTGGAACATCTACAAGGGTTACGATAGGAATGTTGAACGCGTCGCAGAAGCGAACAAAGCGTGCAGCCTTACGAGAAGCGTTGATATCGAGAACACCTGCCATAAACTTAGGCTGGTTTGCGATAATACCTACGCTCTGGCCGTTGAAGCGAGCAAAGCAAGTGATGATATTCTTTGCATAAGCTGCAGATGACTCAAGGTAGTCGCCATTATCAACGATAGCCTTGATAACCTCGTACATATCGTATGCCTGATTTGGATTCTCTGGGATAATCTCGTTCAGAGAGTCCTCAAGACGAGCGATGCTATCTGTGCAAACTGCAAGAGGAGCATCCTCCATATTGTTCTGTGGCATATAAGAGATGAGCTTGCGGATAAGAGCAATACCCTCCTCCTCAGTATCTACTGCGAACTGAGCAACACCAGATTTAGAGGCGTGAACAGTTGCACCACCAAGCTGCTCCTGAGTTACATCCTCGCCAGTAACGGTCTTTACAACCTTAGGACCAGTAAGGAACATATTTGAGGTGTTCTTCTTCATGATAATGAAGTCGGTAAGAGCTGGAGAGTAAACAGCACCACCTGCGCAAGGACCAAAGATAGCAGAAATCTGTGGGATAACGCCAGAAGCCATAACATTGCGCTGGAAGATATTTGCGTAACCTGCAAGAGCGTTTACACCCTCCTGAATACGAGCACCACCTGAGTCGTTAAGACCGATGCAAGGAGCGCCATTGCGCATAGCCATATCCATAACCTTGCAAATCTTGTCCGCTAGAGCAAGTGAAAGTGAACCAGCAGTTACTGTAAAGTCCTGTGCGAATACATAAACAAGACGACCATCAATAGTACCGTAACCAGTTACAACACCATCACCAAAGGTGTGCTTCTTCTCCATACCAAAGTCGTAGCAACGGTGTGTTACGAACATATCAAACTCCTCAAAGCTACCCTCATCAAGCAACATCTCAATACGCTCACGAGCTGTGAACTTACCCTTCTCGTGCTGCTTCTCAATGGCCTTCTCGCCACCACCCAAACGAGCCGTTTCGCGGTTCTCGATGAGTTTGTTGATTTTATTCTGAATTTCGCTCATAGTATTTATGAAATTAAAAAATTACTTCTTTTCACACAACTCTGTAAGAATACCCTGAGTTGACTTTGGATGGAGGAATGCGATAGTCATATCGTCTGCGCCCTTGCGTGGAGTAGCGTCGATAAGACGAAGACCCTTCTCTGTTGCATCTGCAAGCTGCTCCTCGATATTCTCGCAAGCGAGTGCCATGTGGTGAATACCGATACCGCGGTTCTCGATAAACTTAGCGATAGTAGACTCCTCGCAAGTAGGCTCTAAAAGCTCAATCTTAGTCTGGCCAAGCATAAAGAATGCAGTGCGAACCTTCTGGTCAGCAACCTCCTCAATCTTGTAGCACTTTAGACCCAATACATTCTCCCAGTAAGGGATAGCTTCATCAAGGCTCTTAACTGCGATACCGAGATGCTCAATGTGAGATACTTTCATAGTAAATAGTGTTTTAAGTAAGTTAAAAATATATTATTAAAAGTTTGATTCTAAACCTCGCAAAGATAGCTATTTTTTCGGGGTAAAAAAAATTATTCAACACTAATTTTCGTAAAAAACATCTATTTATCAAACTACTTGTTTTTTTAATGAAATTTATCTATCTTCGTAGCCTATATGAGGATAAAAACGGCTATACTTTTTGCATTTCTGCTCAATCTGGGCTATGTTTCGGCACAAAATGTGGCGATTGGCGAGCGTGCACCCAGAGTGAAGAGCTTCAAAGTTCAGATTGAGGAGGGGAAGTATCTCTATATGGGATTTGTTCACTCCCCATCTCGACCTTGTGAGGTATCTGCACCAAAGGTGTTAGAGCTTATAAAGAGCAACGACGCCATATCGGCAACACTCTTTACAAAAGAGGGCGAAAAAGAGTGTGAAAAGTGGTTGGTAGATATCTCAAAAAGTGGAACTATGGTAGTGATGGAGGCTGACGAAATCTTCCATAGGTTTGGCGTTGAGTATGCCCCATTTGGAGTTATTTTAGACCACAAGCAGAGGGTTTTGTGGCAGGGAAATCCTCAGACATTAGACAAGAGTAAAATTGAAAATATCATACAACAATGGACTTCACAAAGATAGAACACTACGAGAATGAGTATCTTGATACTCACCACGATAGCGCACTTGCTGTCACCACAGGCGTAGACGACCAACCGATAGTAAACCCCTACTTTGTCCGCAAGCGCAAGCGCAAGCTTACTACAGACGACTATGTAGAGGGGATACTTAACCACAACATCACTATTCTCTCGCAGGCAATAACCCTTATTGAGAGCAACAACCCCGACCACTATGCACAGGCGCAGGAGATTATTGAGCGATGTCTACCCTATGCTGGCAACTCTATCCGCATAGGTATCACCGGCGTACCAGGTGCAGGCAAGTCTACATTTATTGAGGCTGTGGGAAATATGGTTACATCTATGCACCATCGTCTTGCCGTGCTTGCTATTGACCCAAGTTCAGAGCGCAGTGGTGGCTCAATTTTGGGAGATAAAACTCGTATGGAGAGCATCTGCAACAACCCCGATGTCTTTGTACGCCCTTCGCCATCGGCTGGCTCACTCGGAGGCGTGGCTCGCAAGACCCGCGAGAGCATTGTTCTATGCGAGGCAGCTGGCTTTGATGTGATATTTATTGAGACTGTGGGCGTGGGTCAGTCTGAGACTGCTGTTCACTCTATGGTAGATATGTTTATGATGCTTCAGATATCTGGTGCTGGAGACGAGTTGCAGGGCATTAAGCGCGGTATTATGGAGATGGCAGATATTATGGTTATCACAAAGGCCGATGGCGAGAATGTTCACAAGGCAAACCTTGCTAAAGTTCAGTATCAGAATGCGTTACACCTCTTCCCTCTTCCAGAGTCTGGTTGGGCTGCAAAGGTATTTACCTGCTCATCTGTAGAGAAGACAGGTCTTGAGGAGGTTTGGAGCGGCGTTGAGGACTACCTTGAGCATATCAAGCGTAACGGATATTTTGAGGCTCACCGCAACGAGCAGAACAAATATTGGATGTACGAGAGTATTAACGAGGCTCTGAAGAGCAGTTTCTACCTCAACCCAGAGATTGAGGGTCGCATTGGCGAGGTTGAGCAGCGCGTGCTCAATGCTCAGCTCAGCTCGTTTATTGCCGCCAAGGAGCTTCTTGACATCTACTTCAAACGCTAAACATTATGGCTAAGAAAATCGTTGTTTTCACTGGTGCGGGAGTGAGTGCCGACAGTGGCATTAGCACCTTCCGCGATTCAGACGGACTGTGGGAGAACTACAGCATTGAGGAGGTATGTACTGCCGAGGCTATTGTTCGCGACAGAGAGAAGGTCATATCCTTCTACAATATGCGTCGTCGCGATGTACTCTCAAAAGAGCCTAACGCTGCGCATACTGCCATTGCAGAGCTTGAGAAACACTTTGATGTAGAGGTTGTTACGCAGAATGTAGACGACCTACACGAGCGCGCAGGCTCTACACGCATAACACACCTTCACGGCGAGATTACAAAACTACGCAGCAGCGCAAATCCCGACCTAATCGTACCTATTGAGGGCTGGGAGCAGGGACTAACAGATACCGCACCAGATGGGTCGTTACTGCGTCCGCACATCGTCTTCTTTGGCGAGGCAGTGCCGATGTTTGAGCAGGCGGCTGCCATTGTCAATAGTGCCGACATACTTATCGTTGTGGGAACTTCGCTTGTAGTCTACCCTGCCGCAAGCCTTGTGCAGTATGTACGCGACAGCAGCGTACCAATCTATGTTGTAGACCCTGCGGAGCTAAAAATTCACAGCCGCAACCCTGTAACACATATCCGCGAGCGCGCTGCCATAGGTATGCCGCAGCTTGCCGAGCAGTTAATTAAATCACTACAATAACAGCTATTAGCCGTTAGCCTTTGGCCATTAGCTTCCCAGACAAAACAGACCAATAGCTAATAGCTAACAGCCAAAAGCTCAAAAAAAATGAAATACGCAATTATCTCAACAGAAAAGGGTGATATGAAGGCGGAGCTCTACGAGAATGAGACACCTATCACCGTAGCAAACTTTGTTAAACTTGCCCAGTCTCGCTTCTACGACGGACTGACATTCCACCGCGTGATTCCAAACTTTGTTATTCAGGGTGGTTGCCCTATTGGCAATGGCGCAGGTGGTCCAGGATGGACAATCCCTTGCGAGACAAGCGCAGAGCGTCAGTATCACGAGCGCGGAGTGCTCTCTATGGCTCATCGTGGCAAGGACACTGGAGGCTCGCAGTTCTTCATCTGCCACAATCGCAGCAACACACAGCACCTTGACGGTGTGCATACCTGCTTCGGCAAGGTTGTAGATGGAGTTGATGTTATTGACGACATCCGCCCAGGAGACCTTATCTTCTCAATAACGATTGTCGAGGAGTAGAGAATAATTTGGCTCGGTTTATGGATTGCAACTGGTTTGTAATCCATATTTTTTTTGCTATGAGTACAAAAACAACAAGTTCGGCGCTCTATAGTGCGCCAGTAGAGTCTATCCCGCAGAAGGGATGCGAGCCAGAGGTGGCATATCAGGTGGTCAAGGATGAGACATATCCGCAGACACAGCCGAGGTTAAACCTCGCCACATTTGTTACAACCTATATGGATAGGTATGCCACAAAACTGATGAACGAGGCGATAAACATCAACTACATTGACCAGACAGAGTACCCGCGCGTGGCGGTTATGTGCGGTAGGTGCATAAACATCATCGCCAAGCTCTGGAACAGTCCCGAGAGTGGGAAGTGGAAGACAGGTGCTGTGGGCATTGGCTCATCAGAGGCCTGTATGCTCGGAGGTGTGGCTGCCCTATTGCGCTGGAAGGCAAAGCGCAAGGCGGAGGGTAAGAGTTGCAGCAAGCCAAACCTTGTGATGAGCACCGCCTTTCAGGTTGTGTGGGAGAAGTTCTGCCAGCTGTGGGATGTAGAGATGCGAACAGTGCCAATCTCGCTTGACAAGCCTACACTCTGTGCTGAGGAGGCTATAAAGCTGTGCGATGAGAATACTATCTGCATCGTTCCTATCGCGGGCGTTACTTGGACAGGACTTAACGACGACATTGAGGCACTTGACAAGGAGCTTGACAAGTTCAACGCCAAGACGGGCTACAACATCCCAATTCATGTAGATGCCGCCTCGGGTGGATTTATCCTTCCATTTATCAAGCCCGACCACAAATGGGACTTCAGACTCAAGTGGGTATGGTCTATCTCTACTTCGGGTCACAAGTATGGACTTGTATACCCTGGTCTTGGTTGGGTTGTATGGAAAGAGAAGAAGTATCTTCCAGAGCAGATGTCGTTCAGTGTCAACTACTTGGGCGCAAATATCTCACAGGTAGGCCTTAACTTCTCTCGCCCTGCTGCGCAGATTTTGGGTCAGTACTACAACTTTATCCGCTACGGATTTGAGGGATATAAGCAGGTGCAGAGTGAGGCTATGGAGATTGCATCCTACTGCCACAGCAAGATTGGCAAGATGAAGTGCTTTAAGAACTACTCTGACGCGGTAGACAATCCTCTATTTATCTGGTATATGAACCCAGAGTACGACAAGACAGCCAAGTGGACCCTCTACGACCTTCAGTCCGTTCTTCAGCAGAGCGGATGGATGGTGCCTGCCTACACAATGCCAAAGAGCATTGAGGATATGGTCGTAATGCGCGTAGTTGTGCGTCAAGGTATGACTCGCGATATGGCAGATATGCTCCTTGGCGACATTGAGAACGCCGTGGCAGAGTTTGAGAAGTTGAAATATCCGACCACCTCTCGCCTTGCCTACGAGAAGCGCGAGAAGCAGTTCGGAAAGGTCTTTACTCATTAGCTATTAGCTATTGGCCATTGGCTATTAGCCTTTATATAGCTAATGGCTAACGGCTAACGGCCAAAGGCATAAAAATTAGGAGCCTGAAAATCAAGCTCCTAATTTTTTATTTTACTGTGAAAGAGTACTTACCGCTTCCGACATTGAATATCGCATAGCCATCAGCATAATCCGTTGGTTGAACACCTGACGAGCAGGTTACCGCCTCCTTGTTTGGAGCAGGGACCTTAACAGTAGCCGTTGTATTGAACGGTATCTCAACATCGAGACTCTTGAGCGTATTACTCTGAGCGGTCCAACCTGCAGCAACATCGCCATAAGGGGTCTGTGTGCGGGCCTTCATATACTCAAAGTCGCCACCAGTATGTGGGCAAATGGTAATACTCTTATAGCCCGCTGCGCTCTCGCGGATGCCCACTGCGCTACGATACAACCAGTCGCCGATAGCACCGTATGAGTAGTGGTTGAACGAGTTCATACCGTTGTTTGGAATTGTTCCATCCTTAAGCATACTATCCCAACGCTCCCAGATAGTTGTTGCGCCCATCTTCACTGGATAGATCCAACTTGGACAAGTATCCTGCATCAGCAGTTTATAAGCTACATCGCTTCTGCCATTATCGGTCAGCACATTACAGATATGCGGAGTGCCGAGGAAGCCTGTTGTGATATGGTTCTTATAGCGAGCAATATTCTTGGCAAGACGCTCAACAGCCTGCGCGCGAAGATTCTCTGGCAGGATATTAAAGTGCAGAGCAAGCACATAGGCAGTCTGAGTGTCAGACGAAACAAGGCCATTTGGAGATACATACTCATCCATAAATGCCTGACGAGCCTTTGCAGCTACATCGCCATAGTATGCCGCATCCTCCGACTTGCCTAACAGCTTTGCTGTGTTATACATAATATCAGCCGAGCCGACGAAGAAGCACTGACAGAGCAGGAACTTATTTGTTACAGCCGCCTGACCATCTCTATCGTTATTCTTTGTCCAGAACAACCAATCGCCATAGTGGTTATTAAAATCATCGTTCCACAACCAATTTGTGCTATGTGCAACCTGATAATCTACCCAAGCCTTCATACTGTCGTACTGAGCCTCAAGTACAGAGATGTTTCCATAAGCCTGATAGTGCAACCAAGGGATAATAGTTGCTGCATCTGCCCAACCAACAGCACCTACGCGGCCATTTGAGTTAGGGAAGGTATCCGGAATAACCTTTGGCACACCGCCGTCAGCGTGCTGGTCTACAGCAAGGTCTGCAAGCCACTTACGGAAGAAGGTATCTACACGACCGAGGAACGATGCTGTGCGGAAGAATACCTGTGCATCGCCTGTCCAGCCAAGTCGCTCATCTCGCTGTGGACAGTCTGTCGGCACATCCACAAAGTTATCGTGAAAACCCCACCAGATATTACTCTGGAGCTGGTTGATAATAGGATTTGAGCACTCAAAGCTACCTACATTATCAAAACCAGACCAGACAGGTATAGCCTCGTAGTCTGCAAGGTTAAGGTCGTCCTCTACGCCCTCAACACGGATATATCGGAAGCCGTAGAAAGTGTGATTAGGCTCAAAAACATCCTCTCCACCGCTAAGGATATATGTACTTGTAGCCTTTGCGCGACGAAGGTTTACGGTGTAGAAGTTGCCGTGCTTATCAAGCACCTCGGCGTGAGAAATCTTTACCACATCGCCACTCTTACCCTTTATCTGAACACGCTCCCAGCCGACAATATTCTGACCAAAGTCAATAACCTTCTCGCCCTTTGGCGTAACGATATACTTAACAGCCTTGATAGGGGTATTCTTAATAACTGGCTCGTTGAGCGTCTCAATAACATTCTCTGTACCGAAGTTCAGAGTCTGAACTGCCTTCCAACACTCATCCTTAACAGCAGCTGTCTTCCAACTGTTGTCACGCAGGCGGGCGTCAATAGTCTGGCCATCATAGATGTTTGCGAAGGTAATACCCTCGGCCTTAGCCTCAACACCTGCAATCTTCCAACTATCGTCACTCTTTACAATAGTAGCCTTTGAGCCATCAGTATACTCAACATTAATCTGAAGAAGCAGTGCTACATCGCGAGTATAGTAGAATCGTTTCTCAACCTTGCCATAGTTCATACCACCAGAGTACCAACCCGGAGTCACAACAGCCGCAACAGCATTCTTACCACTGCGCAGAAGTGTTGTCACATCAAAAGCCTGATACTGAATATGCTTGTTATACGATGTCCAACCCGGTGTAAGCTGCTTGTCGCCTACGCGTACACCATTGATAAATGCCTCATAGATACCGTGTGCAGAGATATATGCCGTAGCGCGACGAATCTTTTTATTCAAGACCCCCTCGCCACGAAGATATATAGGCGTAGGTTGCTGGTTAGCAACGCCAATCCACTTTGCACTCCAATCCTTTGGAGTAATGCCTGTCTGCCAAAATGCGCCCTTACGCTTGCTCACATTGCCGTGGTTATCCCACACCCTCAAGGTCCAATCGTAGCGGGTGTCAGCCTTCAGCTCGCCCTCGTACTTCACAGCCGTAGAGTTATCAGAGATAACCTTACCACTACTCCACACCTTACGGCCCTTAGAGGTAACAGTGACCTCATAGGCACTCTGTAGAGCATTATCACTCTGCGATGAAACAATCCAACTCAAAACAGGAGCATCAACAGAAGAGATACCCATAGGATTTACAAGGCCATTGGTGCGCATTGTGGTAACCTCTACCTGCGCCCAAGCAGTTAATGGCAACAGCATTGCCAAAAATAATAAGACTCTTTTCATAGTTTTTAGGTTTTCTGTTATTCTTAAAATTGTTTTAATAAGACGAAATCATACACCTCTTGTCCTCTCACAAAAAGATAAATAAGACTATATCAAATCACACAAAGTTTAGCTATTTACCACTACTGGTGATGCGTTAACCGACGCTTCACTACTGTTGCACAAATTTACTGAAATTATTTGATTTTTCTAATATTTTACATACATTTGTACTATGATTATAAAATTATTCGCCTATGAGACGCATCCTATCTATTATCCTACTCTCCATTTTAACTATCTCCCCTCTTTACGCAGAGATTAGCAAAAAGGCTCTGAAGGAGGTAAAGCGCGAGGTAAAAGAGTTGAAAGCCGATGACTGGCAGAGTGCTATTACTGGAACAACCATCGAGGAGCAGGCCATAAAGGTCTATGAGTATAAAGAGGCAATTAGTAGCAGCGACGGCACACCTATATATATAATAGTGACCGCCGAGGGCAAGAGCATAAGGGATAATATAGCACAGGCTATGGCCCTTAACAACTGCAAAACTCTCGCAGCTCAGAGCATTCATAGCGACAAGGCCCAAGTGGCAAAGTCTCAGCTTGGTAGAACAATAGTGCTGATGAAGTTGAAACGAGAGGTCGGGCACAATGTAGAAATTAGGCTTACTTGCGCCTTCAAAAGGTCTGAAATTAGTGCTGTAAAAGAGCAGAAATAAAAAAATGTCAAAAAAACTTTACATTTTTTGCAATATTTTTTTCGTACCTTGCTCTATATAGTAAAGCGAACGAAACAAATTAGAGTTTACAATATTTATTAACCACTTAAATTTTATCTATTATGAAAAAGATTCTTGTAGTATTGCTCGCAGCAATCGTAGGTATTTCAGCTGTTAACGCACAGCCAACTAAGAAGCAGCTCAAGGCTGTTAAGTCTGAGGTTGCTGCTTGGACTGCAGAGGGTTGGAAGGTTGCTCCAGGCAACTCCACTATGGCAGAGCAGATTATTATGCAGAAGGAGTATGCAAAGAAGGTAAACAACGAGGGTGAGCCTCTCTATGTATTTGGCGAGTCTACAGCAGTTGGCCAGACCTTTAAGGCTGCACAGCTCTCAGTGATGCGCGGTGTTAAGATGAACGCCCTTGAGCAGCTTGACACAGAGATTACTGCTATTATCCAGAACGATCTGGCTAACAAGCAGCAGAACCTTGACAAGGCTGTCTCTGTAGATAAGGTTCTCAACCGTACTAAGGAGGTTATCTCTAACCGTCTGCCACGCGGCATTAAGGTTGTTACTGTATACCGTGAGCTTAAGACTAAGAATGTAGAGGTTCGTGCTATGTACGCTTACAACTACGACAAGGTTCACGATATGCTTGCAGCTGCTGCCAGCGAGGCTCTTGAGAAGGAGATTGACGAGATGGTAAAGGGCAACTAATTAGTCGTCGACATCAACCAAAATCAGCCGCTGGCCCCACATCGTGCGGTCGGCGGCTTTTCTAAAGGTAGCAATCTATAGTACATACATAAACTCTATACTATGAAAAGAGTACTACTAACAATCTCGGCAATCCTTATCGCCTCAACCGCAATGGCTCAAGAGCAGAGTATGGATGAGTTCCGCCGCCAGGCTCTACTTGAGATGAGACAGTTTAAGAACAAGGCTAAGCAGGAGTATGCCGACTTCCGCAAAAAGGCAAACGCCGAGTATGCAGAGTTTCTTAAGCAGGCTTGGGAGGAGCGTCAGCTTGCGCCATCTATCGACCCGCCAAAGATTGACCCACCAGTACAGCCCGTTGCACCTCCACGCATTGCCGACAAGCCTATCTCTCCAAAGCCAATAGTCTTTGGCGGACTGAAGCCTATGCCAAAGCCCGTAGTTCCAAAGATGCCAAAAATTGATGTTCCAGAGGTAAGGCCTGAGGATGAGCCGCTAATTCTCAAGATGCCAGTAAACTTCTACGGCGCAACTTGCAACATCCGTCTCAAGCCTGGCACAGGCGAAGTACAGCTTGCAGATGCTTCTGAGCTCTCTGTGTCAAAGGCGTGGACAAAACTTGCCGACGGCAGGTATGACCTTATGCTTGCTGATTGTATCGCCCTGCGTGACTCGCTGCGTCTATGTGACTGGGGCTACTACCAGCTCACAAAAAAGGTCTCTGAGGAGTTCTGCGAGGCTCAGCACACTAACAACACAAAGATTTTGCAGGCATTTCTGATGACTCAGGCTGGTTATAAGATTCGTATCGGCAGAAGTAATAACAAGATTTATCTCCTCTTCCCTTCGCAGTCTATAATCTACCGAGCACCATACTACAAGTTGGACGGACTCTCTTACTATCTACTTGACAGCGACTTTGCAGGCAGCAGTATCAATGTATGTCAGGCTGCATTCCCAGGCGAGCAGGGCTTTAGCATCAACATTAACGAGCAGCCACGCTTCCCTTATGCGCCAACTGCTGCACGCAAGCATATGTCGTTAAAGTATCCAGAGGCAAATGTCAGCTTCGCAGCTAACAAGAACCTTATGGACTTCTACAACACCTTCCCTCGCACATCTTGGGATATCTTCTCATACACCTCACTCAGCGCAGAGGCGAAGGCTGCACTCTATCCGGTACTTTGCAAGGCTATCGAGGGCAAGAATGAGGCTACAGCGGCAAATATCCTTATCAACTTCGTGCAGACAGGTTTCCAGTATAAGACCGACCAGCAGCAGTTTGGATACGAGCGCTCTCTGTTTGGAGATGAGACCCTCTTCTATCCATATTCAGATTGTGAGGACCGCTCTATACTCTACTCAATACTTGTAAGAGAGATTATGGGTCTTGAGGTTGCCCTTGTATCATACCCTGGCCACTTGGCAACAGCCGTATGTTTCAAGGAGGGCCCTTATGGCGACTACTTTAATGTTAATGGCAAGAAGTTTACCGTTTGCGACCCTACATATATCGGTGCGCACATCGGCCTGACAATGCCAAATATGGACAACAACAAGGCTGAACTTACTATTCTTCAGTAAGAGAGGTCGTTAATAAAAAAAATCCAGCTATGGTCTAATAGCTGGATTTTCTTTATGCCCTATCTAATAAAACTAAACTACTCTGAGTCCTTTGGTATAACTACGACATTGATAGCCTGCTCACCACGATCTACAGCCTCAATCTCAAACTCTACACGCTGTCCCTCTACAAGAGCCTTAAAACCCTCCTTGATAATACCAGAGAAGTGAACAAAAACCTCTTTACCATCTTCGCAAATAAGGAAACCAAAGCCCTTTTTGCTGTCAAACCATTTTACTCTACCTTTCATTTTAGTGTGTGTTCTGTTTTCTGAAGTGCAAAAATAGTAAATTTTTCCTACGGTTGTTCTCGAAAATAGAAATAAATTTAGTTAAAAATTTATTTATTTTATCTATACAGAGTTCTACAACTACGCATAATTGGAGAATGTGTTGGCATAAACAACTGGTTTTCAGAACTTAACACAGTAATTTGCGACATATCGGACAGAATATTAGTAAGGTCATAGTTTAGAAAGGCTTCAAGGTCATAGTTCCACTTTTCACCATAAGCGAGGTTATGAATACGGCGGTATATAGCCTCGCGGGACGGAGGGTTAAAGCCTCCAACATTCATATTCATAATACTTTGCTCTGTGGGGCGGTATATTCCAGTAGCATAAGATGCCGCTCCCTCAAATGCGCCCAATCCACTATTTACATAACGAGGCAACTGCAACAGATGTGACCATTTAACAAAGCGAGGATTATGATAGACATCCGTATTTTTCAACCAGCCGTACTCCTCTCTGCTTTTACGGAAATCTTTATGCTCCAAAGGCATTGCCCCCATACCTTCAAGGGTATATTCATCATCCAGTTTAGCAAAGCCGTGCCCTACAGCCTCGTGGCATACAAGAGCTGTGAACATCTCCTCGCTCTGCCCTATCGGCACATAGGCTATAGCTCCTCCCGCACCGTCAGCTACAGAGTGTGGATAATACATATATGTCGTACCGGCATAGCGGTCGCTATTGAGCACAACGACAACAAGAAGGTCGTCTAACGGAGTATCTGTCGCCTTCTGAGCATAGTCAAAGCATCGTTTATCATCGCCCGTAATAAGCGTACCCTCGCCAAATTGACTCCTCAGTGCAGTTGTGGCGTTAAAAGCAAAACACTCATTGGCCGAGACCACATCGACATAGTATACATTGAACAACTCTCTAAAGTGCGACATCGGAGCCTGACTAAAGAGTGCATCTGCCGCAAGCGTCATACGCTCAGCATATCGTCCGTCAGCAATCATACGGTCAGAAAATCCGTCACCCATAATAACGATATCTATGCCCTCACCTGCTGACGCCCGCTGAAGTGTATGCACCGTACCGTCCGCCGAAAAGTCAGTAGAGGTATAGAGGTCAGCATTGACAATATCTGCAAAAAGAGCATCTACCACAGAGACTATATTTCCGCGACTCTCAACAGTATCACTAAAGACTAATCGCCCCGCAGAGTCAAACATAGTAACGGTAGGATAGAGTCCTACTGGGTAGTAGTTGTCATTATACTCCGAGAGTGGGCAATCCTCCGACACTTGCGCCACAGGCCACTCAACAGCATACTCCGCAACCTTGCTATCACTCGGCGTCCAGCTGACAATATCAAGTCCAAAGCCGCGATAACGGTCATAGAGCGTCTTTAGCGTTGGGATAAAGTCCGTATACTCGTCTGACCACTGAAAAAGTATCGTATACCTATTACGCGCGTAGTAGTCACTATCCACACTAAGAGTCTGCCCATCTGTCAGCGTAAGCGACAATGTTGGCGCAGTAATGCCGCAGCCATAGAGGTTAAAGCGATTATAGCGATTGCCAACTACAGCATACCCCCAAGTGTAGTTCCAACCAGGCGTATTGCAAAGTGAAGCTGGTATCTCCCCCGACATTCTATTATTATATAGCGACAGCTGAGCAAGACTCTGCAACTCTCCATAGCACTCTGGGATAGAGCCAGTGATATTATTTGACGAGAGATTTAAGTACTTGAGCGCATCCATCGTAGAGACAGCCTCTGGCAGTGTTCCGCTTAAGTTATTTGCCGAGAGGTCTATAGCATAGACCCTACCTTGATATGTATAGACGCCATACCACTCCTCCAAAGGCCTCTCCTAGCCCCAATTAGTACTGACCGTCCACTGCTCTCCACCTAAAGCACGGTAGAGAGATAGCACCGCCTCACGATCTTGCTCAGGGATAAACTCCACCTCCTCTTGCAAACCAGAGTCGCTATTGCAGCCCACAAGAAGTGACAAACAGAGTACAAACAGAATCAATCTACGCATATGCAGTGCTATTTAGCACAAAAATAGTAAAAATTTCTCAAAATGCGTAACTGCGTAATAATTAGCATAAAAGAGCATTCTGCGGGGATGAGAACTTAAAAAAATTAAAAAAAAATCTTAAAAAAGTTTGCAGGATTAAAAATTTTGCCTACCTTTGCACTCGCAATACAACAACGGGGTGTAGCGCAGTCCGGTTAGCGCATCTGGTTTGGGACCAGAGGGTCACAGGTTCGAATCCTGTTACCCCGACAAGAGGAAGAGAAATCTTCCTCTTTTTTTTGTAAATTAGGCTTATTGGTCAAAATAGGGCTTATTGGTCAACTCGCTCGAGGTCTCACGATTCGTTTAAGGCAGGTTATCTCGGGTGTGTATTTCCGAACCAAACTGCGTTTGACTACGGCACACCCTCGATGATGGCTAAAGCCATTCAAATCCTGTTACCCCGACAAAGTAGCAACTGTCGTTGCTAAGTCAGCAGGATTGTAAAAATAATTTTGTATCTTTACGGAAAATAAATCCTTAAAACTAAAAAAACTATGGCAACAAATTCTTCAACTCCATTATGGCTTGACCTTAGAATTGATTATATCGACGAAAACTTCAACAAGGTACTGCGCTACATACATCTAAATAACACGACTCAAAAGGATGCCTTCTACGACATTACGATAAACTTATTAGAGGAGCGAATAGATGCTCTGGTACAAGAGTTTCAGTATCAACCATTAATTCAAGATGAAACATTAATACAAGACAAAGAGAGACTAACATTCATAGTGAGGTTGCTTGGTTTGTATCTACTCTCCGTTGAAAATACATCTAAAAATTACAGAACAGCTTTATTACTATTTATCTATAATCTTGCGCTACTTGAGCCTAAAAATATCAGTGCAAATTTTGTTATCAATGCGCTAAATTACATCTTTGAAACGCTACCGTCAAAGAGTATACTTGAATGGAATGATATAGAAAATTTCAATCCAAATATCGTTGCACACAAACTAAATTCTGCTCTATCGTCCAAAGGTGGCAAGACAAAAAGTGACAACTTTGAGATGATGGGAACGCTGCAACTTGCATCAAAGAGGCTAAAACTTGCAGCGACTAATCGTATCAGCATCAACCAAAACTTTACACTATCACTTGCCATCCTTGATGATATTATTCAGGTGATAACCCCAAAATCTGAAAAACTAAAGCAAAGCCAAGCGGGTAATATAGAAAACATCCGAGAGTTTACCGCTCAATTTATGACCGACCAGAGAAAGGTTTGTCAGAAATTAAAGAAGTATAATAGTGACATGGTCCTTAAAGTTAGACTGGTAAGCAAAAAGAATGGCCACCTACAAGTAGAGTCTATTGATAAAGAGTACCAGAAAGTGAGCGGCCAAGTTGTTTTTAACAAGAACTTCTTCTTTTACAGCGAGCAGGACTTTATTGATGCAATGAACATCGATGATGAGTTTGATGTTGTATACTTGGGCGATGGTGTTTTTGATATCAAGGATGCCTTCCTATCATATACGAAGGATTATCTTTTCGATTATGGCGATATCGTTGGTGCTAAAGCCATATTGATGCACAAAGACAAAATTGGTTGGGGTACAGAGAGAGGATTTAGTGTTTACACCAGCTTTGTAGAGGGCATTAACCAGGGTGACTGCGCTGAGTTAAGATTAAAGCAGCTGGCGCTGGACCAAGAAGGGAGACCTACAGGCTGGATTAATGCAGAGTTTGAACGAGTTATTGACGAGGATATTGACTACGACAAAGCTAAGCACGAGACCATTGCCGATGCGTTTATTTATGAGAGAGTGGAGGGAGATAATAAAACAACAACCATTCTGAGCGCTCAACTAATAAAGACTATTTATCGCCTTCTTGTACTCTGCCAGCAGTATTACATATCAAACCCAACAGACCGTTATAAGATTCTATGTGTAAGTCAGATGCTTGCAACGCTTATCAATAACGAGGATGACAGTAGATACATTGAGTTCTTGGCAGAGTATCTTGAAAACTTAGTCAGATTTGCAAAGAGCGAATATAATGACATCGAAGTGCCATCACTGCCTACTGAGCAAACAAGCCATAGCGTAGTTAGCAAAAAACAAATCATATCTATTTTGAAAGCGTACGGTTCTGCGGAGAATAGAGAGATATTGGACGAGATAATAGACAAGAACGAGCATCCGCTACTTGTAAAGATTGCAACATTGGTGCAATCTTGTAACAGACTCAAAGATGTCATTAATCGCTCAATGCAGAATGTTATCAAACGAGAAATTATTTCGAGTCTTTCTGTTGAAACTGAAGGCGATACCGACCTTGAGGAGGATAATGGCGTTTATCTTGGTATGGAGAACAATCGCCAAGAGTTCAAAACATCTTTCATCTACGCCCCTCAACATGCCAAGGAGCAACGACAATATATAAATGTTTTCAAGGGCGTATGTGCATTCTTGAATACAACAGAGGGTGGAACACTCTACTTAGGTGTCAATGATCTGGGATATGTTCAAGGTATCGAAAACGATGTGACCTATGTGCAAACAATTACCTATAGTAGTTATACAGGCTTAGACGGGTATATGCGCTATATAACAGACCTTGCTAAAAAGTATTTCGACATTGATGTGGTCGCAAATATCAAAACTCGACCAATGTACGACAATAATGTTGTAGCATTGGAGATATCTCCATACGAGTATGGCATCGTAAAGTTAGATGGTGTTGCATATTTGCGAGTAAATGCTGAGTCTGTAGCTATTAATGACGCTACAATTCAACGCATATCAAGTCGCAAGAAATTAACGACCATAACAAAGAACACAGTAACCGAAGAGCTATCTAAAGCGATACGCTCGCAGCATTGTGTTATACTGCACAATTATCAATCCTCAAATAGTGGCAACATCCGAGACAGAAAGGTTGAAGTGTTTGACTTTACCGATAATGGTGCTTCTATATGGTGCTACGACCTGGAGAAGAGTGCCGTTAGGCTGTTCAATATTGCCCGAATCGGCTATGTCGAAGTGACAAAGCAATCATGGACCAATCAGGATAAGCATAAGTGCGGCAATATAGACATCTTCAAAATGACGGGCAGCACAGCCTTTGATATCTGCCTGAGACTCAACCTCAGAGCCAAAAACCTACTCATTGAGGAATTTCCAGCCTCCGCGGCGTATATCGTTAAGGAAGATAGCAACTCTTGGATACTAACAACGCAAGTATATAACATAGCTGGTGTAGCCCGATTCTACATGGGACTGGCCAACTGCATAGAGATTATCAACGCTCCAGAACTTAAGGAGTATGTTAGAGAGTTTTGTAGCAGCCACTTGATGGGCCTGTAAGGAACCTAACAATCCCCGTCAGAGTCGCGTCTGACGGGGATTGTTAACTTGCTGAATACAAAAAAAAGCGAAAAACATCATCTAATTGCAACTATAAACTTGCCAACTTACGACCCACCTCTCTCAAAGCATCAAGAATCTCCTTCTCTCGTTTCTCAGATGGCTTCTTTGTACCATAAATGTACTTTGAAAGTAGGCTCTTGTGCATACCGAGAGAACGAGCAACCTCCGATACATTTAGAATTGGAAATTTGCGGAACGCTGCGCCAATAGCGTTTTCCTCGGGTTGTGCTCCATCAGTAAGACTTGATATGTGGATATCCTCATCAATCTCTGCCCAACGCACTGCATCGCCAAACTTATTGATTTGGTAGCACTCACGCTGTGCTGGTGTAGCCTCTTTCAATGTGGGGAAGAACTCTAACGCCTTGCGGTACTCCTTCCCGCTATCGGTAACGACACATATATCGTTACCACAAAACGAAATTTTAACAATCTTCTCCATAGTTATTACTTTTTACTCTTTGTCGAAATAATCGTGCCAAGCTTTGATGATCTCCTGCTCGTACATCTCAACAAGTTGAGTTGCTTTCTTTAACTCTCTTGGTTTCAAACCTCGATTTTGGACTACCTTACGAGTTGCAATCTCTATCTTTGCATCGTTACCTCCATACTCTACATGAACATGGATTGGCAGATGCTCATCAGAGTAGAAGAAAAATCGAAGTCCAAAAATCTCAAAAATTGTAGGCATACTATATATATTTTATCTCTTTTGTCTACGCAAATATAGGTCTAATTTTTTAGACCTCCAAATATTTGTGAAATAAATTTGCGGACTATCATTCAAAATGCCACCTTTGCGTCCGATTGCAGTCCCAACCATTCCTCTCATAGATATTAGATGCTGGTGATGGATTCGGGTTTTCACAATCAGGTGCCCATATCGGCAGGTCTCGATATCTGCACTATAAAAAGGTTGTATGGAGTTATCTTTCGAGAACTCCTAAAAGCCCAGGGCGGGCTGCTTAACTCATTGAGCAGCAACAAAAAAGCGAGAAACTTTCGTTTCTCGCTCCTGGACCCAACATTATCTGGAAATCAACAAGTTACGAGTTACCATCTAGTGGTTAAGGCCACATTTACAGGCACAAAAGGATATAAATTATTTTTAATTACCAAATTTAAAATACTATTATTACGCATCATCTTCTTCCTCTTCATCATCTTCGTTATCATACCAGTTTTCCAACTTTTCTATTTCTTCTTCTGTTAGTTGGAGTGAATAGGAATTTTGGAGTTTCAAACATAGTGGTTCTTCATCAATCTCCTCTGGTATAATCATTTCGTAAATATGCACAAATTTTGGCAGTGTATCACTTCCCCAATAATTTATCAATTCTTCTATAATATTTTCTTCAAAATATTCATCTCTAAAAATTGTTCTTGAATAATCCCATTCTTCTGTATTTTGTTGTATGGTATCTGGGGCTGCATCATCAGAGAACAAAACAAATTCATTGTTGTTTGTTGTTGAAAAAAGTTCTTGTAGGTTCTTCATAACTATAATACATTAATTATTCTTTGTAGATAGACCACCAGTTTATATATCTGTTCATCATTAAGGTATTGAATAGGTATTACAAATTCTTCCCCTTCTTGTGTTGTATAAACATAATCTAATTTTAATATGTCTTCTATACTTATAAATTCACCATTGATAGTTGTATATTGATAATCCATTGGTTCTACAAATATACAAATTATTTCTAAAATACTGGTAAATTTTCCCCTCTTAATTTATAAATAGGATTCATTACACGCACCGCGTGCAGCTGCCACAAAACAAAAAAAAGAGAAGAACTCTCGTTCTTCTCTTCTGTACCCCCTCAGGGGGTGGCATAAACCCGCACAGAAGGGCGTAGAACGAATAATCCGTGGACATGGTTTGCTATAGGTTTCGATTTTTTGTCTAAATCGTGTCTAACTTCGCAAACCTATATTTTAAGCCTAACTATTCTCTTTTTGCAAATTAGTTAGTCAGTTTAAAATCTTGGTCAAAGATACTACTTTTACCATATTTTTACAAATTGTTAACCAATAATTTAAACTTTTTCAAATTATTAATAGCACTATGTTATAATTTTGTATACCTTTGTGATTGTTAATTCACTTGCATATGGCAAAAAGAGCAACTACCATCCAAGAGCAGATAGCGTTATTAAAAAGTCGAGGGATGTCTATTCCTGACGAACATAAGGCTGAAGAAGTTTTATTAGACATTGGTTTTTATCGCTTGGGATTCTATTCATTCCCATTTGAGAAGTCATTCCCAAATCTGAACAACCGTTCACATAAATATAAACCGAACACATCATTTACAGATGTCATGGATCTATACTATTTTGATTATGACCTCCGTAAAATATTGACTTACTATCTCAATCGTATCGAAGTCAATTTGAGAACATTTATAACCTACACCGTTTCAAACCATTACAAAGAATCCCCAACTTGGTTTGTCGATTCTTCAGTTATGAAGTCTAATTACATTGCAGATTTTGAAGAGAAGGTGTATAAAACTATTCGTGAAAATCCTGTCATTAAACGCCATCATAACAAATATATCAACGATAGATTTGCACCAGCATGGAAGACCATCGAATTTATGACCCTTGGCAACTTATGTTCATTGTTCAACAATTTAAAAGACGAACAACTAAAGATTAGCATCGCACAACACTACCAATGCGGTTTAGGCGTTTTCATCAACTATATGGAGACAATTAGAGTTATTCGTAATAGTTGTGCACATGGCAGTTGCATATATAATATATCCCTTGCAAAAGCTGTTAGAAGTAGTAGGCATGTTCCCATTACTGAGGATACACGACATAATATTCGAGGTGTTATCAGTGTTGTAAGATACATCCTTGGCATAGTTTCTGCAAATAGACAGAATGACATGAATAAGGAAATTTCCGACTTGTTAAATAAGCCAAGAAGTCAATTTGCAAGCCAGATTATTCAACAATGCACAGGCTTTAACGCAAAATAATTGTCAAAAAACTTGCAAAACGACATTTTATATATTATATTTGCACCATCAAAGTGCCCGTATCGGCAGGTCTCGATATCTGCACTATAAAAAAGATGGAAGGAGTCCTCGAAAGGGGACTCCTAATTTTTTTAGTTTTAGGGTTTATTGGACTTATTGGTTAAAATTGGATTTATTTAATTTCGTAGTAATATTATAGGAACATAAATCAAAAAAATAACATAAGGAGTTCATTTTGTGCTCCTTATGTTATTTTTATCCCTCCGCGCTATGCGTAGGAGTGCATTCCGCCGAGGAGGAAGTTTACGCCAAAGTAAGTTATCAGTACCGTCAAAAAGGCGATAATCGTGAATGTGTGGAAGAATATCGGGCGGCGGAACCAGTCGAGTGAAGAGGCGTGTAGGGCTGCCGAGTAAACCAACATCGTAATTAACGCCCACACCTCTTTCGGATCCCAGCCCCAATATCTGCCCCACGAGATATTGGCCCAAACTGCCCCCACGAAGATTCCTATCGCAAGCAGAAACACCGCTGGATAGAGCATAATATTACTAACTACCTGCAAATACTCAACCTCCGCCTTGCTATCGTGTTTTGTATAGTGCAGAATCAGTGCCGTAACGCCATTCAGCATTGCAAAGGCAAGCAACGAGTAGGCAATCATAATAACCACCACATGGATACTCAACAGCGGAGACTGCAATACTGGCATAAGTTGCGTGATGCGCGGCGACGCTTCGCCCATCATTGCTACCAAAAGTGTAAAACCACACAAGAGATAGCCAAATGGTAACGCCATACGAAATTTACGCATTGCGCAGAGTGCAATCAATGCACTGCACCACGACATAAACTGCATTGTCTCAAAACCGTTTGAGAGAGGTATATGGTCGCTTACAATCCATCGCAGAGCAATCTGCAAAGTGAGATAGAGCAGTACAACGCCCAACCCCATAGCAAGCAGTGTATTTAGCCACTTTCTCTCGCCTTTGCGTAGCGATGTACTCAAGCAGAATATCAAGAATAAGAGTATTCCGAGCGTCACACACGCCATTGCTAATGGACGGTTGAGATTTATCCGATTGTAGAGCTTTTCCGTCTTAAAACGCCACGAAGGGGGTAGGTCGCCATCAGCCTCTTTTACTTGATATTTGCTGATTTTATCGAGCACTGACACCACTTCGTCGTACTTTTTGAGCATAATTTTCTCGGCAACCAAATTCATACTGCGACCAATAAATAGCCACTGCTCATAAGGCACCTCTGCAGGGAGCTTATCTGCCAACGAGTACCACGTAACAACACCCTCTGCATTGCGATAAGGGTATATTTTTAGCAGATTGCCCATTGCGAGCATACTCACAAGGTTGAACTTTTCGTTTGCCGACTCGGCATTTCGGCGATTGCCCTCGCCTTCGCCACGCAGTGCCGCTTCGAGTTTGTAGCCCTCTGTTGCCGATGCAAAGTCGGTCAGACGAGCGTAGTTGCCCTCCATACCGAGCAGGCGTTTTGTTTCGCCTCCCTTGATTTTAATCATCGGCTCTATTTTCCAATCGTCATAGAAGAAGAACCATCCCAAAATCACCTGCTCTGCCGACATACCGCGATAGGTAGATTTACCATACAATTTAGTGGTAAAATCTATGGCAAAGGTCTGCAATGGGCACACGCGGTCGTTGTAGTAGATATGCAAATCGCCAAACTTATCTGCCACATCGCGTGGCACAGTGTGTGGCATCGTCTTGGCAAAGGCATTTGTAACACAGAACATTAGCACCACAACCGACACTACCCTTTTAAGTGCAGGATGTTGTAGTAGCTGTCTAAATCGACTCTTAGTCTGCGCGAAGAAGGCGAGCATTGAGAGTAACAGCAGTGCATATCCCGTATATGTGATACCTATACCCCAAGGGTCGTACGCTACTGAGAGGGTTGCACCGTTACCGTCCTTATCATAGCCCGCTTGATAGAGGCGGTAGTGTCTATGTGAAAGGATATTGTTCATTGAAACCTCGCCTGCGATTATCTGATTATTATCTGAAATTTCAATGTGGCTTATGTAGTCCATAGGGGCAAAAGTCCCCTCGTAGTAGCGCAGCTCAAAGTCCCTGAGTGTGATAGAGAAAGGGAGTTGATGTTCCTCGTTATCTGTGGTAGTAAAGCTCTCTATCGGCTCCCCTTCGCGCAGATGCATCTTACCCTGCACGCCCCACTCCCAAGTGGAGTATGCGCCAAAAAGGATTACGACAAAGGATATGTGCAACATAAAGGTTATAAACCGTTTATGCATAGCCTTGCTCACTAAATATAGCACTGCGCAGTGGGCAAGAATCAGCCACAGAGCAATCATCAGCCTTGAGCCATAGATATTGCTCAAGACAAAGTGAGTACCGTATAACTTTTCCAAAATGGTTGCTACCATAAGCACCACAACTACAAGTGTTGCCGAGCCAAAAGAGAGATATTTTAACAAAGGGGGTCTTTTCATAAGCGACAAAATGGAGTCTATCCCTACAAGAGGCAGGAACAGACTCCACGACTACAAAATTTCAGGTACTTGTTGTTTTTTATATTGCATCAAGGAACTCAATGATAGCATCGCGGTCCTCTTTACTCAGTGCGCGGAACTGCTCAACAGTAGCACGAGCATCGCTCTGCTTTGCTCCGTGCCACATAATAGCCTCCATAGTGGTACGGGCACGACAGTCGTGCAGGCGGTCTGCTGTAGCTGAGCCGGTAACCTTCTGGTGTAAGCCACGACCCCAAAGCGGAGTTGTGCGGCACCAACCAGTGCGGATATCCTCCTCCATACAGAGTTTGTGCTGTACCATATCGGTATATGGCCAGATAACCTGCTTAGGGAAGCGTGGAAGGTCGCCCGCCTTGAAGAAGCTCGCAGGGTCACGAACCTCGTCGTTGCCCGTTGTCCAAGATGGACGGTGGCAGTATGCACAACCAATCTGCTCAAAGAGCTCCATACCGCGCTTAACGGTCTGGTAGTTATTATCTGTAAGACGCGCTGCAGGAACTGCCAAACCACGATGCCATACCATAACATCGGTATACTCTTGGTCTGTCATTTCTTCAGGCAGGTCAGTGGCGGTAAGGTATGCGTAGATACGGTCCTCCATTGAGCCATTATGCCAAGCTGCGTGCTCCTTGTTAGGGTCGATATTGGCGATGTAAGCCTCAAAGCCTGCCTGAACATCAGCATCCTTTGCAGATGCGCGAGCCCAAGAGGACTTTTTGCCATTTGCTGTATGAGCATCAAGATAGTGTGAGCGGCGGTCACTACGGGTAACATTTGTGATGTTCCAGATAGCATTTGCACCCGCTGCATCCTGAAGCGGACCACGGCTCAGTGCGTATGTATAGCGGCGTGGATAGCTCTGTCCATTAGAGTTTACAGCAGTACTCTTATACATGTTAACCCACTTGCCACCTGCAAAGAATGCAGGGTTTACACCGTGCTGCATATAACCATCTTTCTCCTGCTTTGCCCACTCGGCAGTAATATCCTCGTCAGAGATAGCGTCAAGCAGACCAGTACCATAGATACCGATTGTAGACTCCAACTTAACGCCATAGTTACCAAGGTCTGCATCTGTCAGCTCGCCCTGATTGTAGGCATAGATTGCATCTTTGCTCATCTCAACAGTTGGGTACTGGAGAGAGTAAGTCTCGCCATCGTCAAACTTATTACCCCACTCGTCGGTATAGTCGTGCCAAGTAACAATAACCTTGTTGTGGTCTACTGGCGCTTTGAAAGGTGCTACAGCATAGCCCTGAGGCATACCTGCAACCCATGAAACATAGCCCTCTGTATCCTTATTATAGACTACAAGCAGGCAACCGTTACCCACCTCGTCAGCCTCAAAAGCACCCGCCTCAATACGCTTGCCGTGGCCATATCCTGGGTGGCAGTGCAGACAAGATGTACGGATATATACAGGACCCAAGCCGTTACGAGTACCAGTAGTATTTGTCATAAACTCATTCTCAAACAGAGCCTCACCGCTCTTAAACGAGTCGTACATACCCTCGCTTACAATCTGACCTGTAGGCTGCTCAAGGGCGTGAGAAGTGAGAACATATGCAGTACCGAGCTCACCACCTGTGTGATACCAAGCCGGCATCTCGGCTGGCAACTGCGAAGTTGTGCCACCCTCAACGCCATCATTAAGGTCATTCGTACACGCTACGAACATTGTTGACGTAGCAAGCACAATCATTGTTAAAATACTCTTTTTCATAGTGTTTTATGTTTTAATAGTTCTTGGCCAACTCCGATGCAACCTCCTCCAAAGCTGCAACCAACTCATTAACCTTGTCGATTGCGCTCTTTGTTGCTGGTGTTCCAGCATTCTGTGCAAATGGCTCCGGAATTGCACTGATGGCCGTCTTCGACTCCGCAATCAGAGTGAGGACTTTGGTGTCGAGGGTAGGATTGACACCCTTGACATAGCCCGAAATCGAAGCGTGAGTTCCACCCTCAACACCTTTGCCCTCATATACATTTTCGATACTGATGATATTGCCAACAAAATCGACAATCGAGTTGAGCGAATATGGCGACTCGATATAGTTGCGATCGCCATCTGCCTGACCATTTACGCCACGGTAAGGTGCACCCATCTTGGTGTTTGCTACCTCGTCAGCGATAGTTACACAGCCGTCGATAATCTCCTCGGCAGCCTCCTGATAAGTTTTGTAAAGGCTACCTGCCTGACCTGCATTCTTCATCTCGTCGCCATAATTGCGCGAAGCCTCCAACTCGGCAGCCTCCAAGATTGCGGCCTTCTCTGCCGAAACCTCGCCAGCCCAAGCCTGTTCGAG
This sequence comes from Rikenellaceae bacterium, assembly GCA_015059785.1. Classification (GTDB taxonomy): domain Bacteria; phylum Bacteroidota; class Bacteroidia; order Bacteroidales; family Rikenellaceae; genus Alistipes. Next base: position 48,279 of record SUZS01000015.1, read on the forward strand.
CAATGCACACTGCTGTGCCAAGTCGTCAGCAACTGCCGCCAAGAATACGAGTTCCTCGGCTGCAAAAGTGGTACGAGGCGATGATGTTTTGCCGTCGGCCGAGAGTTCAAACAACATATACTCAATAGAGTGGAAGCCGAGCAAACCGTTACCAAAGTCGGCTGCCTCCAAGTTCTGACCTGCCTTCAAGAGGTTCAATACAGTCTGCAACTTGTTGTGGTCGAGTGGCCACGAGTCGATATGTGGATCGATGTTGTAGTCCGCTGCTGCACCAAATAGGAACGCCTCGCTCTTCTCCCAATAGTCGCGGCTCTTCAACCAATAACCCTGAGCCTCCTCGACCATCTTTACGGTAATACCATTTACACCTGCCTCCAACATCTCATTACACTTCTTGGCAAGAAGTAGTGCGTTGTCAGCCATACCCGTGTAGGTTGGAATAACAACATTGTCGATGTAAGGGTTTACGGCAGCCTTCAAGGCGGTCTCCTTTGCAGAGAGCTCGCCTGCACCCTCGCCTTCGTTACCGCTCTCGCAAGCGGTAAAAGCCATTGCACCAAGTGCAACGCACACGATTGTCTTGAAAAGTTTTCTCATAGTTCTTTGTTTTTAAGTTTAACTTGTGATACTTATATATTTATAGTGATTTTACGCTCTTTCGTGCTTCGCGTGCAGCCTTGCGCTTTGCCTGCTTTGCTGCCCACTTGGCATCGTTAAAGTAGTTATTGAACAAGCCTGCGTACGCAATACCAAGCGACACATAAGGCTCGTTATTGTAGCTCTTCGCAAGAATACCCTGACCATACTCCGCCTTCACAACAATATCGCGCATCGGGCGATAGTTCAAGCCCACAACCCAGCGATGACGTGCGCACCACTCGCTGTCAATCACCGAGCCCTGTGTACGGAACATTGAATCATAATACTCGTAGCGAGCAAAGAGGTGGAATGACTGCCCATCCTCGTGGAGTTTCTTGTTTAGACCAAAGAAGTCGTAGCCAACTTCTATACCTCCAGCCAACGCATCCGAGCCAATATGCTGTTTCGGCGATGGCGAGTCCTTACGCATTGTCATATTGAAGGTGGTAATCAACTCCGAATCGAAGAGATGTCCGTAGTCAAAGTTTCCTCGCACAACAAGGTTGTGGCGATTGTAGCTAAAATCGAAAGCGCCGAGCAGAATTGTTCCCTTCACGCCCTTATATCGCGCTCCATCAGTCGAGGAAAGGGAGTTTTTGAATGAGTTTCCGATATATCCGCTCAACGAAAGGCGCAAGCCCTTAACTGAGAAGTTGTCCACGCGGAAGGCTCCTGCATAGGAGTTTGCAATCTTAAATTCGTATGGTGAACCTGCTCCGCCACCAATCCAATTCTGACTATTGAATCGGTCCGAGTCGAGTCCTGGCAGGAACATCAATTCGTAACGCCAATCCTTTGTTCTTCCCCAAAGGCTCACACCCGTTTGATGCCAAGTACAAGGCATAATGGTATTTTCGCCCTCAGGGCGCATATTGGTAAAGAACTCTGTCGGCATATGGTGCATATTTGTTGCGCCCACAGGTACAATGAGGTGTCCGACTTTCAGATTTATCTTACCCGCAAGCCAAGCCTTGTTAATCCAAAACTGCTCGAGAACGACCTCGCCGCCCTGTTCAATTTCGGACTCATATTCGCCACCTTCATCGACCTCCATCTCGACTGCGCTACCTACGCCGCCATGCTCGAACTCAATCTCTGTTCCGAGCGACCAACCACGACCAAAGTCGTAGCCGAGCCACAATACAACATGAGGCAAGTCGAATCGTCCGTGCCCTTTGTCGTTGGCAAAATTTGCTGCATCGGTGTAGCGTGCAGGGTTCGCACTGAAGAAGTTTCGAGTGAAAACTACCTCGCCATAGCCACCAATCGAAAGGCGCGATTTGCGAGGTTTTATAGCATCCTTCGCGCTAATCGAATCGAGCGACTTTGCAGCAGTGTCTTCGGTTACATGTGCCGAAACCGACATCGAAAGTCCTAAAAACAACAGTAGGAGTAAAAGAGTTTTTTTCATATATTTGCATAGTTTTACGGTGCAAAGTTACAGCGTGCTATATGCGTCTACAATACTCTAAATTAGGTATTTTCACTCTTTAACAGATACTTAGTTTTGACTAATTTTGAGTATTGCATACTATGTATGCTCTCTGTAATTTTGCACTGCAAAAACAGAAAAACCAACAAATGAAAAAGATGGGAATATACCGTGCAACCGACACGATGCGGGACTTGATAAAAGACAATAGCCAACTGCTGATGGTTATCAATCGTTTTGGCATTTCGTTAGGATTCGGAGAGAAGAGTGTAGAGGAGATTTGCAAAGAACAGAGTGTCGATACCGAAACATTTCTTGCCGTTGCCAACTTCATTAGTGGCTATGCCGAAAGTACAGAAAACCTATCTATCCCTTCATTGATAAACTATCTGAAACGCGCTCACACCTTTTTCCTCGACTATAATCTCCCGACCATTCGACGCCGACTCATAGACTCAATAGACTACTCCGATTTGACTGGTATGGCACAACTGATTATCAAGTTCTATGACGAGTATGTTGCCGAGGTGCGCCGACATATGGAGTACGAAGACAATGTGGTATTTTCCTATGTAGAGGGATTGCTCGAAGGTATACTTTGCGATAGTTATACAATACAATCGTTTGCCAATAAGCACAACCATATAGAGCCAAAACTCAACGAGTTGAAGAATATCATTATCAACTACTATCCCGAGAGAGGAAACGACCAACTTACATCGGTATTGTTTGATATTGTAAGTTGCGAGAGAGATCTGTCATCACACTGCCAAGTCGAGGATTGTATGTTTGTTCCGGCAGTTGAACTACTTGAAGAGGAGATACTCACAAAGGGCTACGCCCACGACCATAGCGATAGACCGATTGCAAACGGCGATAACGAGCGACTTGAATTGCTCTCGTCACGCGAGAAGGATATTGTTGTTTGCGTTGCGCGTGGTTTGTCGAACAAAGAGATAGCTGACCATCTCAACCTCTCGATACACACCGTGGCGACTCATCGCCGTAATATCGCTGCCAAACTGCAAATTCACTCTACTGCAGGTTTAACCATCTATGCGATAGCCAATAAGTTGGTAGACTTGAAGGATATAAAGTTATAGTTCCTGTTTTTCACGGTAAATCACATTTCAAAATATCCATAAATTTATGACAAAAATTTGAGGTAATTATCTGCGCTTCGCTTGATGAGCCTCTACCTCCTGAAACAGCCCAAAGATTTAGGAGTACAATGCTTCGCATCTATTTTTGTTTCACAGCGTGTGTCTGCAAATAAATTTGCACCACCGCTATAAAACAAAAAGACACCGATAATTCGGTGTCCTCTTTAATCCTTATTTACTCACTAAAATCTAACAGCTATGAGAGCAATTTTTGAGAGCCGCTTTATGCAAGTGGCACTATCAGGCGGCAGTCAGATGACCGATGTGGAACTCAACACTGAGTTCGAGCGTTTCCAGCACGAAGTGTGCAACCTTTTGATGAGCGACATTGGCTACCTTGCCATTGACTTTACCCTCCGCGATCTATTGGCGCAGTTGGAGGGTGCGGAGTGCGGCAAAAAAAAATGAACACCTCCGCACTCTTCTCAAGCGGGCAAAAGCCAACCTCCGCACCTGCATTGCCCAGAATGAAAAACGCCTGACCTTCCCAGAACTATTCACTCCACTTTCTCCTCCAACTCGCTCACCGTATCGGTGGAACGATAAAT
>SUZS01000016.1 GCA_015059785.1 Rikenellaceae bacterium
TTCCACCATCAAGCACTGCGCGCATAGCACCCTCTGTAAGTGTGTAGTGCTTGCCATCAATAGTCACAACCGCGCTCTGTGGCTCAACGGTAAAGACCACAAATTGTGGCTCATTAGCCGCCGTATTGACACTCTGACGGAAAGATATACTGCCGTCATTGACCTCTATATCCTGCTCACAGCTTACCTTGCCATACTGAACTTTCAACTTATGCCCGCCAATCATCACCTCCTTGATAGTAAGACTATTAGAGCTGTCGGTCTTGCCCTTAAACACCCCGTCAATGTAGACATCGGCATTGGCTACATTGCTATTCACAATAATGCTAAAGGTCTGATTTAGGCTTGCCAACATCTCGTACTCGCTGTTCCCCTCAAGGTTAAGCGTAACCTCGTTACTCTCGCCAAACTCTGGGCTATAGAAGTAGAAACGAGTATTTGGTTTGGCGGTCATCTCAAGGATAAGCACATTGTCGTAGTAGTCCGCAACTTTTTGTTTCGTAAGGTCGGTATTAGAGCGCATCTTAACCTCAAGAGCATCAATCTGCGCCTTGCTCATACGGTCAAACTTGATTTTTATGCGCGCACAGGCCTGTCGCGAGTGGTCAAGACCAATCGGGTCAATATTCACGCCCGTAAGTTCATCTTGTTGCACCGCACGAAACGATTTTGCGTCTAAAACGATAGAGTGTTCTATCTGCGCTGTAGCAGTAAAGGCAACAGCAAATAGGGTCAGTATAGCGAGAATTCTTTTCATATTACAAAGGTAATAAAAAAATCTTGCGAGTGCAAGATTTTTTAGCTGTCGCAGAGTAGAGAATTTAATGAGATTAGGGAAATTAGCGAAAAAACACTAAACTCCCTAAACTCCTTAATCTCCTTACATTATACCCTTTGCACTGAATTTTAATTTTAGGCGAGGGATTTCCACGCTCGGCAAAAAAATTGGCTGTGGATAGTACTAAACCGTACAGCCACAGCCTATTTTTTTGTTAGCGGAAGAAATCACCGCTTAAAATTAAAATTCCATCTTCGCACGACGCACATAAGAGTTATAACGCCACTTAGCATTCTCCTCTGCTGCTGCGAAGAGCTCATCAGCCTCTGCTGGGAAGGTCTTCTGGAGGGATGTGTAGCGCACCTCCTTGAGAAGGAAGTCGCGGAACTTGCTCCAGTCTGGCTCCTTAGAGTCAAGAACAAATGGGTTCTTGCCCTCATCCTCAAGCAGTGGGTTGTAGTGCCACAAGTGCCAGTAACCGCACTCTACAGCCTGCTTACCTACGGTCTGGGTGCGGGTCATACCGCCCTTAATACCGTGGTTGATACAAGGTGCGTAAGCGATGATGAGTGATGGGCCTGGGTAAGCCTCTGCCTCCTTGAGGACATTGAAGAGCTGTGTCTGTGAAGCACCGATAGAAACCTGCGCAACATATACATAGCCATATGTCATAGCGATAGCACCCAAATCCTTCTTGCGGATGCGCTTACCATTTGAAGCGAACTTAGCAACAGCACCAATAGGAGTTGACTTTGAAGACTGACCACCAGTATTTGAGTAAACCTCGGTATCTACAACAAGGATATTCACATCCTCGCCAGATGCAAGCACATGGTCAACACCGCCGAAGCCGATATCATAACCCCAGCCGTCGCCACCGATAATCCACTGTGACTTCTTAACGAGGAACTGCTTGTTCTCAAGAATCTTGCGGCAAGTGTCGCAGTCGCAAGCCTCGCAAAGAGGAATAAGGCGAGCAGATATCTCTGCAGAGGCAGCAGCAAGGTGGCGATTGTCAATCCACTCCTGCATTACGCCCTTAAGCTCGTCAGAGCAGCAGTTGCACTCTGCAATAGCAGTTGCCATAGTATCTGCAAGAGTATCGCGGAGCTTCTCAATACCGATGTGCATACCAAGACCGAACTCGGCGTTATCCTCAAACAGTGAGTTTGCCCAAGCAGGACCATGACCCTTCTCGTTAGTGCAGTAAGGTGTTGAAGGTGCAGAAGCTGAGTAGATAGATGTACAACCAGTAGCATTTGCAACCATCATACGCTCGCCAAACAGCTGTGTGATAGTCTTGATATATGGAGTCTCGCCACAACCTGCGCAAGCACCAGAGAACTCAAACAGAGGCTGTGCAAACTGGCTATTCTTAACCATCTTTGCGCGGTCAAGGTCCTTATAGCCTACAACGCCATGCATATAGTTCCAACGCTCAACCTCGCCCATCTGGCTACCAAGTGGCTGCAAAGTAAGAGCCTTCTCCTTTGCAGGACAAACATCAACGCAGTTACCGCAACCTGTACAGTCGAGTGGAGATACCTGAATGCGGAACTTGTAAGCCTTTGTATTTCCAAGACCCTGCTTGAAAGCTGTACCCTCTGGAGCAGCTGCTACCTGCTCCTCGGTTGCAAGGAATGGACGGATAGCTGCGTGAGGACACACATATGAACACTGGTTACACTGTATACACTTGTCTACATCCCACTGTGGAACATTTACAGCGATACCGCGCTTCTCCCACGCTGCAGTGCCGTTGTCCCAAGTACCATCCTCGCGGCCATTGAATGCCGATACTGGAAGAAGGTCGCCCTTCAGAGCGTTGATTGGGTCTACAACAGAGCGAACGAACTCTGGACGAGACTCGTCCACAGTCTCGTGTGCTGGTGCGACAACGATATCAGCCCACTCAGCAGGAACCTCTACCTTAACAACGGCAGTAGCACCCGCATCTACAGCGGCGTAGTTCATATTTACAATATCCTCGCCCTTCTTGCCATAAGACTTGTAGATAGCCTTCTTCATCTCCTCTACAGCCTGCTCAAATGGGATAACATTTGCAATCTTGAAGAATGCAGACTGCATAATGGTATTTGTACGGCTACCAAGACCAAGCTCGGCAGCAATCTTTGTAGCGTTGATGATGTAGAAGTTAATCTTGTTCTTAGCAAGATATACCTTCATATGGTCTGGCAGAGTAGCGCAAGTGGTCTCCACATCGCCTACTGAGTTAAGCAGGAATGAACCACCAACCTTAAGACCCTTCAGAACATCGTACTTATCAACATATGATGGCACATGGCAAGCGATAAAGTCTGGAGTAGTGACAAGGTATGGCGAAGTGATTGGTTTGTCGCCAAAGCGGAGGTGTGAAGATGTATAACCGCCAGACTTCTTTGAGTCGTAGCTAAAGTATGCCTGGCAGTACTTATCAGTAGAGCCACCGATAATCTTAATTGAGTTCTTGTTAGCACCCACAGTACCATCAGCACCAAGACCGAAGAACAGAGCCTCAAAAGTACCCTCCTTAGCCATTGAAATCTCCTCGCCAACTGGCAGTGAGAGGTTTGTAACATCGTCTACGATACCAACAGTGAAGTGGTTCTTTGGAGTAGCGAGTGTCATATTCTCATAGACTGCAAGCATCTGTGCAGGAGTTGTATCCTTTGACGAAAGGCCATAACGGCCACCGATAATCTCTGCCTGAACACCCTCAGAGTAGAAGGCATCAACAATATCGAGGTAGAGTGGCTCGCCATTTGCTCCTGGCTCCTTAGTACGGTCAAGAACGCAAATCTTCTTTGCAGACTTTGGAAGTACATCAAACAGATACTTCGCAGAGAATGGACGGTAGAGATGAACAGTTACAACACCCACCTTCTCTCCGCGAGCATTCAGATAATCTACAGTCTCCTTAAGAGTCTCTGTAACAGAACCCATAGCAATTACTACGCGCTCTGCATCCTCAGCTCCATAGTATACAAATGGCTTGTACTCGCGACCAGTAATCTCTGAAATCTGAGCCATAGCAGTAGCAACCATCTCTGGAACGGCATCGTAGAACTTGTTTGCAGCCTCACGAGTCTGGAAGTAGATATCTGGGTTCTGCGCAGTACCGCGAGATACTGGGTGCTCTGGGTTCAGAGCGCGGTTACGGAATGCTGCAAGAGCCTCACGGTCAAACATCGCTGTGAGCGAAGCGGCATCCATAAGCTCAATCTTCTGAATCTCGTGTGAGGTACGGAAACCGTCAAAGAAGTGTACAAAAGGTACGCGAGCCTTCAGAGCCACGATGTGAGCCACACCAGCAAGGTCCATAACCTCCTGAACAGAAGATGTTGCAAGCATAGCGAAACCAGTCTGACGAGCTGCCATAACATCCTGGTGGTCTCCAAAAATTGAGAGTGACTGCGCTGCAAGGGCACGCGCTGAGACATGGAACACACCTGGGAGCAGCTCTCCAGCAATCTTGTACATATTAGGAATCATCAGCAACAGGCCCTGTGAAGCGGTAAATGTTGATGTCAGCGCACCAGACTGAAGTGAGCCGTGTACAGCACCCGCTGCACCAGCCTCAGACTGCATCTCAACAACCTTTACGGTCTGACCGAAGATATTTTTGCGACCCTGTGCCGCCCACTCGTCCACAAGCTCAGCCATAGTAGACGAAGGAGTAATTGGATAGATAGCAGCTACCTCCGAGAACATATACGCAATATGCGCTGCGGCGTAGTTACCATCACAAGTGATAAACTTCTTTTCTGCCATAATATTTATCTTTTATGTTGTTTGTTTTACTCAAATTCTGTACCTAACTAAATCCATTTATACCTAAGTATAAAAAGACGCGCATTTCAGCGGTGCAAAAATAACAACTCTTTTTGTATGTTCCTAACTTTTTTGCTGTTAGTTTTTTCACAGCCAACAATTGAGGTATGAACGGCAAAAATCGGACTGCGAAGGGTTGTATTGAGGCTTTTAGCTATCAGCTGGCTGACGCAGAATAGAGAATTTAGGGAGATTAAGGAGGTTAGAGAATTTAGGAAACAATTTTTTCCTTAAACTCGCTAATCTCACTAATCTCCCTACAACTCTACAGACTGTAGCCTACTTAAAAATCTCGTTAAACAGGGCGGCGAGGCGGTAGCCTGCGTTACGGATTTGGGACTCGGCAAGTGGGCCGTACTCATTCAGATAGAGGCGTTTGTCTAGTTTTGCGCCTGCTTTTACTTCGTGTACTTTGCCAGATGCCTTTGCTGAGTCATAGCCCCAGTCGTAAGGTGTGCCCGCAGTAACCTCGGCAATCTGCTCTTTGGTGTAAGTATCAAGCAGGGCGGCAGTGTCTGAAAATCCCCACGGGTTGCGCGCTGCGATTATTGGGGTATCCCAGAGGCTGTGGTAGCGGATTTTATCCTTGCCAAAGTAGACATTGTAGTAGCCGATAGTCTGGTCCTCTGGGTAGCGGATATGCTCTGGACAGTGCATATCGCCCACAAAGTGGACTATCAGGGCAATGTGCGCAACTCTCACAGAGTCAGGCATATCCTTGGCATTTGCCTTCAAGTTCTCTGCCATCTGGTTGATGTAGTAGATGCAGTTTTTAACAAACTTATCGCCCTTGCGGATGTCATTGTATGGGGTACAATCGGCATTAGCTTCAAAGGTGTGCGGATAGGTCATAAAACGCTTTGCATTTGACGGCTCAAAGCCAAGATCTACAAGCAGTTCGGGCTTACTATCGTCTGCATACGATGCCCACTTAACGATTGACTCGCCGTGCAGATACTCTGTAATCTGCTTCTTAGCCTTTTTTGTCAGATGATTCTCGGCAATCTTAGCCACTGTCGCGTGCCCAAGTCTACCCCACGCAGAGGCTGAACCTACTACCAACGCCGCTGCGCATAAAAGTGTTAAAATTCGCTTCATAAAGATATACTAATCAAAAATATCATTCAGCAATGCCGCAAGACGATAACCCGCCTTACAAATCTGCGACTGCGCCACTGGGGCATACTCGTTAAAGTATAGTCGCTTGTTAAACTTGTCACCCTCCTTAACCTGATGCACCTTGCGTGTTGAGACTACAGCGTCATAACCCCAGTCATAAGGAGTGCCTGCAGTAAGACGAGCAATCTGCTTTTTGGTATATGTATCATATAATTTAGCGGTATCAGAGTAGCCCCACGGATTGTGGGCAGCTATAATTCTGGAGTCCCACAGACTATGGTAACGCACCCTATCCTTGTCTAAATAGATGTAAAAATCGCCTGCTGTAGGGTCCTCGGGGCAGCGGATATGCCCTGGGCAGTGCATATCGCCCACAAAGTGGACTAACAGAGCTATTGACGCAACGCGCACAGAATCAGACATTTCGCTCGCACTATTCTTAAGCTCATCTGCTATCTTCTCAACATAATAGATGCAATTTTTCACATACTCATCTCCCCTACGAATATCCCTATAAGGAGTACCATCATCGTTTGTAACAAAGGTATGAGGATAGGTAATAAATCTCTTAGCATTTGAAGGCTCAAAACCCAGGTCTACAAGCAGTTCAGGCTTGCTGTCGTCGGCATAACAAGACCACTTTACAATTGACTCGCCGTGTAGATACTCTGTAATCTGCTTCTTAGCCCTTTTTGTCAGATGATTCTCGGCAATCTTAGCCACTGTCGCATGCCCAATTCTACCCCACGCAGAGGCTGAACCTACTGCCAAAACTGCAACCATGAGAAACGCAAATACTCTCTTCATATTCAAGTTAATTAAGTTATACATAACATTAAAGACGCATAACTCTGAGGATTGCCCCCACTAAATAGCAAATATCCAAGACCTATATCATAAGAGTCAATGCCTAATACCCAAGCCTGCGAAGAGCATCTTTCGCTCTTGCATATCCCTGCTCTGCCGACTTGCGATACCACTTTACAGCCTCGGTAATGCTCTTTGTTACACCTTGCCCCAATTGGTAGCAGACTCCTACATTATATTGCGCAATTGTATGTCCATTTTCTGCGGCTTTGTGATACCACTTAGCAGCCTCTGCATAATCTTGTGTTACGCCTTGACCCAATTCGTAGTAGACTCCTAAATTAAATTGCGCATTAGCTTCTCCCTGCTCCGCTGCCTTGCGATACCACTTTGCAGCCTCAGTAATGCTCTTTGTTACACCTCTTCCATTCTCGTAGCAGACTCCTAAATTACATTGCGCATTAGCATTCCCCTGCTCCGCTGCCTTGCGATACCACTTTACCGCCTCATAATAATCTTGTGTTACACCACGACCTTTATCGTAGAAGACTCCTAAATTATGTTGCGCATAAGCATTTCCCTGCTCCGCTGCCTTGCGATACCACTTTGCTGCCTCATAATAATCTTGTGTTACACCAAAACCTTTATCATAGCAGAATCCTATACGCAATTGTGAGAACGCCTTACCCGCTTGAGCCGCCTTGTGGTAATACTGCACAGCTGAGTTATAATCTTTTTTATTGTAGTATTCATCTGCTTTAGCCTCTAACTGCTCTGCTGTAAGCGAGCTGTCAATCTCTATTGGCGTAACTCCCTTTAGTGTTGAGGTAATTTGCTTTTTGAGCGTAGCGTTTATAGTTGCTGTCTTACCCTCGGCAATGGTAACACTCTGTGTATAAGGCTCATATCCCGATTTAGAGACCACAACCGTATGCTCGCCCACAAGGATGTCGCCAAGCTTCAGTGGCAACTGCCCCACAGCCTTGCCGTCAAGCGTAACATCGGCATTAATTGGCGTACCTAAGACAACCAACCAGCCGAAAATTGGCGTTGGCGCAGGCAGTGTGTAGCTCTGTACTGACTGCGCAGATGTGATATGCTTTGAGAGTGTTGCACTCTTGTGTCCCGCCTTGCGCGCCTCAAAGATATATGTGCCAGAGTTTAGCGTTCCGCTCCAACTGCTTATACCCTTCATCACCCCATTGACCCAAATCTCGGCATTGTCAGGAGCAGTCAGAGTTACGGTCGCCGCATCTGCCTTTAGGCGAATATCTTTTACAACCTTACTGCCCGCAACAGTAAAAGTTCCACTCTGTGGATGATAGCCCGCAGCGGTTACTGTATAGCTATAACTTCCGCCGTCAAGCACAATGCTCATTGCTCCGTCAGTTAGCGTATAGTGCTGATTATCAATAATCACGACTGCACTCTGTGGCTCTACGGTAAAGACCACAAATTGTGGCTCATTCGCCGCTGTATTGACACTCAGTCGGAACGAAATACTACTGTCATTGACTACTATTGTCTGCTCTGCACTCACATTGCCATAAGTAAGTTTCAGTCTATGTCCACCAATTATTACATCCTTGATTGTTAGGCTGTTAGAGCTGTCGGTCTTGCCCATAAACGCCCCGTCAAGGTAGACATCAGCACCTGCCACATTACTATTGACAACAATGCTGTAAGTCTGGTTTAGGGTCGCATCAAGCAGATACTCTCTACCTCCCTCATAGTCAAACTCCACCTCGTTTGAGGTGCCATAAACGGGGTGCTTGAGGTAGAAACGGACATTAGGCTTTGCAGTGAACTCAAGGATAAGCACGCTATTATAGTCAGCAACCTTACACTTTATGCAGTCAATGGTTCCTGACGGGAAAATAGGCTCTAACTGCGCCATCTCTTCGCGCGTCATACGATGGAAGAATATCTTCTGTCTTACGCACGCTCTGCGAGAGCGGTCTTGTCTTATTGGGTCAATAGCCAGACCTGACAGCAGACCATCTTGCGCTGGACGAAACGAATCGGGGTCTATAAAAATAGTGTTTGTTATCTGCGCTGTAGTCGTTGCGCAAACAAACAGGGTCATCAGTATTGCAAATAATCTCTTCATAACGCACAAAGATACTAAAAAAATCGCAGATACAAAATTTACTAATAATTATCTACTTTATAAGATTTTTATTATATTTGTGACGAATGTAGCATTATTTCAAAAAATAGATATTATGAAAGTATTATTTTTACATTATCAGCAGCCTCAATTAAGAGAAATTGAGGTGGTTATAGAGAGCGGTTTTGTAGGCTCTATGGAGAATCCTACAGCAACAGAGGATATTGAGTGGTAGATTAAAAAGTGATGATTATGAAAAAATTATCTATTTGGATTGTAGCGCTACTGGTTGTGGGTTGCAATCACTATACAGAGTCAGACAATACTCCAGTTTCTGGGAAAATCTACACAACCTCTATTGACGACGAGGTTTCGCGCATCTATATGGACGAGGCACTTACTCTCCACTACAATGTAGCGGACGAGATAAGCCTATTTTCAACTACCGACAACTGCAAGTACACATTCTCTGGTAAGGATGGCGATACAACGGGCGAGTTTACCCCTGCATCATCGCAATCGGCTACAGGCACAGCGCTTGGCAGGACATACGCCCTCTATCCATACGATGCTGCGGCGACAATAACCACTAACGGGGTTATCAGCACCACCCTTATGGCGGAGCAGGGCTATGTCGTAAACTCTGTAGGTAGAGGAGCAAATATGATGGTGGCAGTGACTGCTACTGCGGAGGATAACCACCTGAGCTTCCGCAATGTATGCGGTTATGTGTGCGTAAAACTCTATGGCAAGGGTGTAACCCTTAAGAGTCTGACTCTCAAGGCAAACGGAGCAGAGAAGATTGCGGGCGGACTAACCCTTGCCGCAGCAAATGATGCTCTGCCAGTGGCAACAGCGGCGGCAGATGCTGTGGATAGCATTACCCTTAACCTCGGCGATGGCGTAAAGATTTCAGAGTCTGCCACAGAGCCTACAAAGTTCTTCTTTGCAGCTATACCGACAACCCTAAGTGCAGGATTTAGTATTGTGGCTGTAGATAGCGAAGGTAAGATTTTCGTTCAGGCGACAGAGAAGAGTTTTGACATTGAGCGCAATGTAGTGAGCAATATGGCAGCGGTAGAGGTTATTACAGTAGAGCCTACTATTCAGGGACTTACAGCACCAGAGAGTATTGAATTACCAAAGCAGAGCCTCTACCCAAAACCTATAACTGTAGGCGCTACAAGCGAGGCTGTGACAGTTACAGTTTCTGCGCCTTGGTTTGGCGTTGTCGAGAGTACAAAGCGCGTTGAGAAGGGGCAGACAGCCAATGTCAAGCTCTGGCTTGAGCCGAACCTCTCAACCACAGAGCGCACTGCTTATGTAACCGTTAGAGGAGAGATTACGGGCGTGAGCGTAGACATTCCAGTAACACAGCCTGCATACTTTACAACTATAAACGAGGCTTTCCCTGCTCGACTTGAGCTTCAGTCGGGAAGCTGCAATACCTCAAAATGGGGAAGTAGTGGTATAGTAACACCAAAAGATAGCGATGCGATGCTTACTGTCGTGTCAACAAGCGGTAATTTGCTCAGCTGCGTTGTGAGCAGTGGCGCAAGTGTTGGCAATCTGGGCGTAGGAGACTATCTGCTCTATGCTATTCCAACAAAGGGTGTTGCTGCGGGCGAGCAGATTGACTTTATGTGTACCCTCGGTCCAAAGGACTCTACTACACCAAAATACTACATCTTTGAGTACTGGGACGATGGCCAGTGGAAGTGCGTTGAGAGCAGTTTGCGCACCGCCGAGGACTATCCAGACCTTAAGTACTCGCTCATCTGCCGAGTTATGGATGAGTCCTACAATGTGACCTTCACACAATCCTTTACCCTTACAAAGCCTGTCACAGATGGCTGTGTTAAGGTGCGTCTACGCGTGCTTACTCCGGGTAAAGGCTCTATTCGCGTACCATCTGGCACTGGATATATGGGTATGTATATGATTAACTATCCTAATGCTGTTCCAGTGGCAGATAGCAAGAAGATGCTCTTTATTGGCAACTCATTTACATACTACTTTGGCACAGCATTTATGTTCAAAGAGATTGCTCGAACAGAGGGCCATCAGGTAGACGCGGTTATTGGCGTGAAGGGTAGCCAGTCGTTTGAAGAGCATCTTAATCTATATATGTCGCTTGATGCTATTAAGCAGGGTGGATTTGATGTTGCCTTCCTGCAGGACACCTCGCCAAATCAGGCAGGCTATGCCGCAAATGGAACAAAGGCTGTCCTTGATGCTTGTAATAGGATAAATAGCCTAACACTTACCCATTCGCCATCATGCCAAATTGTCTATGAGCGTACTTGGGCAGTATCTTATGATAACTATCGCGGTTATGGCAGCTACGACAAGCTCGACTACCTAACCAAGAAGGGCTTGGAGTTACTGCTTCAAGATGTAGACCACAAGGGCGTTATTGCCAGCCCTGTCGGACTTGGTTTCCGCGTGGCAAGAGAGCAAAATATAAATCTGCTCTTTACCGACAATCGCCACCAGAGTCGCGAGGGTGCATATATGAAGGCTTGTATAAACTATCTTACTATCTACAAGAGTCGCTTTACAGATAATGTCTCTAACTGTGGTGTAGATGCAGCTATGGCAAAGCGTATTCGCGACATTGCCGAGCGAGTAGTCTTTGAGGGCGTGGAGGAGAAGTACGACTTTGAGGAGGCGACAAAGGAGGAGGCTGCAAACTGCTATATTATCGACAAGGCGGGACAGTACTCTATCCGCGCAGATGTTATGGGAAATGGAAATATCCCTTCAGGCTCGGCTATAACCTCAGCTGTTCTCAATGGCAAAGGGGCAAAAATTCTCTGGAGCAGCTACAACACAACCTCTGCCCCTGCCTCTGATGCTGAGCTGATTTCAGATGTAGCTTATGCAGACGGTAAGATAACATTTACTGCAGGCGCAAATGGCTTTAAGGAGGGCAATGTGGTTATCGCCCTCTATGACGATGCGGCTTGTCAGGGAAATATCCTTTGGAGTTGGCATATATGGCTCTGTGATGATATTAAGGAGCAGAGCTACAACGAGCAGGTATGGCTTGACCGCAACCTCGGTGCACTTGCTGCCGAGGCGGGCAATCCACTCAATATAGGCCTCTACTACCAGTTTGGTCGTAAGGACCCATTCCGCGGTGCGGCGGCCATAAATGCAAATACATATATCGCCACAACGGGCACTTGGCCAGATGTTACAGCCACTGTTCCTGCCTCTCCAGAGGCGTATGTAACCGCCAACCCGCAGCAGCTTATTGCTCGCAACAAAGACCCTCGCGACTGGTTTGCAACCTCCACAGCAGATCAGAACCACTCGCTGTGGAACTCTGGCGGCAAGACTATGTACGACCCTTGTCCGCTGGGCTATAAAGTACCAGATAGTTACGCTTGGAACAGTGGTCAGTCAGCAGGTAGCTCATTCTTCACAAGTAGCAACTTTACCTTTGACAGTACCACATACTGTGCAACATATACCGACGGTAGTACCGTTGCCATTTACCCTATCGCGGGCTGCACAAGCGGTGCGGGCGCACTGACAAATGTGGGCGTAAAGGGTTACTATCGCGCTACGGGCAATGTTGAGACAGCAAAGTATGGCGATGTGCTTGAGCTAACTCTCTCTGGCTCTGTAATAAACCCAGTGCAGGGCAACTATCGCGGCAGTGGATACTCTGTGCGCTGTGTAAAGGAGTAGCTACGGTAGTATCTTCGCGGGGTTATGAATGTAGATATATCCCGTAAGGTAGGTGGCAAAGAGTAGCCATATCAGATATGGCACAAAGAGCCACGCGCTGACTCTGTTGCCACTAAATGCGTAGATGATATATGTGAACACCAACACATCGAGTATCAAAATTATTATCAGACCAAGCAACGGCGAGCGTAGTGCAAAGAAGCCTACGCTCCAGAGAAAGTTTACCAACAACTGCACAAGCCAGAGCCTAACGAGCGACATATCCCCCTTAGCAACCATCGCACCCAGGCTTATACCCATAAGTATGTAGAGTATTGTCCACGCAATCGGAAATAACATTGCAGGCGGGGTTATCGACGACTTTACAAGAGTCGGATACCACACCGTAATTGACGGCGACTGTATATACGAACCCAGCGCACCTATTGCAAGGGCGAGGATAGTAGGAACGGTATAGGCAAGAAACTTTCTCATAGGCACTTTTCGACATACCCGAACAAAAAGAGTGCCTTAAGTTTTGTTGTTATGATTAAAAATAGTTACTTTTGTATAAAAGTTAGCATTATGAAAACATTTGGTATTATTCTCAATCTGCTATTGGCAGCAGCATCTGCTTGGCATAGGATATACAGTTATGGGCAGTGGGACTTTGAAGTTCTGCTTGCTCCTATTGTATTATTGGGATTCCTCTCCTATATGCATATCAGAATCTGCAACACCCCAACAAAGGCTACCGAGAAATATGAGTCGTGGCGCGACATATTGCCTACAGCGTCAAAGATTGAAGTAAATAAAAAGATATCTATCGGTGTAATAGTATTTTGCTATGTTATCCTCTTTATCCTTTCACTACTTATCTCTGGCGAGGCTTGGTGGCACCCTATACTTTATATTGTCCTGATAGTATGTCCCCCTCTTATGGTATTACAAATACTTGCCAAGGGTAAGACATTAGAGAATTCAAAGATATACTTTGGAGGTATAGTTACGGCACTCAAAGAGCCTAAATACCAGCACCTTAACATCGATACAGAGCAAATAACCCCAGACACTAAACTCGTAGGAGGGATAGCAAAAAGGGATAGAGACTATTGGTCAATAGTCATTCTGTGTAGCGATATGATTCAAGAATACCGCATACCTTTTTTTGATGAGAGTGACAAGATTAACAAGGCTTGGGAAGAGTTTACAAAGAGAGCCAACAAACTCAAAGCTGATAGTCCCGCTCACGAGAGAGAAATTATTATCAAAGAGGGTATATTGATAGGTCAAGACTTTTGCTTTAGACATAAAACCGTCGGCGGTATGGCTATTTGGATTAGCGATATGATAGAGGCGGGGAAAATAAAACAGTTCACAGATAATGCATCATAATATGAAAAAAGATGTTGCCCTGGTACTATCCAGTGGCGGCCCGAGGGGATTAGCCTATATAGGAGCTATAGAGGAGCTACTTGACCGAGGCTATGGCATCCACTCCGTTGCAGGCTCATCTATGGGCTCGCTTGTGGGTGGCGTATATGCCGCCGGCAAGCTGGCAGAGTTTAAGCAGTGGCTCGCAGGACTTGACGGATGGTCTGTATTCTCACTTATGGATTTGTCTGTGAGTAAAAACCACTTTGTCAAGGGCGATAAAATTATGGCGGCAATACAGGAGATTGTCCCCGATGTAGATATCCAGAGCCTACCAATACCCTACTGCGCTGTAGCTACAGACCTCTGTACAGGCGAGGAGGTACTCTTTCGCACAGGCAAACTCTTTGAGGCTATCCGCGCCTCTATATCTATTCCGTCGCTGTTCCGTCCCGTACCTCACGGTATGAGTATGCTCATTGATGGATGTATGGTCAACTGCCTACCACTCAACCATGTAGCCCGCAAGGCAGATGATATTCTGGTGGCTTTTGACACAAACTATATGGATGTACAACAGATTCGCGCTGATATGGTACGCGAGAGGGTCGAAACAGCTGCTGAGCAGGCCTTCTACCAACTTTCACGCGAACAGGCGGGCGAGATTATCTCCGACTTCAAGAGCCATAATAATGACAGTCTACTCTCACGCCTTAAGAGCGCGGGTAGTCGAGCTATGGAGCTTATGAGCCGCATCCGCGACTTCCGCTCTGCTACAGAGGCACGCACAGAGAACGACTTTGGAGATACATATATGAGCATCATTGACCGCTCCTTCAGCATAATGAACCACCACCAAACACAGTCAATGATAGCCCAATACCCACCCGATATCCTCGTGCGTATGACCTTTGACGCCTATGGCGATTTGTCACACTACGCTAAGGTCACAGAGATATCAGATATTGGCAGAGAGCTAATGTCAAAAGCTTTAGACAACTACGAAAACAATCAAACATTTAAGGATTTGTGAAATTAGTAAAAATCACCAATCTCGCTAAATTCCTTAATCTCACTACGTTAAGTTCAATTAGATCACCGTCCTATTTTGTCGTCAGAGTGGGGCATATACGACGCCGCGATTAAGCCGAGAGCAGAGACTGCTTGTAGGCTTTGCCGAGGCGCAGCGGTGAAGGGTTACCGCAGGTAAGCCAACGCTGCGATTAAGCCGAGCGCAACAGCAGTCGCACACCGAAGGTGCAAAAGGCGATAATTGAAAATGGGAACTTGTTCACGAATTTTCAATTTCGCATTTTGAAGTGCTTGCACTGCGACTGATACTGCCGAGGCGCAGCGGGGAAGGGTCGCCAAAGGCGAGCCAGCGCTCGGTAAAGTTCAATTAGAACAACCGTATTTTGTCGTTAAAAGGTAGTAGTTGCCAGGCGCACAAGAAACCGAGTGCGCAGCATACTAAAGCGTATGTGAGCAACTCGGTTATCGTAGTGCAACGCAGCAAATGCTACATTTTCACAGCAAAATATTTTGTCGTCAGAGCGTGCCAGATACGGTGCATCGCGAAAAAAAGCAGTGGCGGATAGTACTAAAAGGTACAGCCGCCACTGCTTTTTAAGGGATGTGCCGTAGATGCCCCGCTATCACGACAAAATTACTCGTAGCCGTTAGCCTTCGCATTCCACATCGTAAGCAGTGTAAGTGCGCCAAGCATAGCCATAATAAGGATTGTAAGGTATGCACCATTCCAACCATAGTGCTGTGCAACATAACCGAAGCCTACGCCAGAGATAAGTGTAGAGGCGTAGCCGAAGATGCCGAGGATACCATTTGCGGTAGCGGCAGCACGGTTTGTAGCCTGATTTGCAGCCGAGATACCGAGCAGAGCCTGAGGACCATAGACAAAGAAGCCCAGAAGGGTAAATGGCAGAATCTGAATCCACCACGCGGTACCCTCAGGGATTGCCCAGAAGAGAGCCACAGTAACAGCTGCTCCAACCATACATAGCACGCAGGTGCGGTGAGCCTTGCTATTAAAGAACTTATCAGTAAGCCAGCCCCAGAAGACCATACCTACATTACCGCCGATAAACTCAAAGACGATACAGAGCGTTGTAGCCATAGCCAGTGATAGTCCCTTTGACTCTGTGAGCATCGTAGGGCCCCAATCGAGGGCTGCAAAGCGAACAACATATACAAAGAAGTTTGCAAGACCAAGAGTCCAAATAAGGCGGTTACCAAATACCTTACGGCGCACAAAGGCGTTATACTCAGCCTTCTCCTCCTCGGTCTGGATACTATTACTTTTCTTCTCAACAACCTCTGGCAGTCCCACCTCTGATGGGGAGTTCTTAACGAGTGTAAAGATACCCAGTGAGCCGAGCAGAGCGAATGCAGCAGGGATAAGGAAGCAGAGACGCCAAGCGCCAAAGTGCTGTGAGAAGTTAAGAATCTCCGCCTGCGATGCACTTGCGCCCAAGTTTGTAGTAATAGTCTGAACAACCTCCGGATTTGCGCTCATATTGAGTCCCAAGTGTGGCATAATGACCCATCCACACAGACCAAAGACAAGGCCTGCACCGATAGAGTGAGACATATTCCAGACAGACATCTTTGTTGCCAACTGGTCAGGGTGAATCCACTGCGTCATAATCTTTGTAAATGGTGGCACACCCATACCCTGCAGATATCCGTTAATTACCCAGACTATACCCATACAATATATAAGAACTGTAGAGAAAGTGAGCGTAGTACCCATCTTAGCGGCCAGTACTACAATCCAGTTTGCTACAAAGTCACTAACGCCGAAGATGATATTTGCCACAGCGCAAAGCAGCAGACCTACAGAGGCAACAATCTTTGCGCTACCACGGTCAGAGATAATACCATTCACAAAGCGAGACAGACCATAGATAATGCCGTGCAGGGTAAGAAAAAGACCTAACGAGACCTTTGAGATACCGAACTCGGCAGTAAGGCCTGGCATTGCGATAGAGAAGTTTTTACGCACAAAGTAGAACAGCGCGTAGCCCACCATAGTGTAGATAATGGTGCGCAGCTGCCAATTGTTAAACGAGCGAGTTGTAGTGTTCATTATTTTAGTTTTTAGGTTTTTACAAAGAGTGGGTGTCTCACGGCACCCACCCTAAATATTGTTACAAGTGGGACTGGCTAACACTCCCAGACGCCACCTTTACCGAAGAGACGCTCAAGAAGTGCATCCATAAGGCCGAGACGGTAGATAACATCGATATTTGTGTATCGGCTACGCATATAAGGGATATATGAGAATGTCTTGCGGAAGCGCTCACGGCTAACACCGATATGCTCTGGCTCATATGGAGCACCTACAAGACGAAGATTCTCGCGCACCTGAGCAAATGGGATAATCTGCTCGGCAATCTGAGTCTTGAGTGTCGGCCAAGCAGCCTTCAGAGCCTCAAGCTGAGCGCGAAGACCCTCCTTATCGGTATACTTACCGCGAGTCTCCTTAAGACCACGAGCAGTGTGGCCTGGCATACCCTCAAAGATAGCGCGAATCTCTGCCTCCTGCTCCTCCCAGCTCTTCCAAGCATCTACGCACTTGTCTACATCAAGGTTCTCGATATCCTGCTCAAGGAGGAACTCAAGTGATGCTGTAGAGGCGAGTGTACCGATACCTACCTTAAAGCCGTGAGAGACATGCTTACCCTCGTAGCACAAATCCTCCATATCCCAGCAGTGTGAGAACTGGTGCTCTGTACCAGATGCAGGGCGTGAAGACTGAATAGCCTGCATAGCAAAACCACTCATCAGTAGACCCTCGCTCAGCTTCTCGGTCATCTCCAAATCGCCCTCGTGAACTGCTGCAGGGGCAGAGAGTGACTCACGAAGACCATCCTGAACAAGGCCAAGTGCAAACTCGTCAATCTTCTCATTACCAGTAACATCGGCAAGCATCCAGTCTGCCGCAGCAGGAATCTTTGCAATAAGGTCTGCATAGCCAGAAGCGGCAAGCTCCTTTGGAGCAGCAGCAGCGATAACTGGGTCCATAACAAAGCCATAAGGTGCTGGGCAGTCAAAAGTCTGCTTATTACCATCCTTTGTAATTGATGCACCATAAGCTGTATAACCATCCATAGAGGCTGCAGTACCTACGCACATATACTTACGACCAACAAGGTGTGACACATACTTTGTAGTATCGTTCATAACACCAGAGCCAACGGCAATAGCGATAGCCTCTGTATTCTCAAGGCGAGCCTTGAGTGACTCTACATGCTTCCACTCTGCATAAATCTCCTTATCGGTGTAGATAAATGGCTCCTCCTGCTCAATGCCTGCCTCGACAAGTGAAGCATAAACAGCCTTACCTGCAACCTCCCAAGTGTTAAGGTCGGCAACGATAATAGCCTTGCAGCCAGGGAACAACTTTGCAAACATCTCTGCTGTGCGAGATACCACTCCGGCACCAATAAAAAGGTCTTTGGTGTCTGTCGTGCGCTCAAGGGCACGCTCTACTTTCTCCATACTCATAGTCGTATATTATTTTTTGATTTGTCCGTAATATGCATTTGCACCGTGCTTGCGGTCGTAGTGCTTCTCAATCATATTCTTGTCCATCTCCACCTTAGGGTTCAGGGCAAGGGTTATAGAGGCCATACGAGCCACCTGCTCAAGGATTACAGAGTTCTGAACAGCCTCCTCTGCACTCTTACCCCAAGTGAAAGGTCCGTGATGCGCCACAAGCACCGCAGGGGTGTGCATAGGCTCCATACCCTTAAAGGCATCGGCAATCACAGTACCCGTCTCAGCCTCATAGGCACGAGAAATCTGCTCGGCAGTCATATTAGTGGTGCAAGGGATATCACAGTGGAAGGTATCGCTGTGTGTTGTTCCAAGGTTTGGAATAGGCAGACACGCTTGCGCCCAAGCAGTAGCGTATGTAGAGTGAGTGTGCACAACCGCTCCCACCTCAGGGAACGACTTGTAGATAACAAGGTGCGTAGGGGTATCAGACGAAGGGCGCAGTGCTCCCTCAACAACATTTCCCTCAAGGTCCACGACAACCATATCCTGGGCTGTCATATTGTCATAGCTCACGCCACTGGGCTTGATAACGACAAGATTTGTCTCTCGGTCTATAGCCGACACATTTCCCCATGTGAGAATTACAAGGCCATGACGCACAAGGTCAAGGTTAGCCTCACAAACTTCCTGTTTTAGTTTCTCTAACATACTCTCCAATTTTTTTGCAAAAGTAACAACAAAAAATGAGAAAAGGAAAGTTTTTACACAAAATTCTTTCCTTTTGAGCATCTTTTCACTTTCCTTTTATCGCTTTCTTGCCTCCTCGCTATCTTTTTCGAGTATATCATCGCCCTCCCAGTCAAACATAGGAAAACTCTTTTGGTTACCCAAGCTAAAGCGAGTATATGTTATCGGCAGTCCACGCTGAAGGTAGACCGTCTCATAAGCAGTCTTTACAGAGAGTACCTCGTCAGCATATCCACTGCCATAGATATCGTTATTTGCCACCTCACACCGTAGTCCAAACTGCGCGATTACCGCCTGCGTATAATTATATAGGTGTTGCGAGTCGGTCTTAAGGTTTATCCAGCCGTCAGTAGCGAGCAACTGTGCGTAGTACTCAAGAAATATTGGCGAGGTAAGGCGCTTCTTAGCCCTGCGGCTCTTGAGTTGCGGGTCAGGGAAGGTAATCCATATCTCCGACACCTCACCCTCGGCAAATAGCGAAGTGATAAACTCAATACGTGCACGCAAAAATCCCACATTGGTCATACCCGTCTCTGTAGCTGTCTTTGCTCCGCGCCACATTCGTGCTCCCTTGATATCTACACCGATAAAGTTCTTATCGGGATTACGGGCAGCAAGAGCTACTGTATACTCGCCCTTACCACAACCAAGTTCAAGCACTATCGGGTTATCATTATGAAAAAAGTCTGCGTGCCAACGCCCCTTGAGCGGGTGGTCTGTGCGGAACATCTGCTCAAACTCTGGCTCTACGAAGCAGGCAAAACTCCTATTTTCGGCAAATCTCTTCAGTTTATCCTTTCCCATTACTCTGCAATCTCTATACCCACAGCCTCAATACCCTGAACACTGCGGCATGGTGTTATTGTAAAAATATAATAGCCACTTTGGTTTAGTAGGCAGTTATCTCTATACCCTACACACTCCGATAGAGTGAGCGCCGTAGCTTTATAGTCTCTGTTCAGTCGTAGAAGCATACGCTCACGCGTCTGGTGCACATCGGGCAGTGATGTCTGTATAACCACAGTAAGCGTATCTGAGTCAAAGCTGTCGTTATAGCGCAGTGCTACTGCAATATCCCTTGGGGTGGTAATATCGCTATTATCATATACTATGCTTACAGGGTCACTCCAGTGGTAGGCATCTACAGATTGCATATCTATATACGCCTCACTGCCACAACCGCAACATAAAAGCAGTGCTACAATAGCCCCTACAACAGCTCCTCGCATACTACTCCTTTGCTTCTGGTTTACGCTCCGAAGGCTGAGCTGCCTGACCACCCTGTCCACCCTGCTGCGGCTTGCGGTTATTGCGGAAGCGGTTATTACGACCACGATACTGTCCTCGGCGGTCATTATGCAGTCCACCCTGTCCACCCTGCGGTGCATCTGCCGGCGCTGTGGTATCTACTGGTGTTGCGGCATCCACCTGAGCATCAGGTGCCGTTTTGACCTCACTACCCTCCTTTGGAGCACGCTCTGTTCGACCCTGAGACTTGCCACTACGCCTCTTCTTGCGCTTCTTAGACTTATCAAAGCGGGTGATGCTATCCTCCTCAGTACGATATGTAGGCTCATCGCTCTTTGTAGGTGCGCTATCGCCAACAATGCTCTCCACCTTCTCGCCATTGCGGTTTGCCGCTAAAATCTCACGCACACGCCACACTGGGATAGTGACAACATTAGACATCGTCTCCTTGCTACTGCTAAAGGTCATTGTCTTGGCAAGGATGTCGGTCTTTACAAGGAAGTACTCGCCATCAATAGCCTGCAGTGGCTCCTTAATGCGCGGTATAGCCTTGCGAGCATCCATATATAGGTCGTACTCATACATCAAACAGCACTTGAGCTTTGAACACTGGCCAGCGAGCTTAAGTGGGTTGAGCGACAAATCCTGCACACGCGCAGCACCCGTCGTCACTGACGAGAAACTTGATATCCACGACGCGCAGCACAGCTCACGACCACAAGCACCAATACCACCAATACGGCCAGCCTCCTGACGAGCACCAATCTGCTTCATCTCAATGCGGATGTGGAACTGCTCAGCGAAGACCTTGATAAGCTCGCGGAAGTCCACACGACCATCGGCAATATAGTAGAAGATAGCCTTAATCTTATCGCCCTGATACTCCACATCGCCAATCTTCATATCAAGACCCATCTCGGCAGCAATCTGTCGCGAGCGAATCATCGTCTCATGCTCCAAGGCTATAGCCTCCTGCCAACGCTCAATATCGTACGGTTTTGCCTTGCGATAAATCTTCTTAAACTCGCCATTGTATGGGTTAAATCCCACGCGGCGCATCTGCTTGGCAACCATATCGCCCGTAAGCGAAATAATACCTATATCGTGACCCGGCGAGGCCTCAACAGCGACAATATCGCCCACCTGAAGGTCTAAATTATTGACATTCTGATAGAACGAGCGGCGTGTATTCTTAAATCTAACCTCAAAGATATCGCACGGCTCGTGGTCTGGGTAGTCAGCCAACCAAGCCGTCTCGTGGAGCTTAAAGCATCCCTCTGCCATCTGAGCGGTAATCTCCCCCTGCTCATCATAGCCAAAAGCGCATCCACGGCCCACCTCGGGAATCACATATTTCTTACTGTCCATATTGTCTAATACATTTTGTTAACAAAAATACAAAAAAATGAGAGAAATCCCACTACTGGGCCACTATTTTTTCACTTTTCAGTCGCCGATATATCCTTATACCATATCCAATAGCCGCCGTAGTAAGTCCCACGATATATCCCACTAACAATCCGACACTTCCAAACCCGAAAGTAAAGGCACACAGATAGCCCACTGGAATATTAAGCAGCACATAGGCCACAAAGGATAGATAGGCGATAATCTTCACATCTTGCACACCCCTCAGCACGCCGATAAGCGTACCTTGAATAGCGTCAGAGACCTGATACAGAGCCACAAGCACAAGCATCGGCGCGGCAAGAGAGATAATCTCTCGGCTCGGCGTAAATGCCATAGGAAGCACATTTCTGAAGAGGATAAAGACAACAAGCACACACGCACCCCATAGCGCACCAAGATGCAGTGACGATATGATACTTCGTCTCATCTGCTCCTTATCCCTCAGACCATAGCAGTGCGAGGTACGAATTGTCGCCGCGCTACCAAGAGCTACGGTAATCATAAAGGCGGCATTGCCGTATGTCATCGCCACCTGATTGGCAGCAATAGCCTCCGCACCAAACCAACCCATCATAACACTTGTAACGACAAACGCCGCACCTTCAAGAAGCATCTGACCCGCCGTTGGCACACCAATCTTGAGTAGCCTATATGTATCCTTTAAGTAGTTTACCCCACGCGAGAAGAGCATTAAGTAATCTCTACACTCACTCTTTACAACAAAATAGGCAAAAATAAGCACTGGCGATATATAGCGAGCAGTAAGTGTTGCAAGGCCTGCACCATAGACTCCCATAGCCTCAAAGCCACAGTGTCCATAGATAAACACCCAGTTTAGCACCACATTGACAAGGTTAGTGAAAATAGCAATAACCATCGGCGTTGTCGTATCGCCCATACCCTCAAGAAACTGCTTAAAACAGCCATAGAGCATTATCGCAGGCAGACTATATGCCATCAGTCGGTAGTAAGGCACAGCCATATCTACCACCTCTACGGGCTGCCCCATCTTATAGAGCAGTGGCACAGAGAGCAGCTGCAACACCATAAAGAGCAGACCGATAATCGGAAAAGTTATAAGCGAACTCTGTAGATAGTGCGCTGTGCGGCGATACTCTCCGCGGGCGAAGTGTTCTCCAATAATCGGTGTAATACCGAGTGTGATGCCCAGACTGAGGCTGAACATCACAAAACTAATCATCACACCAAACGATACAGCCGAGAGTGGCAGTGGGTCCTGCCCACCATATGCTCCCACCATAGCGTTGTCAGCAAACTGCACAACGATATATCCCAACTGCGACAGTGCTACGGGCAGTGCTAACCGTAGATTTGACTTATAATCCTCTTTATATCTACTTAATAGTGCAATCAATCTTGTTCCTCCACCTGACTGTTAAAAATGTGGCGCGCAAGAGAGCCCACACTATGAATCCTAATAACCTCTATACCCTCAACTTTTTTCTGTGGTTTTGGAGCATAGCCAGATATTACAATCCGCTTAAAGCCCAACCTTGCAGCCTCAGCAACGCGTTGCTCTGTACGCGGAGCGGGGCGCACCTCGCCCGACAGACCTATCTCGCCCGCAAAGCATATATCCTCAAGCAGTGGCGAGTCGTAGTACGATGAAATCACTGCCGCAATAACGGCAAGGTCAAGACCCGTATCTGCCACGCGGAAGCCACCTGCAAAGTTGAGGAACACATCCTTCTGGAACATCTTCAGCCCCACCTTCTTCTCAATTACGGCAATGAGCATATTCATTCGTCGTGAGTCAAAGCCTGTAGTATTTCGCTGCGGAGTACCATATGCCGCCTGACTAACAAGTGCCTGCACCTCAATAAGATATGGGCGCACACCATCTACAGATGCACCTACAGCAACACCGCTCAGAGGCTCGGCGTAGTGGGTAAGTAGTATCTCTGATGGGTTATCTACGCACTTGAGTCCCGTAGCGGTCATCTCAAAGACGCCAATCTCAAATGTAGCTCCAAAGCGGTTCTTTATTCCGCGAAGGATGCGGTAGATATTGTTATTATCGCCCTCAAACTGAAGCACCACATCGACAATATGCTCCAGTACCTTCGGGCCCGCAATAGTTCCCTCCTTGGTTATATGGCCGATAATAAAAATTGCTGTACCCGTGCTCTTGGCATACTTCAGCAGCGTTGCTGCGCACTCACGAATCTGCGAGACACTTCCAGGCGAAGAGTCAAGCAGCGACGAGGCCATAGTCTGTATTGAGTCAATAACCACAATATCTGGGCGGAGGGTCTCTATCTGAGCCACTACATTCTCAAGTAGCGTCTCGGTATAGACAGTACAGTTTTCATTGTGAATACCTATTCTATCAGCACGCAGGCGTATCTGCTCCGCGCTCTCCTCGCCAGAGACATAGAGCGTGGTCATACCGTTGTCAGTAAGAGCAAGTTGCAGCGAGAGCGTAGACTTTCCTATACCAGGCTCGCCACCAAGAAGAATCAGCGACCCAGGCACAACGCCACCACCCAAAACGCGATTAACCTCGCTATTTCCCGTATCAAGGCGGAGAGTCTTTCCACACTCAATATCCTGCACCTTCTGCGGCACAGCTGGCTCAACAGCGCGAGATGCTACAAGGGCCGGCACACTATTTGCCGCCGCCACAACCTCCTCAGCAAAGGAGTTCCACGCACCGCAAGAGGGGCACTTACCCAACCACTTGCTCGTGTCGTAGCCACACTCACGACAGAAATATGCCTTCTTTACCTTTGCCATTACTTAAAGAGTCTATAGATGTCGTTTCCGTTTGCATAGAGCATAAGTGCCAGCAGCAGGAACAGGCCTATATACTGCGCAATCTCGAGCACTCGCTCGCTAACCTTTCGGCGGGTAATCATCTCCCAGAGGGTAAAGAGCGTATGTCCGCCATCAAGACCTGGGATTGGGATGATGTTCATTATTGCAAGGATAATTGACAAAAACGCCGTCATAGACCAGAAAGAGTACCAATCCCAAGTACCAGGGAAGATTTTACCAATAGCGATAAAACCACCCACCTGCTTATAGAGTCCAGTATCAGGCTTTACAATCAGTTTGAGCTGATTCCAGTAGTTCTTTATAGTCCTGCCCGTGAGGCGTGCACCCGCAGGGATAGACTCAAGCAGCGAATAGCTCTTTGTTCGGAGCTTATAAGGTAGTGCTGCCACAGTGACACCAATCTTACCCTCGCCATTTACCGGCACAAGGATTTTGAGTGTCTCATCCCCTCGCACAACAGTAAGCTCTGCACTCTTATTGGCACGCTGAGAGAGCAGTGGAGCGTAGGCTGCAAAATCAACCTCGTCAATACCATCTACGCCTACAACCTTATCGCCCACCTGAAGGCCAGACTCAATAGCGGTCTGAGAGACAAGTGAGTCAATAATAAATGGATGGTGGATTGTGCAGAAGCCTCCAAAATCCTCCTTCTGGCGCAGTTCGTTAATCTTCTCATATGGCACAACAATGCCTGCAGGTCTACCCTCACGAAGCACCATAACATTAAGGTCGCCATCGGCAAGAATCACGCGCGAAAGCACCGCTGCGCTATTTACAACCTGCTCGTCGTTAATAGTAATAATACCGTCGCCATCTCTAAATCCTAAAGCCTCGCCATCGGCATTAAAGCTATAACCATAGCCATTTGTAACATCCTCATTTGCAAGATACTGCTCGCCCCAAGCGTAGCTTATACCGCAATAGATAAAGAACGCCAGTATAACATTCATCGTAACGCCCGCCACAAGCACACAGAAGCGCTGCCAAGCAGGCTTTGAGCGGAACTCCCACGGCTGAGGCTCTGAAGCGAGGTCCTTGCTACCCTGATTCTCATCAATCATACCGGCAATCTGGCAGTAGCCACCTAATGGAAGCCAACCCATACCATACTCCGTATCGCCACGCTTAAACTTAAAGAGCGAGAAGCCCCAGTCAAAGAAGATATAGAACTTATCAACGCGAATCTTAAAGAGTCGCGCCATAATAAAGTGTCCAAACTCGTGCACTGTCACAAGCAGTGTCAAACTAAGAAAAAATTGAATAATTCTAATTACAGTCTCCATATACAGTTATCTTTTTTACTCTTTAATCTTCAAAAACTCTCGTGCCAAACGACGGGACTCAAGGTCGGCCGCCGCATAATGCTCAAGTGTAGGATTCTTGATATTTTCAGCTCTCTCAAGGGCATACTCAATAGTGCGAACAATATCCAAATAGCCACACTTATGGCCAAGGAACGCCGCTACAGCGACCTCGTTAGCTCCATTCATCGTGCAGGCCGCCGTACCGCCACTACGCAAGCAGTGGTATGCAATATCAAGTGCCGGATACTTTACCCTATCAACCTCTGCAAAGGTCAGTGTAGGGTTATCAGCAAAGCTGAAGTGCTCGTCACGCTGCGCACGCTGTGGATACATAAGGGCGAAGGATATCGGCATATGCATATCTGGTGTACCAAGCTGTGCCTTAATTGCTCCATCCTCAAACTCAACCATAGAGTGGATGACCGACTGCGGGTGGATAAGCACCGAGATTTTATCCGCATCAAGGCCAAAGAGCCAAGCCGCCTCAATAACCTCAAAGCCCTTATTGACAAGCGTAGATGAGTCTATAGTAATCTTCGCGCCCATTGTCCACTGCGGATGCTTGAGTGCCTGCTCGGGCGTAACATCCTTAAGTGCCTCTATAGGCAGGTCACGCAGCGAGCCACCGCTACAAGTGATAATTAGTCGGCGCAGTGGAGCGCGCTCGCCAATAAGACACTGGAAGATTGCTGAGTGCTCCGAGTCTATCGGAAGAATTGGTGCGCGATACTGCTCAGCAAGGCGCATAACAAGAGCTCCTGCAACAACAAGGGTCTCCTTATTTGCAAGTGCAATTTTCTTCGACTTTTTGATTGCCGAGACTGTAGGCATCAGACCCGCATAGCCCACAAGGGCATTGACAACCACATCTACATTATCATCGGCGGCAACTTGCGCCACAGCCTGTTCGCCCGCATAGACCTTTATCGGATAGGCGGCAAGTGCCTGACAGAGTGGCTCATAGAGCGAAGTGTCGGCAATAACCACGCTATCGGCATTAAACTCCACAGCCTGCTGTGCGAGCAGTTGCCAGTTACGGTGCGCCGTAAGGGTTGTAATCTCAAAAAGGTTGCTGTTCTGACGAACAATATCAAGTGTCTGCACTCCTATAGAGCCCGTTGAGCCAAGTAGTGCAATGCGTTGTTTCTCCATCATTAGAATAAAATATAGGACTCTGGATTGAGTGGTTTACTACCCATCCACATCTCAAATTCAAACATCTTCTCAGCCTCGCTCTCTGCAGCAGAGTAGCCGATAACCTCGTTAGCACTCACTCGCTGCCCCTTTGTCACAATAGCTCCCGAGAGGTTGCGATAGATAGTAACAATACCGTTATCGTGCTGCACTATAATGCTATTACCACTCTCTGGCAACCAATCTACAGCCACAACCGTACCGTCACTGACGGCTACAATCTGCTGCTCGGCAGCTGCTGCCATGCGGATGCCAAAGAGTCCCACCTTGGCATTAAATCGCTCGGCGATAATACCCTCCATAGGCTTTACAGCACTAATCTTTGTATGGCTTTGGTTTACTCCGCCAGCATTTAGAGCATATAGACGGTCGTTCTCCATCTGACGACGGAAGAGCGAGTCTGCACCCGACGGCGGGACAATACTCTTGTCAAAGGCGACAGAGTCACCCCTGACAGAGCTCATCGCAGGCATTTTGCCATCCACAACAAGAATACGATTCTCATTGTAGACAAGCATCTGGTTCATCTTGCGCTCAAGTGAGTCCACACGAATAAGGGTGCGTATCAGGGTCTGGCGCGAGCGCGAAGCGTCTGTTCTATAGCCAGGGAGCATATCAAGCAGTGGAGTATACGCCACTAAGGCGAGCAGAATGGCAAAGACAATAGTTACAAGCGCAACGCCACTCATCACCATAGCCACAGGCGAAAGATGAGCATACCACCTCTCCGTTCCGCTCTCGGGCTCTACGATAACAAGCTTGCGCTTACGAAATATATTATGCCACCAAAGTGAAATTTTCTCAAAAAGTCTCATATAGACACATATTTGTACAAAGATACAAACTTATTTTTGATTTGAACGACTATTTGAGAAATAAAGTATCTAACAACCAAATTCAAGACGCCATTTTATCTCATCTACCACTAACTGAGCAGTACTATTTTCGGGCAACTGCTCCAAAATTGAGGCTACAAGCTCTCTATTACTCGCAATTACCGAAGCCAAAAGTGCAACAGCACCCTGCGCCACAAGATGATTATTTGGATTGAGTGTAACGACTTCAACTACAGATGTTTGAATAGCACTATCAGAGATATTCTTGTTTCGTGCAGCGGCAAGCAGTGCTGCATAGGCAACAAGGCTATTTTCACCTCTACACCAAGCAGTAACCAAACTATCTATATCCTCAACATTACAGAGAAGCCCTTGTGCCGCCTGCTCGGCAAGTTCAGAGTTTACTATACCCTCACGCCAGAAGTCAAGCTCGCTGCCCGTAAGTTGCTCTGCATCAGCAATCCAGAGGGCAATAATCTGAAGTTCTCGCACCTGCTGACGATAGAGGAACTTTGCAAGGTCATGGTCAGTGCCCACCTCTACAGCCATATCGCGGATGCTATGAATAGCCACGCCGTAGTTCATACCATACTTAGCACCATAGTAGCGGAAAGTATCAAGCACAGCACCATTCATCTGCTTACGGATTTTCCCGAGCAGAGAGACCATTTTTGATGTATTGTTCTGCATACTATTTTACAAGAGGAAGGGCTAAAGTCACACTCTGTCCATACTGATAAATCTCGCGCTCCACAGCATCAAGAGTCTGTGTGCCAAGCAGTAACTCAACCTTACACATAGCAGGTACGGCAAACTGAGCCTTACTCTTATCCTTCTCGCCTGCTACTGGAAGAGCTGAAGTATCTACAGCCTGAGGCGTGAAGTAGAGCATTATTGGGTCGCCAGAGAGGTCTGATACACCGACAACACCCACACCCTCACGATAGCGCGCAAGGATATAGTTCTTCTCTGCCGCTACTGGGGTAATTGTATAGTTATAGGTGTCTATCTTTGTTGTCGTTGTGCCGTAGAACATATCAAGACACTGCTGCTCCATTGCATCAATCTTTGCAAGTGCCGCCGCAAGCCCAGCACCAAAGACATGCTCGCCCGCATCGCCCGTAATAAGTTCCTTACGACTTCTACGCAGTGAGAATATCATCTCTGCTGCCGCTGCAGCTTGCTGATCAAGGCTCTGGGCGCGATTATCGCTCTTAAAAATAGGAAGAATAGCCTCAACAGCACTCGTCTCCTCCACTGATGGCACTGCTGATGGCTCCTTATCACAAATCACAGCAGAGACAATCTCTGTCTGACACTTCTCAGCAAGTGACGCACGCACACCGAGCATCTTTTGCGCATAGCGGGCAAACTCTCCAGGTTCAAAGTTGGTGCTCTTTACCGTAACAGATACAGTAACGCTACTTTGAGGGTCAGAGTAGACAACCTCTCCATTCTTTGTATATAGTCCACTGCGGACAACGCCCTGTGCCGACAATGCAGTCACGCAGCACAGTGATAGTATAAATGCAAAAATATGTTTCATAACTACAAAGTTACTTATTTTCACTTAATAATCAAAATTTCAGATAAAAATCCTTTGTCAGCTCGCGATACTGAGAACTATACTCACGCCCCTCATCCTCATATATTGTAAGGCTCTCATACGCCACACTCTCGCAACGGCCAAACGACAGCTCTGCCATTGTGCGGATAGCCTCGGTAAAGGACCTTGAGCGGACATCACACCGGCGAACAAGCTGTAACTGCGTAAGAGATAGGTATCGCTCCATCTGCTCCGTAGGTAGTATGAGCGCAAAGCGACCCGTTTTTTCAAGCAGACGGCACACCGAGACATCCAACTGCTCAAGGGTAAGGCTTGTAGTATGGCGAGCCGTTGTGCGAAGAGCATCTGGACAGAGGAGCGAATCGGAGAAGTATGGCGGATTTGAGACTATAAGGTCAAACTTTTCGTCCTCAAAGTCCTGCACAGAGCTCTTTACTACACTCAACCGCTCACTCCATGGCGAAGCGGCAAAGTTAGCCCCGGCGCACTCTACTGCACCCTGTTCAATATCTACGCCCACAACTCTTTGCGCGTCACCTCTTTGCGCCATCATCAGCGCAATAACGCCCGTACCCGTACCGATATCAAGCACCCGATTTGCACCCGCCACATCTACCCAAGCACCCAGCAGCACGCCGTCAGTGCCGATTTTCATCGCAGCACCAGACTGCTCAACGGCAAACTGCTTAAAGGTAAACCTACTATTTCTCATCGCAAAAATCCATCTATGCCCGCACCAAAGAGTGCATAATCATACTTCACGGGGTCCTCGGCGCAGAACTTACGAAGGCTCGCTGTAATCTCTGCCGTAGCCTTCCAGTCGTTCTGCTTGCGCGACAGAAGTCCAAGCGCGCGACCCATATTTCCGCTATGGACATCAAGTGGCAGATAGAGTGCCGAAGCGGGTATTTTACGCCACAGACCGAAGTCCACACCGCGATTGTCACACCTAACAAACCAACGAAGATACATATTGAGTCGCTTACATGCCGCCCCCTTGTCTATAGACGAAAAGTGCTTCTCACAATGAACATTATGCTCCGCCGAGAAGAACTCGCGACGCACTTCAGAGAGCACCGCTGCCATATCTTGATGCTTCAAGTAACTACTCTCAAACAGAGAACCCACAGTGCCATATTTATGACAGATAGATTGCAGCGCGCGGACAAAATCGACAAAGTCCCCTCCATTAAATGTACGGTGGACATAGCTCGTAAGAGTGTTAAAATCGCTCTGCTCCGCCCCCATAACAAAGCTATATGGCGCAAAGTCCATATACTCCATCATTCGGCGAGCCGAGCGGACAATAGCTTTACGGTTTCCCCAAGCGATTGTAGATGCCAAAAAGCCCGCAATCTCCTTGTCTCTATCATCGGTAAAACTATGCGGAACTGAGATTGGGTCGGCCTCAATAAAGTCGGTATTGTTATACTTATCGTGCAGAGCCTCAAGCATTTCGTACATCTGCTCGGCACTAAAATCAGAGTATTGCTCCATCACTCATAACAATTTTTCGGTCCACAGAATCGGCAAGGCTCATATCGTGCGTAACCATAACAATGGTCTGGTTAAACTCGCGCCTAATATCAAGCAGCAGCGAGTGTATCTGGTCGCGCGAAGCTGTATCAAGATTTCCCGTAGGCTCATCGGCAAGCACCACAGATGGTCTATTAATTAACGCGCGAGCGATAGCCACCCTTTGTTGCTCGCCACCCGACAGCTCTACTGGCTTATGAGTAGTGCGCTCTGAAAGTCCCACCATATCAAGAAGCTCCGCTGCACGAGAGAAGGCATCCTTGCGCTCCGCACCACCTATAAGTGCTGGCATAGCGACATTCTCAAGAGCCGTAAACTCTGGCAGTAGATGGTGGAACTGGAACACAAAGCCGATGTGTCGGTTACGAAACGCAGCAAGCTCCTTCTCGCCCATCGTCGTGCAATCCTTGCCCGCAATCTCTACCCTACCGCTATCTGCCGCCATCAGCGTGCCTAAAATCTGCAGCAGGGTACTCTTGCCCGCGCCACTCGCGCCAACTATAGCTACAATCTCACCCTGAGCCACCTCAAGGCTCACACCACGAAGTGCCTCAACGGTTAAAAATCGCTTATAAATCTCCGAAGCCTTTATCATTTGTATACTCTCTAAAAATCTTTACTATCTGCACCGCAGGCTCTACATCGTGCACACGCAGAATTGTCGCACCTAAATTAATTGCCTCCCAATTTAGGGCTATTGTTCCCGCCAGAGCATCCTGCGGCGTAGTCTCCAACACCTTGTATATCATCGACTTGCGCGATAGCCCCACAAGCACCGCATAGCCCAAAGCACAAAGTCTACCAAGTCCAGCAAGCAGTTGATAGTTCTGTTCAACGCTCTTTGCAAAGCCAAATCCAGGGTCAAGGATTATATTTTCTCGCTTCACTCCTCTACGCTGTAGCTCTGTTGCGCGAGAAGAGAGGTATTCTACCACCTCCGTCACAACATCCTTATACTCTGTCTTACTCTGCATAGTCTGCGGCGTACCTCTCATGTGCATCGCCACATACGGCACGCCAAGCTCCGCCACAGTATCAAACATCCTACTATCCCCCTCCCCTGCCGTAATGTCGTTCACTATCACAGCGCCATACTTTGCTACAGTTCGGCGGACAATCTCCGCACGGAAGGTATCAACAGATACTGCCACCTCTGGTGCCACCCTGCGAGCCGCACCAACGCCCATATCTACACGACTCCACTCCTGCTCCATAGGGATATCATCCGCCCCTGGGCGCGATGAGTAGCCGCCGATATCTATTATCGTTGCACCAGCTGCCACAGCCTCCGATATACGACGCTCGACAGCCTCAACATCCGTCACACGCGAGACATCATAGAACGAGTCAGCAGTAACATTAACGATGGCCATCACCTGCAAAGTATGGAAATCAGGAAATTTCATCTCTTAATGCTCTATCAACACTCTCAACCTGAGCCTTTGTACTCTCAAGTGTAATATTCTCAATCGTAAAGTCAGCCCTTGACCGCAGCTCTTCTATACTCATCTGCACCGCCATACGCGACATCACAGCCTCTCTTGTCGTCCCATCGCGAGCCATAGCGCGCTCTATAGCGACACTATCAGGCACAACAACTGCCACAGTATAGTCTACAACATCCCTAAGCCCCGACTCAAAGAGTATTGCCGACTCTACAATAACATAATCGCCACTCTGACTCTCTGCCCAAAAACAAAAATCACGGCATACCGCAGGGTGGACTAAAGAGTTGAGTAGCAATCGTTTACTATCATCTGCAAAAATCTGCGAGGCGAGATACTTACGATTGAGCACCCCTCCAATATAACACTGAGAGCCGAATGCCGCAACAATCTTCTCTACCAGAGACTTATCGCAGTTCATCAGCTCTTTTGCCCTATCATCGGCAATATAAGTGGCAACACCTAACTGCTCAAACATCCGACAGACGGTGCTCTTTCCACTGCCGATAGTGCCACACAGACCAACTTTTATCATTTGTCAAAATCTTTTGGAGCCTCTATATCTGGCACAGCACCTATAGAGCGGATATTAATATCACTAAGCCTTACTGAAATGGCATTTTTCAGCGACTCTGACTGCAGATGAATTCTAACCCTATCCGTCGGCGCAGCACCAATCTGCGTAACCTCGCGCATAACGGTATACTCCAACTCCGAAAGTGGGATATTGAGTCGGTTTGTAGAGATAACATATCCAAAGAGATTTGTACCCTTACCCTCAACAACGCAAGGCACCTCAAATCGCTGATCGCCAATGCGAATCTTAACATCAAGGTCGGTGGTATAGTTGTAGTTCAACTTTGCAATATACCACAGCGTAAACGATGCCACAAATAGACTTATAAAGACTGGCGAAATGTACTTTTTCGCAAGCTCGCCCAACTTCTTAATATACTCCCAAATTCGTTTCATAACTACAAAGGTAGTAATAATTTGCGAAACAGCAAATTATTACCACCTTTGGCTATTAGCTATTAGCTGTTAGCCATTAGCCGCCTACCTACAAAAAAATATCCACCGAAGTGGATATTTTTTAATTACCATAAGCCAATGGCTAATGGCCAAAAGCCAATAGTTAGAACACTACTCCTCTAACCAAGCACCAAGGTCGTCGTAAATCTTATTCGCCATAAATACCATAGCCTTGGCAGATGGGTGACAACCCCTGCCAGTCTCTGGGTTATAGTCGTGCTTTGGCATATAGGTCTGGTCGTTGAAGCCATTTACAGCGAGCAGGTCAACAACCTTTGCATTGTTGCCATAGTGAGCTGCAATCTTATGAATTGACTGCTGAACACCTACGCCAGTATAGTCGCCCACGATGCAGACAATCTTTGTATCTGCTCTACGCTCCAGAATAAGCTCAATAAGTTTGATATACGCCTCGCAGAAGGTAGTGTCATTCAGAGCCTCAACCTCGGCACGGGTTGTAGCTGCATCGGCTGCATCAAAATATGGCTTAAGGTCTGCATCACTTGGACCTGCGGTTGCCTTTAGCTCAACAGAGCCATAGAGTGGTGCGTGGTTCTTACTCCAGTCGTTTGTTCCGCCGTGGATAATAACGATATCTGCCTCGCCAACACCCTGATTGTCAATAAATCGCTTTGCATAGTATGTATCTACTGTAGCAGAAGAGTTAGCCACGCAAGTACCTGAATATGAGATATTACGCTCAATAGTAGCATCAAGCATCAGCTCATTTGCCAAAATCCACCAATAGGTCTGGGACATAGAGGTCAAATCGCCATCTGTAGTTGGATAGTGACATCCATAGCCATAAGGCACAATACCTCTAAAGGTAGAGATGCTATCGCCGATAACACTAATGCGCTTCTGGGTAGATGGAGTTGCCAGATTTGTCGCCATACCCTCAATTACAGGATAACCATCAGCATCCTTAACCCAACTCTTAAGTGGATAGGTACAACTACCGCTATATGCCGCAACAGCCGCATTCATATTTGTCAGCAGCTCGTCTGTTGTGGTGATCGCAGCGATATGCTCGCCCAGTACCGGCTTATTATTTGCTGCATCTGGATTAAAGCTACGCGCCGACTGCTCATAGTAAGCATAGTCTACACTTGCGTGATAGATTCTAGAACCGATACCAGCTGCCAGAGTAGATGGATTTGAGTAAGTGTCATAGCTAATTCCATCAGTATGGAAACCGCTCCACTTGATTGTTGAATATACGCCGTGGATTGTCGCTGCCGCTGGGCTACCATTCTGGAAACCGATAATACCCGCCATAGCGTTATTCTTTGAGGCATAACCAGCTGCAGTGCTAGGTGTATGAATCTCCTCAACGCGAGATGCGCAGTTAAGAATATTCAATGTACCTGACGACACCTGTGCCCAACCTACAATACCTGCTGCAAGGGTATAACCATTGTTTCCATTATTACCGCGAGCCTCAATGCGACGACCTGCGTATACAGAGTTGATAATGTTAAACTTACAAGCTGCATCGTTAACCTTTAGATAGCCCGCAATACCTCCAACAGAGTGCTGGCCTACCAGATTTCCATAGGCAATACAGTTGTCAATAGTAGTCTCAACCTTTACAGTAGCAGAGCCAACAATACCACCTACAGAGTACTGTGAGCAGGTAACATTTCCGTAAGACTTACAATCAATAATATTAGCCGTACCATAGCTTGAGATTGTACCGACGATACCACCAGCACAAGTTACATAGCTATGAACATCTCCATAAGATACGCAGTTGATTACATTACAAGCGCGGTCAGCAGTACTATTACCCTGATAGCCGACAATACCACCGACATTATCCTCACCAGGGATAAATGCGTAGTTGACACAGTCAATAACATGCGCTGTAGCGTTTGTACCCTCTGCATTAAGAGTCTCAAATGGCTGCAATGCTCCGACAATACCACCTGTATGGTCTCCACGAGATGAGATACAAGCCAACTGTGAGATAAGACAGTTCTTTGCATATCCAGATGTCAGGTGAGATGTAATACCACCCGTATAGTTATCTGTAAAGTTAGAGACACAACCATCCACAACGCAGTTGTCAAATGTTGTAACAAATCTTGCTCGTGCAGCGATACCACCGCAGAAGTGGCTACCAGCATCAACAGTAGCACCCTTGGCAAGTGTACACTTGTTAAACTTTGTACCCGCTGCATACGCCACAATACCGCCACAAAGCTGAGAAGTTGATTTTGCAGCGCCGCTAAATGTTACGCCATCCATTGTACAGCCGTTCACATAACCTGCAACACCGCCGACATAACTACCTTCATAGTCCTTACTATCTGCAGGCTCAACGAACTTCACGACTGCAGTACCATTTACAGTAGCATCTACATTGATATTCTCAAATGTGGTATTAAATGCCACACCCACAAGCGCACCAACATTAATATATGAAGAGGTAATATTACTATCCTTGATATTGATATTCTTCAGCGTTGCACCCTCTGTATAGCCAAATAGACCACACGCCGCAGTGGATGTATTGTTAATAGTAAGACCCGAAATAGTATAGTTACCACCATCATAAACGCCCTTGAATGGCAGCGATGAGCTATTAAGTGCAGTTGATTCATCATACATATAGACACCGATAGGACCGACTACCGCGCCAGCCAAATCAATATTTGCCACCTGACGGTAGTGCTTATCAGCATATGGTGCAGTTGCATCACCAACTCGTATAGTGAGCAACTGCAAGTCAGCCGCTGTGCTAATCAGATATGGATTTGCAGCCGAGCCATCACCGCCACCCCACTCGCCAGCAATCTCACGGCGAGAAGCAGCATTGTTAAGGTCAATATAGAGGTCGTAATAGGTGTTACGAGCAACCTGCTTATTATATACATAGGTATAGATAGCCTTATCGGTTGTAACCTCAATATTTCCCTGATACTCTCCCGGAGCAAGAACCATATAGAGAGCCTTTGCATCAGCTTTAACTGCGCCAACAGCATAAGGTGTATCCAGAGTAGTAGTTACGCTACCGCAGTCGCCACCAGTAAGTGTCAGACCAGCATCAGTGCCACCATTTGCAAGGTCAGCAGTAAACTCACCAGCAACAGCTCCAGTGGTATTATAGCTTACAGAGAGCACCTTCTCGCCTGCATAAGCACCCGTAGCGTAGACCTTTGCCTGCAGCAAAGATGCCATAGGGCGCATAGTTACAGTAGCTGTAAGCTCAGTTCCCAAAGTCACAGGGTAGCCAATCATCGGCATATTAGTCACATTAAACAGAGCAGCCTCGGTCTGTCTCTGTGCCTGAGGGATAGTCAGCATAACATCCGAGATGCTCTTAGCATCATTTGCGCCACTATGTGGGAAGTAGACAAACATCTTATCGCCCGCAACAAAATCCTTTGTTGTTGTCGAGCAGAAACCACGACCATCCTGCAAGGCTACAACAGCCTCGGCATTAATGGTCGGAAGTGTAGCGTCGATATAAACACCCAGCAGCTCCTCTCCATTGCCCTGCCAAGAGTAGAGTCCATCAGTAAAGAGAATACGGGTATTATCATCCAAATCAACATAGAAGTTCAACTGCTTAGAGGCAAGATTGTTCTCCTCAATAACATCCTTATTACAAGAATTTAGTCCCAAAATTGCAGCAACAGCTACAATGATAATATACAACCTCTTCATAGCACCTACATATTAAAGGTTATCCTCTCCGCCAAACTCTGGCTGTTCAAAACTATCAGAGATTGCAAATCCCTGCTCTACATAGACCTCAAGGTCTTTTAATTCTGGAGCGATATATGCTCCGACGCGACTTGTTTTCATCATAAATATAGGTTTTAAGTTTATTTGTTCCAAAATTATGAATTTTTATTGACACTACCAACAAATTAAACAAAAAAAGGGGTGTGTTCACACCCCTTTTAACAGCAACTACTATCTACTACTTCTTATCCTTCGCTGGGAGCATATCGTATGCAAGCGGAGTTGCAATGAAGAGTGAAGAGTATGTACCTACGATAACACCAATAAGCAGTGCAAACACGAAGCCACGGATAGTAGCACCACCGAATACGAAGATTGCAAGCAGTGTTACAAGGGTTGTACCTGATGTATTGAGGGTACGAGCCAGTGTTGAGCAGAGTGCGTTGTTGATATTGTCGCGAATAGTACGCTTTGGATAGAGCGCATTGTACTCACGGATACGGTCGAAGATTACCACTGTATCGTTAATTGAGTAACCGATAATGGTAAGGATTGCCGCGATAAATGCCTGATCAATCTCAAGGTTGAATGGCATAAATGCGTAGCAGAGTGAGAACAGACCGATAACAATAAACGCATCGTGTACAAGGGCGGCAGTAGCACCAGTAGCCCACTGCCACTTCTTGAATCGCAGGGTAATGTAGAGACCGATTGCAACAAGTGAGAAGAGAATTGCGAATGATGCACCTGTAGTCATATCCTTTGCAAT
Organism: Rikenellaceae bacterium; assembly: GCA_015059785.1. GTDB lineage: Bacteria > Bacteroidota > Bacteroidia > Bacteroidales > Rikenellaceae > Alistipes. Next base: position 37,799 of record SUZS01000016.1, read on the forward strand.
TGCAGGACCGATCTTATCTGCAGATACGATACCATTAACATCCTCCTGAGTATTCTTGAATCCGTCAAGGCTAATCTCATAACCATAGAGAGGCTTGAGTGCGTTGTAAATCAGTACCTCAACCTCCTCTGTTGTAGCCTCTGAAGTATCGTCGTGCTTGTACTGTGTTACAATACGCATCTGGTTCTTCTCACCATACTGCTTAACCTCAAATGAAGCGTTTGCAGCATCCTCTGCACCAGCAAAGGCCTCAGTAAGCTGTGCACGAACCTGCTCTGCAGTAACATCCTTGTCAAAGCGTACAACAAATGTACGACCACCTGTAAACTCAACACCGAGGTTCAGACCCTGGATAAAGAGTGAAACGACTGAGATAAGGATTACAACACTAGAGATAATGTAAGACATCTTACGCTTGCCGATAAAGTCAAACTTGAAGTTTGTAAGCCAGTTCTCTGACCAACTGCGTGAGAATGATACATTACCCTTCCAACCTGCAATCCACTCAATAAGCAGACGAGTGATAAAGATTGAGCAGAAGAGTGAAGTGATGATACCGATAATCAGAGTAGTTGCGAAGCCCTGTACTGGGCCATTACCAAATACATAGAGAACGATACCTGTGATAATGGTAGTAAGGTTACCGTCGATAATTGCTGAGTATGCGTTAGCAAAACCATCCTTGATAGCAGCAGACAGACCCTTACCTGCGCGAAGCTCCTCCTTGATACGCTCAAAGATAATCACATTAGAGTCAACGGCCATACCCATTGTAAGCACGATACCCGCGATACCTGGGAGGGTAAGAACTGCACCGAATGATACAAGAAAACCGATAAGGAGGAATACATTTGTTACCAACGCAATTGAAGCCATCCAACCTGCGGTCTTGTAGAACAGACCCATATAGAGCAGTACGAGGATAAACGCGATTACGAATGACATCAAACCAGCGTTGATAGACTCCTGACCAAGTGATGGACCTACTACAGTATCCTGAATAATGCGTGCTGGAGCTGGAACCTTACCAGACTTAAGAACATTTGCAAGGTCCTGAGCCTCCTGAATTGTAAAGTTACCAGTGATAGATGAGTTACCACCCTCAATCTTGTTGCGAACAACTGGAGCAGAGTATACATAACCATCAAGAACGATTGCAATGCACTTACCAATATTGTCAGCAGTAAGCTGTGCCCACTCTGTAATACCGTTTGAGTTCATAGCCATTGAAACCTCTGCATCAGCACCTGTCTGAGAGTAAGTTGCACGAGCGTCAGAGATTACACCACCATCCAGTGGAGCCTTACCGTCAGCACGCTCAACCTTGATTGCATAGAGGCAAAGGCGGTTGTCAAACATAGGCTCGCCCTTGATACCCCACTTAAAGGCAACATCTGCTGGGAAGCAGTCACGAACCTCTGGAAGAGCAAGATACTTGTTGATTGTAGCAACATCGGCTGCAACAGCTGCACCAAGAACAGCACCACCAGCGTAGTCTGGGCTAAGGAGTGCCAGAAGTGGATTCTGCTCACGAGAGAAACGGCTTGCACTCTCACCCTCAGCAGCAACCTCATCAGTAATAGTTGTAGCTGCTGCATCAGTAGCAACGCCCTCTGCCTGAAGTGCCTTTACAGCAGCATCTGCACGAACGAGTGCAGGAACAAGCTCAGCACCGTTGTAAGTTGTCCAGAACTCGAGTGATGCAGTACCCTGAAGGAGCTTACGAACACGCTCTGGCTCCTTAACACCTGGAAGCTCAACCAAGATACGGTTTGAGTTTGGAAGGCGCTGGATGTTTGGCTGCATTACACCGAAGTGGTCAATACGGCTACGGATGATGTTGAATGATGCAGAGATAGCATCCTCAGTCTCCTGACGAAGAATCTTCACAACCTCAGCATCTGACATACCTGGCTGGATATCCTTGCGATCTGGGCTAAGGAAGATATCAACAAGCTTACCGCCGTTGCTTGCCTCGGCATATGCCTCTGCGAAGGTGCCGATATAGTCGCCTGTACCCTCCTTAAGAGCCTGTGCTGCCTTCTCAATAGCGGCAATAAATGCTGGATCGTCCTTGCTATGACCGGCAAGTGACTTAACAACATCCTCAACCTGAATCTCAAGCATGACATTCATACCACCCTTCAGGTCAAGACCCAAGTTAATCTCCTTCTCCTTGCACTGCTTGTAAGTGAACTGTGCAATTGCGATGTCGTAAACAACCTTGTTCTGGATAGAATCAAGGTAGTACTGCTCCATTGCAACCTGCTCCTCTGCTGGGAAAGCTGCTGCATACTCTACAGCGTCCTTCTCTACGCTACGAGTCTTGAGCGAGAAGGTAAGCTGGTAAACGCATGCCAGCGCAAGCAAGATTGCAATCAATTTGATAAAACCTTTACTTTGCATTTGAGTTAAAAATTAAAATTATTTGTTTTTAGTTTTGTTACTATACACAAAAGCACGCAAAGATAATTAAATTTTTTCAATTTACAATCTTGCGCGCTCTAAATTCATCAATATATATCTATTTTCCCTAAAAAACGGAGGAAATTTAGCCAAAAATCTACATAATACCCCTCCGTTTGAGGTATATTTTGCGAACAATGAGCAGTAGTGTCAGCAGAAGATAGACGATATTAAATCCGGCTAAAATATCAAAATCTCTATTCGTAAAGTCAGAATTCAACACAAACGGAAGAGTCAGAGTTACAACAGAGAGCAGTGTATATAGTGCAGACGACACCTTACCCGCCACCCCTTTAGCATCTATTAGCCACGGAGAAAAGCTACCACTCCTCCAGACTCTCAGACCATAGTCTATCCACGGAGAGACCTCCACAGCAAACACGAGCAAGAGAAACATCCACCCGAAGATTAAATACCAATACCTCCACGAGATACTAGCGAGCAATGCCCAGCCACAAGCGGCCGACATCACTCCCCAATAACCAAAACCGAGCAATAACACCACGGCGGCATATAACCTACTAAAACTCAGTTGTTTCATACAATTATCCAAATATATAGGCTAAAATTATGAAAATAACCATCGCCACAATAAGCAGTATCAAGAAGCCCTCCCAGTAGCTTGTCGTAGACTTAGACTCCTCTGCAGAGACTGAAGCAGCCCTCTCCTTGTAGTACTTATATGGCAAATCCATGTTGAAGAATTTATTTCTCAGATATGCCACCTGCCACTTTTCGAGATATCCTAAGCGGTGATTTACAGTACGAATAGTGCCGTCAGGAAGGAACTCTGACACATCCCTATCGGATGCTTGATACAGATAATCCCCAAAGCCGACATAGACAGCGCAAGCATCTGTCACATACTCTATCTTTGACGAGGTATCCTTAAAGCCGTGAATCCAGAGAAACTTATGTGACAACTCATGAGCAATAATCGCCACAAGCTCTACAGCTGTATATTTATGTTCTATAAAGCGCTGTTTATCTAACTTAATATAGACATACTTTGAGTCATTGAGATTTATCTGCCCCGCCACACTCTCAGGCAACTCCTCAAGTTGGATTATAGGGATATACCCCACCATTACCATATGCACCGCTATCTTCTCCGCCACAGTTTGGATATCGTACATACTGTAACTATTCGTCTGCGGCAACGAGTAGTATATCTTAGAGACCTCTGCTGGAAATTTCAGTCCCTTAATTCTCGTACTCAAGTGGTTAGCTATCAAATCTAACCCGTGCTCTGTGATATTATTCTTCATAGTATACCCCTCCCTTTTATTATAGAGGGGTTACTACGAAAAATCTATCAACTATTTGTGTTTTATTGTTCTGATAATATCAGGAACGACCAGCACAGGCGATGTTACAGCTATCAACAGCAACCAATCATTAAGGCTTAGAGGCTCTACATTGAAGAAGTTACCGGCATAGTTTACAATAAGCACCTGACCCAACAGAATCACAGCTGCAACAAGCCAAAAACCTGAGCTATTAGACTCTACAACAGCCTTGCGATTGCGGAAAAAGTCTACAATATCCCTTATCAAGCTGCGGTTAGTATTGAAGTACTTGGCATTAAAGATATTCCAGAACTGAAGCAGCACAAAGGTAGTAAAGAATACGCCCGTGTCGTGACCAGACATATGAGCCTTGGTGCGCTCAAAGACATCGGCAAAGAATATCTTCAGATTTTCAGCTGTAAAAAGTCCCCTGACAGTATCCACCTCAATATGGCCTAACAACTGCCAAAATGCAGCAAGGAAGAGGAAGAAGAGTAGTCCTGTAGAGAGAATGCGCTTAAGCATTGCGCGGTTGATAATATGGCTATTTGGGTCGCGCGGCTTCTCGTTCAGCACCGCCCTATCTGGTGGCAGAGATGAGAGCGCCATAGCGGCAAAGGTATCCATAATAAGGTTTACCCAGAGCATCTGCGTTACTGTAAGTGGCGACTCAAGGCCCAAGAATGCACCCAAAAGCACAATTAGACAGGCACAGAGGTTGATTGTCATCTGGAAGATGATAAATCGACGAATATTGAGATAGAGTGAACGACCCCACATTATCGCCTTGTTAATGCTTGAGAATGAGTTGTCTATAATTGTAATATCACTCGCCTCCTTAGCCCTTGCAGTACCATCGCCCATACTCAGGCCCACCTGAGCCTTGCTCAACGCTGGTGCATCGTTTGTTCCATCGCCCGTAACAGCGACCACCTCGCCCGCCTTTTGCAGCAGAGTTACAAGTCGAGCCTTGTCTGCTGGGCGCGCACGCGAGATAATCTTAAAGTCTGGGTTGCTTACAAGAGCCAGAGCATCTTCATCTGACATGGCCTCAAACTGAGGGCCCGTAACTGACTGCATAGGCTCGTCGGCAGTTAGCAGACCTATCTGACGGCCAATCTCATTTGCCGTTCCTGGAGTATCTCCCGTAACGATTATCACTCGCACACCTGCGTGGTTGCGGCAGGTATCTATAGCCTCAATAACATCCTCACGCACTGGGTCAGCAATACCTACTACGCCGACAAAGGTCAGCGGTGAACTCTTGTCCTGCTTTACAATCTGATATGCAAAGCCCAGTGTACGCATAGCCTTACTCTGGTACTGCTCAAGTGTTGCAAGAACATCTGCCTCGCTCTTTGAGCCTGCGATAGTGTCACACATAGAGAGCAAAATCTCTGGAGCGCCCTTAATAAGGCGGAACTCTTTACCATTTGGCATCCTTACGGTGGTCTCCATATACTTTCGCTCGGTAGAGAATGGCTGCTGAGAGACAACGGTTCCCAGACGACGGAACTTTGAATAATCCTTACCACCCTCTCTAAGCCACTTGAGCAGAGCCACCTCTGTAGGATTACCGATAGCCCTTGTCTGATTATCATCCTCTACAAGCTCGGCTGTAGAGTTTGCAGCCATATTGAGCGCGATGATATACTCATTATTGTCGCCGTAGAAGTCTGTTGAGACTACAACCATCTGATTTTGCGTCAGCGTACCAGTCTTGTCGGTACAGATAACTGTTGTTGCGCCCATAGTCTCGCAAGCGTGGAGCTTACGCACCAAGTTATTTGCTTTGAGCATCTTACGCATACTTAGTGCAAGGCTCACGGTAACGCTCATAGGCAATCCCTCTGGAACAGCGACAACAATAAGCGTCACGGCAATCATTATTGACGAGAGCATAAACTCGGCAAAGTGTAGCCAATCAAAGCTACCACCTGCCATATAGTTATCAGACAAGAAGAAGAGCAGCGTTCTGCCGATAATAATCAGCACTGCAATGATAAAGCTCGCCTTAGATATCCAGCCACCGAGCTGGTCAAGCTGCATATTAAGAGGGGTCTCAACATCGCTACCCTCGCGAGTAAGAGCCACTCCACGACCCTCCTCTGTATCATCGCCCACGGCGGTAACCTTATAGTAGCAGTTACCCTCAAGAATCATCGCGCCACGCAACAAGAAGTCGGACTTATAGGTAGCATTAGGGTCGTTATACTCCTCGCCAAGACCCTTATTTACATATAGCTCGCCAGTAAACTTAGACTCGTCGACCCTGAGCGAGTTAGAGATAATTAAGTAGCCATCTGCCGGCACCTCGTCGCCACTCTCAAGATAGACAACATCGCCAGTGACTACATCCTGCTTCTTAATCTTAAATGGTCGCGCCACGACATACAAATCAGAGTCCGCATCAGCCTCAGCATCCTCAGCCTGGTCTGTGGTAGCCTCTGCATCATCTTCATCAATATCTGAGACTGTGAAGTCGTCAAACATTGCCGCCAGGGCGTTGTTCTTAGCAATGACAACCGAGCGGTAGACAATTATCGGGCGATCATCCTTGACCTTATTGAGAATTTCAAACTCATTATTTGCCTTGACCTCAAAAATAAAGGCGATACCGGTAGCTAACAACAACGCCACAAGTACGCCCACAGGCTCTAAAAGCATAGATAGTCCCTTGCCCATCCACAAAATCTCATATAGTGAGATGCCTACAGAGAGCGCAAAGACTACAAGCAGGACAATGATAATCGGGTCCTTAAACTTATCAAAATATTGACGCCACAGAGACTGCTTCTTCGGCGGAGTAATGACATTACGCCCCTTGCATTTTTCAATATGCTCAGAATCAGCTCGTAAGCAAGATGAAGTAATCAAATTCTTAATACTCATTATACTTTGTAATTAGTTGCAATATTAATTTGCCGCGAAGATAGGCATACAAAAACAAAAAGTAGCCCAAAATCCAAACGATTGGATTTTGGGCATATACTATCAGAACATAAAGCGCGACTAATAGAACTCGTCAAGGATATTGTGCAGATGGTGTGGGATGTCGTTGTACCATATCCACACCTCAACGACCTTCATACGGTCGGGCGCAGATAGGCTTTCAGAGGATTTGTAGAAGTCGCAACGGTCAATAATGTAGATTTTGCTACAAGTACGCTTCTTATCAAGCATCCAGTTGTAGGCATCGTCCGAGGTAGTAAACTTCAGCAGCTCTGCCGCCTCAACCACGCTACTGCCCAAAATCTCAAGTGCCGAGATTGGCAAATCTATAACAATGTGGTTAAAACCACGCTCTGGCTCGTGGTAGAACCTTAATGTATAATTTGCGGCGGTGTTTGTGATAAAAAAAGTATCCTCCAGCAAATCGTACCGCCATAGGCCGTCTCTGCCCACACCCTTGTCCGAGGTGACGCCAAAGTCGCCGACAATATAGAGACTCTTTGTCTCAAAGCTCTCTGCCCGACACACAAAGCACAGCAGCGCGAGCGCAATAACAAGAAAAAACCGCTTCATAGCCACTCTTTTTTGCAAAGTTAGCACATTTTAGCAAAACAAAAAACCTCCCGCATAAGCGAGAGGCACTTTTTTTGCAATGAAAAAAAATTCTCTATCTTTGTTATTATGTTACTGCTTGCAGCAAGGGCTACTATTCTCGTCGCTATACTTCTCGTTGAATGACTCGCGCTCTGCTGCGTCACTCTTTACATAGCACTCGTACTTAAATGTGCAACCCTTCTTGCAAAACATCATTGGCAGTGCGCCAGAGAGCATCAGCTTACCATCTTTGTACTCCACAACCTTCAGAGTCTCGCTATACACACCCTTACTCAACTCGTCAGAGTGGATAGTAAGTGCAGAAGATGCGATGTCGTAGCTCCACGACATTGTGTGGTAGAGATATGGATGCTCCTCGCTCTTGTCGCAGTTGCTGTAGATGTGCGCCATATAACCCATACGGCACACGCCGCCCTCAAGGAAGAGTATCGGTGCGCCAACGCTGTAGTCTGCACCCTTCGCGCCGATTGATCCAAACTCTAACTCATCAAACGCCTTAATACACTCCTTGCCGTCGTAGACCTCAACATCTGAAGCTATAAAAACGCCGCTCTGCAAATCAGCGACCAACTGCTCCATTACCGAAGGCTCTACTACGCGAGAGAGCTCGGCATCGCCATTCTCAATGCCCTCAACATTGTCAGAACAGGCAACAAAGGCCATTGCCACCATCAAAATGCTCAAAAATCTTTTCATAACCGTAATGTTTTAAGTGTTAGTTTATCCGTTCTCCACCTGCAGAAATATCGTATGTTGGGTCTAAAAAGTTGTTTTTACTATACATCTGAGGCTTGTAGTACTTAGTCACAAGATGAGTAAATTTGCCATTATCACCAAGTTGATATATGCGGTCTATACGTTGAGCCTCAATAGTATCGGCAATTGGGGTGTCTCCCATTATCGGAGTTGCAGATGTCGGCTTGAGTTGATAGGTTATAACCCTTAAATCTTCTGTTATCTCCCACTTCATTGGCTGATAAATCTCTCCCACATCTACAGCTGATAGAATAGATGCACCTACAGCTATAGAATCAATGTATGTTCCATCTGGCAAAATAGTTACAAGAATATGCTTTCCAAAGTCGCCTTCTCCGAAATATGCCGAAAACAGGATGAAATCTTTAGCAATATTAAACTTCTTATTTATTGAGCTATCTAACCACAACTCATCTTCTGCCAAATTTACCTTCTTGCTATATTGTTTTATCAGAGCTAAGTCTTCCCAAACATAATTATCAAAATTACTTCCAATCATTAAATCTATTGGAAATGCGTAGTCTGATAATGGTAAAGTATCTCTGCAAGAGATATACGGAATATCAAAACTGCGTCTCTCCCAATGTAGATTTCTAATCAAACGATTTTGATCTTCTGCCAAACATGATAGATGTATGAGTATTAAAGAGAGTATGATAAATATTCTTTTCATAGTTGTATTATTTAGAATCTTGTCGTATTGTTCCTTCTATATTTCCATCGTTTGGTCTGACTTGTATTACATCATACCGTTTTTTGTCAGTTCTAGGCGAAACATCATCATATAAATAAGGAGGATTCGTATTTCTGTATATAAACCGATTTGAATTATCATTATATCCGATTGATGTATGGCCAGTACATACATCATAATACAAATAGTGATAATATCCAGTTTCCAAATCATAAACCCTTCCATAAATTACAACAAAATGGTCGGTTGTTTTCTCATTTATTATTTGTCCTATCTTATGATTTACTCCAACAATAATTGGTCTGCCAGCTTCTAAATGTCGGTCTATGCAATCTATTGCATTCTGATAATTTTGCTGCACATTGTCTCCATAATGTTTAAGCACGCCATCTGCCTCATACATCAATTTGAATACATTATTAGGCGACCCATAATTTTCAATACCGTAATTATCCAATATCATTTTACACAATGTGAAACAATTAGTTTGTCCATTGGTCCTATATGTAACAAATTTTTTACTATCTCCCAAATTTATTGGTGATTTAGTCTGTAATTTTACTCCTGCACCAGCAAATTTCTTCGGTTGTTTGGTTGGATTTACTTGACCTACAATATTTTGCGCTACAGTTGTCGTACCTGGCTGAAGTGTCGTGTCTGTTGCAGAATCATTGTTTTCGTTACCTGAGCCAGACCCAGTAGTTGTTCCTGCTTCAGTATCAGTTCCAGTTCCAACACTAACGCCTCCAGCTCCTCCAATACCGCCCGCAGCCGCACCAACGCCACTTCCTGTTCCAGTAGCAGTCCCAGTGTTAGATCCTGCACCCGACCCAGTGCCTGTACTACCCGTGCTATTAAAGCCATTATTGCTTCCTGTAGTATCACTTCCTCCAAAACTTGTATCAGCTGAGCCAAAATGTATTGTACACTCTATATCCTCTGGAAATATAGGACAGACTGCATCGCCTAATCCATCCCCATCCAAATCTACATATACATACAACTGCCCGAACTGATCAACAAAAGTCTCTTTATCCTTCCCATATTCCATTTCGGGGTCACTTCGCGTTGTCCCTGAACATCGTGCAATACATACACCCCGGAGCATATTTGCAAATTTATAAATCTTTTCTCTTTTATCAATAGTTTCATCGCCCAAAAATACTCCGTCAATTTGTACGCCATCCTTAAATTTTGTGATAGCTGCAGGGCAACCGTCCAAAGTGATATAGTACTCCAGACCATTATATCCTATTTTATCTTCAAAATTAAGCGTTCTATTAACAGCATTTTCATCCTCAACATCAGGAATGCTCACCCTAATATAGAATGAAATAGCATCTGTTGTATTGTCTTGTACAGCTACCACTTTAGAGGATGTAGACACACTAACATATGTTCCATCGCTTTGTTGTCTATATACTTTATATTCGTATCCTCCCCTAATAGGAATATCTATTGCAGACTTATAGTCATAAGACGATCCTTCGGCATAACTCCACAACCACTCAGCATCACCGAGAATAAAAGGTATCCTATCATCAATAGCGACTCGTGTACCTCTTTCTGTGCAATATGTATCATAATATGACTTCGCTCGTTCTACTGTTAAATTGACCGCCAAAGTATTCTCTTGCGCTGGGTTCTTGTAATAAGAACAAGCACTGAATAACAAAGGTAGGGCTAACAATATACCCCATTGCAGGGTCTTCATAACCGTAATGTTTTAAGTGTTAATATAACTGTTTTATAATTGTCTGTTACCAAGTAAATCCGACTCCTAACCTCGGACCGCCATTCATACCTCTGCCAAAATCTGCATAAAAAGAGAGCCCTAACTCTAACATTTTTCCACCACCAAATCGCACTGCCACACCCGCCAGAGGCTCTACATAGTAAAATTCGTAACTACCATTTACCTCTGCCCTGTTAGCATCAGGACCTAAGTCTGGCAGATAGCCTTTGCAAAATCCACCGCCAAGGTTTAAGCTAAAATATGGAGTCACTTTGCGGTCAAGCACATTTGCCCTAAGATGTAAATAGATTGGCACCTTCACATTCGTCTGCCCACTATTATCATCCGAATCAATGTTGTAGATTGTGTATTGTACTCCAATACCACCGCCCATCATAAACCATTGGTTAAACGCATAACCATTTACCAAATCTACGCTACAACCAACATTTTCTAAAGAGAATGTTGTTGTCTGATCGTGCATAACACCTATGCGCACCGACCTAAAGTACCCACGCTTGGCGTATCTGTACTCTTGAGCCTCAACATTCAGCACTACGGAGGTCAATAAAACTATTAACAAGAGAAGGCGTTTCATAACCGTAGAGTTTTAAGTGTTAATATTACTGCTTTATAATTGTCTGTTACCATGTGTACGACACCCCGACCTTTATACCATTAAAGGAGCCATACCAAACTCCGCCACTTATTAGTCTTGACACGCCAAAATCAATCATCCCACCATTTTTTAATCGCACAGCCACACCGAGTTTAGGGTCTAAATAGAGAGACGAGCAAACACCACTATTATAGTTATCTACTATAATACCGCCTCCAACATTGAGAGCGAAAAAAGGGGTAACCTTGCGATCTAAAATATTAAATCTGGTATGGACAAAAATTGGAATTGCAGCCTCAACCACACGCTTGTTTTCATAATCTTTGTATAAGATTAGATTCGCACCCACACCCGCACCCAACATAAACCACTTGTTGAACGAATATCCATTTATCACCTCCGCACCTATACCTACAGAAGAGTCAAAATCATCCCACAAGATATAACTAACATTAGCCGACCCGAAATACCCACGCTTGGCGTATCTGTACTCTTGAGCCTCAACATTCAGCACTACGGAGGTCAATAAAACTATTAACAAGAGAAGGCGTTTCATAACCGTAGAGTTTTAGTTTGAATTTACGAATACTATGCAATGTTGGTCAAAAATAGCACAAAATCTTTTAATAACCAAAAAAATTAAATAATTATTAAATAAAATATAATACCCCCACGCGAGGGTGGGGGTTAGGTTGGACTATAGTGTAAATTGCCCGATAAATGAGCCGGCCGTCTCGGTGTCTATGTTGACGACATAGCTACCTGGCGCGCGACCTATATTTACCGATATTAAACCATCGCAGCTCTCCGACTCCTCACACCACATATAACCCGTAGTGGTAGAGGTTACGGTTATAGATGCACTTCCTAAATCTGCCGCAAAGTAGATTTCTACAACTCCATTGAGGTATAGTCCACTAATCGGAGAGAGACTGCGAGGGTCGACCCCTTCTGGTATTGGCCTAATAGGTATCAGATTTTCTGGTACAGTAGGACTTTCTGTTCCTGGCGGCGGCGTCTGCGGAATCTCATCATCCCCATTACCGTTACCATTATTGTTGTTATTATCCTCCGCAAACACGCACGGAGCAAACATTACGGTTGCTGAAAGTAGCAGTAAAAATAGTTTTTTCATAGCTTGAGATTTTTGAACATTTCATATCGCAAAATTAGTCGTATCTGGCTAAAGCAACAAAAAAAGGTAATGATGCCAAAAGCGGCGCTTGAGTAAAAATGTAATTGCCTATAAATTTGGAAATTACAGCGATATTTTAGAGATTAGTAGAAAACGGTTTCTACTAATCTCTATTTTTTATGGTAAAAA
>SUZS01000017.1 GCA_015059785.1 Rikenellaceae bacterium
TACGCACCCGTGCGCCGGTCGCCGACAAAATGTGCAAGCACATCTCTCGCTGCCCCTCGACTTGCATGTGTTAAGCCTGCCGCTAGCGTTCATCCTGAGCCAGGATCAAACTCTCCATTGTAAAAAAAAGAATTAATTAAATCTTAGCTCTAATCTCAAAGGTAATTGTTTTGAAATTACACTCTTGCGAGTGTGGAAAAAACTTATTTAGCTGCTCAAATACCTCAAAGAACGAATTGTATCTCAAGACCGAAGTCTAATTGATATCTCTGATTCTCTCTCCGATTTTAGAAGCGGAAAGCGGTTGCAAAGGTAAAGCAACTTTTTCAAACTTCCAAATCTTTTTTGAAAAATTTTCAACTTTTTTTTTCACAGAACCTTTTTGCTCTCGTTTAGAAGCGAAAGCGGTTGCAAAGGTAATGCAAGTTTTTCAAACTTCCAAATCTTTTTGAAAAAAAGTTTAATAAAATTTTTTAAGAACCTTTTTCTGCTTCCAGGCCGTGTTTGTGACCTGATTGCGAGTGCAAAGTAACGACATTAATTCGAGATATGCAAATTTTTTAATAACTTTTTTACAACATTTTTTAGGCTGAATGAATAACTACCCTACTACTCAAGCAGTTAGCTCTAAAAATATTTTTCAGCCATATTTTCTCTTATATAATATATATAGGTATAGATAATTTTACTATCTTTGTACAAATTTAACTATTATGAAAAGACTTTTAATATTTGCGTTTGCGCTTACAGCATACATCTACTCTTGGGCGGATGAGGACTATACCTCTAATCAGCCAAAGATATCAGATATTGAGTTTTCTAACAAGAGCGAGATGCAACAACAGCTGTTAGACAAGTTACACGAGCTTGCCAAAGATGGCAATGCAGATGCTCAAGCAACACTTTCTTCAATCTATCGTTGGGGCGGCAAAGTGGAGCAAGACCACAAAAAAGCGGCTAAGTGGGCAAAGAAAGCGGCAAAGCAGGAGCATATTCACGGTCAATATTTGTTAGGCAACTATTACTATCGAGGCATTGGTGTGAAGAAGAACCTCAAAAAGGCGGCTAAGTATTTCCTACTTACGGCAGAGAAGGGGTACTCGCCCAGTCAATACTCTATTGCAGTGATGCTCATATATGGTAAAGGAGTCAATCAGGATATAGCTTTAGGATTGAAATATCTCAATGAGGCGGCAAAAAAGGGCTACGCATCTGCGCTCTATGAGCTTGGTCGCATATATGAGAAGGGGAAATACGCAGATAAAAGTATTGAGTTAGCTGTCAAGTACTACTCTCGCGCCGCCAAGAAGGGTCACGCCAATGCAAACAACAACCTCGGAATAATATACTATACTGGCAAGTTAGGAGATAAGAATTACAAGAGTGCGGTTGAGCATTTTACCGCTGCAGCCAAATCTGGCAACAAATATGCGCAGACAAATCTGGGCAACTGCTTCCGTCTTGGTCGCGGCGTTGAGAGAGATTACTCGCAAGCAGCATACTGGTACAGCCTTGCTGCCAAGCAGGGTTGGAAGAACGCATTTTATCACCTCGGCTGGTTATACTACAAGGGCAAAGGTGTTGAGAAGGACTACAAGCGTGCCCTTGAGCTATACTTCAAAGCGGCAGAACAGGAGCATAGAGGGGCGTACAATGATATTGGCATATGCTACGAGTATGGCTACGGCGTAAAGAGGGACTACGCAGAGGCTGCACAGTGGTATACCCTTGCGGCAGAGAAAGGTAGCCGCGTGGCGATGTACAACATCGGCAACCTCTACTATCACGGCAAAGGCGTAGTGAGAGACTACACAAAGGCTGTTGAGTATCTCAAAAAGTCGGCAGATTTAGGATATGACAGTGCTCAAAATCTATTAGGAGTATGTTATGAGACTGGGCGTGGAGTAGAGAGGGACTATGCAGAGGCTATAAAGCTATTCACAAAGGCCGCCAATAATGACTCTGCAAAGGGTTTGATGAATTTAGGCGATATGTACTACTACGGCAAGGGCGTAGACAAAGACTATCATCGTGCAGTTGAGCTATACAAAAAGTCTGCACTCAAGGGCGACAGCTATGCACAATACAACTTGGGAAAATGCTACGAGACAGGTCGCGGGGTGGAGAAGAACTTAACCGAGGCCCTTATGTGGTACATAAAGTCCGCAGACAGAGGTAACAGCGCCGCGATGTACAAGGTGGGCTATATGTGCTACCACGGCAAGGGAACAGAGAAGAGTTACAAGGGAGCTGTTGCCTACTTCCAACAGTCGGCAGAAAAGGGCTACGACAAGGCTGAAAATATGGTTGGCGTGTGCTATGAGCGTGGTCTTGGCGTAGAGAAAGACCTTGCAGAGGCGGTAAGGTGGTACACAACAGCGGCAGATAAGGGATATGATGTTGCACAGTACAACTTGGCACTATGCTACGACTTTGGCAGAGGCACGGAGAAGAATATTGAAAAGGCCGCTGAGCTATACACTCTCGCTACAGCGCAAGACAATAGCAATGCTCACTACCGTTTAGGTGTTCTCTATGCAGTGGGCAAGGGTGTTGAGCAAGACTACACAAAGGCCGTTCATCACTACACTGTCGCTGCCGAGAAGGGACACGCAAGCGCAGCATTCTACCTTGGCGAGTGTTACCAAAACGGCACTGGATGCGAGAAGGACATTGAAAAGGCGAAGCATTGGTATCAGAAGGCTGCCGACAAAGGCTCAAAGTACGCCATAGAGGCACTAAAGGATTTGCAGTAGAGTAGTTTACCTCCAGTAACTACAAAAAAGTTGACATTTTTTTTGGAATTGGGGGGGGGAAATTGTTACCTTTGGGAAAATTTTAAGCAATATGAAAAGATTAATACTCCTTTTAGCTATAGTGGCTACATCTATGTCACTATCTGCGCAGAGCCTTGACTACACTCTCAACCTCACTAACGAGGGTAGCAAGGCGATTGCTAACGCCACCCTATTTGTTGAAATAGGCAGAACGGATGAGAATGGGCTCTACAAGATTAACGCCAAGTTCAACACCAACCTGCTTATAGATGCTGAGGGCTATAGCCATACTGGTTTAATACTCAAGGCAGATGTTTTGCAGCGCGTTGTTCCGCACTCCGCATCAGGTAAAAAGAACACATTGGAGCCTCCTCAATCACTAAAGTGCGAACTTGAGTACCCTCTCTATGTGGTAAACGGAGTCTATGTTCCATCTTTCAGACCCCACAACTACACCGACAACCAAATTGAGAGTATGACAACAACAAAGAAGTGGAACAAGGTCACCAAAGCGATATTTGAGAATACCGACATTGAGAGCATTGATGTTGCAAGGCGTGGCGTGGCTATGATAACCACAAAGGAGCCGTTAGCATTCAATACCATTAAAAATAAGGCTGAGTACACCATTGTTGTGGTAGACCCTGAGGGTAATCCAATTAAGGATGCAGTGATATATATCCGCCGTGGCAAAACAGACTCGGCAGGAAACATAGAGTTCCGCGCCAAAGCGGGCAGACGCGCAGTAGTCACCTCTGCAAAGTATGAAAATATTACAACAATGCTTACCGAGCAGACTAACCTATCCGCTACAATGGCAAGAAGAGTAAAGCAGGAGAAAATAGAGACAAAGCAGATGCCATCTTTCAATGGAGGCTCAATTTCAAAGTTCAGACAGTGGTTTATGAACTACACCAACGAAGAACTTCAAAAGTGCATTCAGCAGGAGGATACATCTATCGTTGCACTCTTCGTTGTCGGCAAAACGGGCGAGATTATGAGCGTAGATATTCTTACGCAGAACAACCCTCGCGCAGCCAGAGTTGTCAAGAGGGCAATCTACCGCTCCCCACGCTGGACACCGGGTACAGAGAATGGCAAACCAGTAAATGTAAGCTATACCCTACCGGTCAATCTGCACGGCACTGCTGAATATTAGGTGTTTACTATCAATAAAAAAAATCTGCCACATTACTCAAAATGTGGCAGATTTAATATCAGGCAAGCAAATGGCTAAAACTTGTGTACAGCACGGACGTGGCAATATCCATCGCCAATGTAGTATTTATTAGAGTATTCCCCGTTTTTATTAGGCTTGCGCTTCTTATTGCCATAGTACCACTTATCAAGATATTCAATCCAACTCTCATAGCTTGTATAATAGACTTCAAAATAATCCACTTCGGTAGATGACAGATAGTTATGGTATGCCTTCATACCGTGCTGGATACAATCTACGCCGTAGCTTGACAACCTATTGAGCGCATCGTTTACCTCTTTATATGGTTGCCACTGCATCTGTTTTTTAGGGCGCTCTGATGCAAGATTAAATATCATCATAATCTCGTTTATTGCTGGTAAATACCAGCCATGTCCCATATTTCTACAAAAATTAAAAGCTGGGAAATCTAACCAACTAAGATTTGTCTTATCGACAATATCTGCAATAATCTTCATATTTTCCCAACCATCATCACGATTACGAGCACCAGTTTCAAAGACCTCTACACGCTCATTTTTCTTAACATATCCCCAAGGCATCTTATCAGAACTCTCACGACACGACAATATAAGTCCGTGACGACCATTGTCAGTAGTGTGAATTACCACACCACGAATACCATCTTCATCAAAAAAATCTCCTACTTTGTAGCTCTTTGTAACATTTGGATAAGGATAAGCGTCATAAGAGGTCTGAGAGTCGCTACTCTTCACACTATTATTAAAGCTCTCAACAGTGCCATTAGCATATGTCACTGAGAATACCGAACTTAACTTAATTGTGTAAATTGGTCCATCTTTCATATCTGCACGGCGATATTTCAACTCATCGCTGCTAATCTCTACAACCTTACCCTTAATCTCCTCTGCACTCCTAAGCAGAATGATATCTTGTGCCTGTAGCTCAAAAATTGCAAAAAGAGCCACCATTACCACTATAAGTCGTCTCATAATCAATATCTTTTAGAATGTGTAACCTACATTTATTCCGACTACCAATGCTGGAGCAGACTCCTCAAACTGATCAACAAATGCCGTACCTATACGACCTCCTACATTGAAACCTCCAAAGTGTACACCCGCCTCAAAAACAAAACCCACAGTGGTATTAGTACCCTCCATCATATCAATACTTTGATCATTAGTGAAATAGTAGCCAGGAACTTGAGAGCTTAACGGAACATTGATATTTAGGAAACCACGCATATAAAACTTCTGCATATCTGAGCGATATGTATAGCCCAAGTTGATATCCATCGCATTGAAATTTACGTGTTGCCTTAAAATTGAGAGACTATAGCGTCTATAATTATATCCCAAACCGAACATTACGCCAGAGCTGGACACCTTGCTGGGGAACAACTCGCCGATAATATCAAAGCCGGTATAGAGTCCATCCGCAGAAAAATCAGCATCACCTTCATAGCAGACCGCATATCCAAAGTTAGGCTGTATAGTAAAATAGAACTTCTTCTTGTGGATATCCTGCTTAACACGGTTCTGCGCCTCGTTGATATACGCATACTTATCTTCTGTAGCCTTATTTGCACCCTTTTCATCCTTGCTTGCTGCAACAGAGCTTGATTCGTTTCTCTTTTCAAGCGGTGTTATAACTTCGCGTGTTCCATTTTCATAACGGATAATAAAAACCTCTGTTCGCTTGACAGAGTAAGCAGGGCCTTCCAAATTGTTAAACTTACGATACTTAATTTGCTCATCAGACACCTCGTCTACACGAGCCTCTATCTGCGAGGCATCACGCATAACAATAATGTCCTGCGCTGTTGCTAACATAGAACAAAAAGCCAAGCAACAGAGAAAAATAAGCCTTTTCATAATAAAGATAATTGGGCTAGCGCTCCAACTCCTATGCGCCATTTATTAAAAACAGAAAGTGTGGAGTTGGTTTCTGTTTATTTACAAGAAGGTTGTGGAAAGACCTGACAGTAATAAACGAGTACAATGCCCCACACTTGAATAGTATGAGACATATGCAAAATAGATGCACAGCCACATAGCTATACAAGAAATGAGTGCTGTTCGTCATCCCACTGTCTTGAAAACTTCCACATTTTCTTGTAAGGAGTCGCGAAAACACTTTCAATATGTCTGCTATTATCCCAATAGCACTACAAAATTAAAAAGAATTTCTGAAACGAGCAACCTCTTTAGCAAACTTATTTGTGATGAGTACAAAAAAAATCGCCCTTCGCAATCAAGCGAAAGGCGAACTTTATCCCCAACATATTAGGCAATAGTCGCGCTACCGAAAACTACTCCATAGGAAATACTCTAACTTCTGTCACACCCTCAACAGCTTTTTTGAGTGCCTCAATATCGGTCTTCTCATCTACCTGACCGTAGTGGTAAGGGTAGAAAATCTTTGGTTTGATAGCCTTAACCACGCGAGCTGCCTGCTCAACGGTCATTGTATATGGCTGATTAACAGGCAGAAATGCGATATCTACATCCTCTATTTTCAGCACATCCTCATTATCCTCCGTATCGCCCGCAACATAGATAGTCGTACCACCAAGAGTAATCAGATAGCCACAATCCTCACGAGATTTTGGGTGGAAATCTGTATGACCCTCCGAGATATTATATGCTGGCACGGCGCGCACCGTAACACCCTCAACAGGCATTGAGATAGCCCTTGGCAGCATCGTCACGCAGTCGTGCTCGAAGGCCTCAGCAGAGGTTTTGTCGCACAGAATAACGCTCTTTTCTGTCTGCAACTGCTCAATAGTAGAGAGCTCAAGGTGGTCGTAGTGCGAGTGGGTCACAAGCAGTAGGTCTGCCTTTGGCTGACTCTGCCAGTCAAACTCGCCCACTGGGTCTACATATATCTGAATACCATTCCAAGCAATGCCAAGCGATGCGTGAGCGTAGAATGTAAAGGTAATCTGTGAGCCATCGGCAGCTGTAACGCTATCCTGCGGATAGACAGCCTGGCTCTTCTTCGCGCAACCAAAAAGTGTTGAAAGAATTGACATAAGTATAACAAATTTTCTCATAGCACTACAAATTTAGTGACTTTTAACGAAAAATTCAATATTTAGCGTTACTTTTGTGCTATAATTTGATGTAAATGTTATTTTTAAGAAATATAGTAAAGATTTTGGTGTCAGTAGTGTTGCTTGCACTGTTGGCTGTTATTGTCACTGGAGTGAGCTTTGTCTATAACTTCCGACACCCTGAGCCATTTTCAGGCCCCGACATCTTCAATCCCTATCGCAATTTAGATACTATTCACTGCTGGAAGCGCGCCAACTTCCACACCCACTCACGCGTAGATGGCATACTGAACGAGTGTGAGTATACTGCCGAGCAGACCTACGACAAGTACCGCGAATTTGGCTACGATATCGTCACCTTCTCAAACCACAACCAGATTATCCCACACCCTGCGGGCGATAGTCTTCACATGAATCTCTACGAGCACGGGTACAACCTCTTTAAGTTCCACAAACTCGTTTTTGGCAGTGAGTCGGTAAACTACTTTGACCACCTTATTCCACTCTTTACATTTCAGCGACAGACGCAGATAGATATGCTTGCTGATGAGGCGGACATCGTTGTGCTAAACCACCCTCTGCGCACAAATGCTACATTTGACACCCACCTTGAAAGGCTCTCTGGCTACAACATCATTGAGCTTGACAGCGGAAGAAGCACCGAGAATGAGTATTGGGACACAGCCCTGAGCGCAGGTAACTACAGCTTTGCCCTTGCTAATGACGATCTGCACTATCCAGACCGCACTGGTGCTATTGCCGTAAGGAGTAACTTCATCTGCGCGCCGACTGCACAGTATAGCGACATTAAGAAGGCACTTCTTGACGGCAGCTTCTACGCTATGCGCATAGCAGATTATGGTGGAGGCAACTGGGATATTAAGCGCGAGAAAAACCGACAGATACCTTATATTAAAAATATAGGCGTAACAGATAGCAATATCTTCATTGCCCTATCTGAAAAGGCGGACAGCATAAAGGTTACGGGACAGAATCACACTACCCTACTTCTTGCCACAGAGATTGACTCTGTGGGCTACACAATGCGGGCGGAGGATAGCTACAGCCGCATTACAGCCTACTTTGCCGACGGCGAGGTTATCTACACAAACCCCTTTGCAAGATACGACGCCTCACTTGCGCCTTCGCCATTTAACAAAAGACCTATTCCAGTAAATATACCGTTCACAGTCCTATATAACTTGTCACTACTACTTGCAGCGGCAGGTGTGGGCTTTGTGCTATATAAAACAATTTTCATATGGTAAATATTTTCAAACAGAAGAGGAGCATAACTCTTATAAGCGCACTACTGAGTCTCTATACACTACTCGCCTACCACTACCCCCTATTTAAGGTTATCGTGGAGAATCTTGAGGGTGGTTTTAACAGCGTAATTATCACCGTAGGCTTTGCGGTGCTGATGCTCGCCACAAACTTCCTCATATACAACCTGCTGCTCTACCTTACCCGCACAGTGGGCAAGTGGATTATTGCCTTTACGCTTATTGGCGATGCGATAATGCTCTACTTTGTAAACACCTATGATGTGCTTGTGACAGACTCAATGATGGGTAATGTCTTTAACACCCGCTACTCCGAGGCATCAGGATATTTCTCACTCTCAGCGGTGCTGTATGTAGTGTTTTTAGGCATTCTTCCTGCTACACTCCTTATACTACAAAAGATTGATTACAAGAGCCTTAAGCGATTTGGCATCAACACAGGCATTGCCACAGCAACAATGGTGGCAATGGTGGCGATAAACATCAACAACTTCACTTGGATTGACCGCCACGCAACCAAACTCGGCAGCCTACTTATGCCTTGGTCGTACATAGTAAACAGTGTCCGCTACTACAACGCTGAGCGCAAGCGCAACCAGAAGGAGATACTTCTACCAGATGCAACAATTACAAACAGCCGTAAGGAGGTTGTTGTACTACTTATCGGCGAGTCTGCCCGCCGCCAGAACTTCTCGCTCTACGGCTACGACAAGAAGACCAATCCGCTACTTGAGAATCAAGCTGTTACAGTGCTTACAGCCAAGTCGGCTGCCACATATACAACGGCAGGCGTAAAGGCTATTCTTGACCACAAGCCGACAGATAAGCTCTACGAGATTCTGCCAAACTATCTCTACCGCGCGGGTGTGGATGTCGTCTGGCGAACAGCCAACTGGGGCGAGCCGCCAGTGCATATAGAAAAATACCAGAAGGTTGCCGACCTAAAGGCTACTTACCCCGATGCAGATGAGAGGTACGACGGCATTCTGACCGTAGGGCTTAGGGAGGTTGTAGAGTCAAGCACAGCAGACAAAATGCTGATTATCCTGCACACATCAACAAGTCACGGACCTACATACTACAGCAAGTATCCATCTGAGTTTGAGCATTTTACACCCGTATGCACCACTGTTGAGATGGCAAAGGCAGTGCCAGAGGAGCTGATAAATGCCTACGACAACACTATTCTCTATACCGACTATCTTGTAAACGAGGTTATTGAGAGTATGAAGTCTCTTACCGACTACCGCAGCTGCGTAATCTTTATCTCCGACCACGGCGAGTCTCTGGGCGAGAATAACCTCTATATGCACGGTGTGCCGATGGCTATGGCGCCAAAGGAGCAGGTAGAGATTCCGTTTATCGTCTGGACATCGGACAGCTCAAAGATTAAGGCTATTGACGAGGCGGGGCAGTACCATATTTTCCATAGCACAATGGACTTTCTGAGCATTGACAGCCCAGTATACGACAGTCAGATGAGCATCTTTGAGTAGAGTTTGCCGTTTTTGACAAAAATTACTACCTTTGCTCTGTAATTTTTAACTACAAGGTTCTATGAAAAGATTTCTAATGCTTGTAGCTTGCGGAGTTATTGCTTTATCCGCCAGCATAGCAAGTGCTTCCACCAATGGTGGTGACCGCATTTTGGGAGTGTACAAAGCAGTGAAGGATGGTGCAGTGTCGAAGGTTCGTATCTCTAAAATCGGTGACAATGCCTACATGGCTCAGGTCTTTTGGCTTGAGAAGGAGACAAATCCTGATGGAAGCATCCGCCGCGACATTAAGAACCCCGACCCTGCAAAACGAAACACCCCATCAAGCCAGATTGTACTAATCGAGAGCGTAAGCTACGATAGCAACGAGGGCGTTTGGAACAATGGTAACATCTACGACCCAACCTCGGGCAAGGTCTACAAGACCATCGTAGATTTTAAGGACGATAAGACCCTGCGTGTGCGCGGCTTCCTCGGCCCATTCTCCAAAAGCCTCTACTGGCAAAAGTTAGAGTAAACGCTGTAATCCGTTGCCTTAGGTAGCGGATTTTTTAATAGACAACAAAAGACAAGGCCAGAGGCAGGTTTGAGTATTGTTTTTTCCGAAAAACGAGTCTAATTTTGCATAGCTGTTTGTAAAGCAGCTTCAAATGAAAGTGTTTTTCGGATGTCCAAAAATAAGAACTTAACACTCTTATTGACTATGCGAAAATCAGCTCCACACTTTCTAACCCACTTAATTGTTTCATTTGGAGCTGGTGGACACAACTTAAACCTTAATAGTAATGAAAAAACTTTTACTACTCTCGGTCGTGCTCCTTTTAGGGCAAAGTGGTATCTGCTTGGCTCAGCGACAAAAAATGACAAAAAACTACTATAGAAGCACCGAATATGGAGCTATCTCTTTCGCTGGCAACAAAACCTATAACTATATAGTGGGTGCAGATGGCAAACAATTGTATGATGGTCCTTATAGTATCTCATGTCCACAAAGTTCACACACCTTAGAGATATGGCCATATTCTGTCAGACTTACTGGCTCATATAACCTCACAACAAATCACACTAAGGGAAACCTTAATGGTGCTATCAATTCTAACTACAAAATTGCTGTAACCAAATACAGTCGCGCCACTGGAAATGAGACTATAAATGAATACGAGACAATGTCAGGATACTTTACTAATGGTATTCCTAACGGTTTATTTAAAGTTAATAGCTCAACCAGTACAATCACAAAGTTAAATGCCACGTATAAGAATGGTGTGTTAGTTGGTGCCTACTCTTGCCACCTGATGGATGACAGGAGCCTGTTTTGTTCATACAGCGGAAATCTCTCTTCTACTGGTAAATTTATCGGCACTTGGAAATATGAGCACGGCATCAATAGCGGAACTATGGTATTTCAAAATGGAGTCTTAATTACAAAAAATAATAGCAAAAACGGAAAGTCAACACCACCTGCAATCTCTGCACTGGCAAAACAATATGCTGCAGGTAGTATAACAAAGAAGCAACTGGAAGATAAGGGCTATCTCGTTATTACAGATAGTATTCTATTGGGCGAGTATGCCTGCACTTGTATCACTGGATACTCTGGAGTTGACTTTAAGGAGTTAGGCGGCTTCTATTTTAAGCAAACGGCTGTTGACTATGAATATATAGACGCTGTACCTATTATCTCCGACGCAGGTGTAGAGCATCTTACCCAACTACTAATTGATAAATATGACAACAAACCTGTATCTTACGATGGTATGGGTGGTTACATATTTAATGCAGAAACACCTAATCCATATGTAGAAGGTTATCACTCACACCCTCAGTTCTATAAAATATCAGGTCCGTCGCAAGAGTACTCACCCCGTCTCAATATTTATATTCCGAAAGAGGTATATAATAGTATAATGAACAAAGTGGATGCATATAAGCAACAGCATCCTGTAACTCTAAAGGAGTTTGTCGCAGTAAGAAGTCGTTGGTTTGGCAACATGCTCACCCCTTATTTAGAGGGTAAGGTAAACTTGGAAGAGTTAACTGATGAAAAGATGCAGACACTACAAGATGAGGCCAACTTCGTATTTGAATACCTTGATAAGAATATGAAGCCTTGTCCAAACAATGAGAACATCGTAAAATGTCGCTCTCACCACTATAGTAGCCAAGAAACTAAGCATGATTACTACATTACAAAGTCCTCTTTTGCAGAGTTAGATGTGTTAAAAGATGTAAAATCAGAGCGTGAAAAGCAAAGACAAGAGATTGCCAAAAACGCAATTCCACTCAAAGAGTACTTTACCAAAGAGATTAAAGATGAAGATTTTGCGAAATATTTGAATGGAACATTAGAGATTAATCAAGACAATTATAGTAAATTGGAGGGCTATTTTAGCGATGTTTATTCACTATATGAAAGGGCTAATAAGTCTGATCTTGGCGATGTAATATTGCTTAAAACAGGTTATGGCATCAACTGTTATATAAGAAAAGACTCTATCGAAGAGGATTTGAAATTATTATTAAGTCCTCACGAAGTCAGTCGTGTTCTTGAGGAAAACGAAAATGCTAAAAGAGTTGTTGAAGCATTTGAGTATATTAAATCTAAAGGTAGGTCAATTTCTGTCGTTTATGATAGCTACTTTGACTCCTATATACAGTATGAAAACAAATCGCAGTACTGGCAACTGGAGGCCGAGAAGATACTCAAGCCTTTCTGTCCACTTGTTGCATACGAGATAATTGAAAGAACTCCAACAACAATAACTTGTAAATGGAGTGTAAAAGGTAAGAAGAAGGTTATTACCACTTATGAGTTAGTCATAAAGCATCAGCGAGGGAAGCTAATTCTTGATAGCCAAACCTTCAACATAAATACTGCAAAAGTTATTAACTAGGATTTTCTAATAAACACAATAAGCTGGTATAAAACCAGCTTATTGTGTTAAAAGCACCTTACTCAGAGGCAATAGATTTGCAAAAACGACAGAAAAACACTATATTTGGAGAAAATTACACTAAAAACTTAAAACTATGAGTCTACTTGGTAATCTTATTTGGTTTCTGTTTGGAGGTTTTATCCTTGGTCTTGGTTATATTCTTGGAGGTCTGATTTTGTGTCTTACTATCGTCGGTATACCTTTCGGACTGAAGGTTATGAAGCTGGGTCTATTCGCAATGTGGCCATTTGGTGGCGAGGTGGTGCCTACAGAGAAGGCTACAGGCTGTCTACCGCTTCTACTCAATGTGCTGTGGATTATCTGCGGAGGTATTGAACTTGCACTGGCGCATCTTGCTCTGGGCGTTACATTCTGCATCACAATCATCGGCATCCCATTCGGCATGCAGCACTTCAAGCTGATGATTCTTGCCCTGCTTCCGTTTGGGCACGAGGTTGTTCGCAAATAGAATTAATAAGCTCCAGTTTGGAGCTTTTTTATTATTTAGATTGGGCGTAAAGCAGACTTTATGTGTCTTATTATAATAAGACAACACAAAACTAAACTATATGAAAAAACTTTTTCTTGCACTGCTATCGTTAGCAGTTATCGGCTGTCAGAGCCGCGAGGTGATGATTACACCAACCACAGAAGTTGCACCCGAGGGTGCAAAGATTGAGGGACTTCGTTACTATCCTGGCATATCTATCGGCGTTCGCATGGAGAACTTTGAGCAGTATCTGGAACAAATTGCTGCTGCGGGATTTAAGTATATTGAAATCTCTATAGCCCACAAGTCGGGTCTTGCTCAGATGACTGATGCGGAGGTTATTGACCTCCTTACCACAAAGCGCAATCAGGCCGTGGCAAACGGTCTTACAGTGTGGTCTATTCACCTACCGTTTGAGGATAAGGTGTGGACAAATATCGGCGGCGAGGAGACAATTCGCTGCCAGAGTGTAGAGAACATTATGCGTGTGCTTCGCCTCTGCAATCAGGCTATTCCAGAGTGCAAGAACTATGTCCTACACGCCAGCAAAGGAACGCTTGACCCTCGCAGTGAGTCTGTTGCGCAGGCTCGCAAGTCACTCTCTGAGATGCTTCCAGTAGCCAAGGAGTACGGTGTTCGCCTCTGTATAGAAAATCTTGTCGGTAGTCTCTGCCCTACTATTGAGGAGATGGGGGCGACTATTGACGGAGTTGAGGATGCGTGGGTGACATACGACATTGGACATGCAAACTGCGTTGGAGAGGATGTTATTGAGTTTCTCAAGTGGATTGGTCCTCGTCTTGGAACAGTGCATATGCACGATACGATGTTCGGCACTCGCATTGATGACCACCGCGTCGTAGGTCAGGGAGATGTAAACCGCTGGGGCGAAGTATATCAGACACTTCTCAAGGACAACCGCTACCGTGGTGTGTTTATGTTTGAGCTTGGCGGTAAGGACCCAGTAGAGGTTATGAAGACATATCACGAGATTATCCTTAAGCAGTATAACGAATTATAAAAAAGAGTACAATGAAAACTACCTATTCTCTTCTACTATCACTGCTCCTTCTCTTTGCCTCCTGCACCGAGGATACTCCAGCTGGTCCAGATTGGGGAGATTATGTCCCTACGCCAGAGCCAGAGAAGCCTGAGGAGTTTGACATAAAGAACATTGAGCCGACAACAGAGATTGCTCAGGCTGGCTCACAGATTGCGGGACTTAGATTCTACCCGGGCATATCAATCAATATCGAGCAGAAGAACTTCAACGCTCGCCTTGCAGACATCGCGGCAGCAGGCTTTAAGTATATTGAGATTACCATAAAGCACAGCTATGGCATTAAGGGCAAGAGCGACGATACGGTGCTTGCAGCATTTAGCACAGTACTCTCTCAGGTTAAGGCCGCAGGACTTACTGTCTGGTCTATACACCTACCTTTTGAGGATAAAGAGTGGACAAATCCTGGTGGTAGCGAGAATATCCGCCGACAGAGCGTGGACTACCTCAACCGCGTTATGCGTCTCTGTGCTGCAGGCTTCCCAGAGTGCAAGAACTATGTTCTACACGCAAGTAAAGGGGTGCTCTCGCCACGCAGTGAGTCGGTTATTCAGGCGCGCAAGTCTCTTGCCGAGATGATTCCAGTAGCTAATGAGCTGGGTGTAAGAATATGCGTAGAGAATCTTGTAGGTAGCCTCTGCCCTACAACTGAGGAGATGGCCTCTACGATAGATGGCGTGAAAGATGTGTGGGTGACATACGACATCGGCCATGCTCACTGCGTAGGACAAGATGTTGTTGATTTCCTCAAGTGGATAGGTCCTCGTCTTGGGACGGTGCACATCCACGACACGATGTTCGCATCTAAGAACGACAGCCACAGCCTTATTGGCGACGGTAATATCAGCAAGTGGGAGGAGGTATACCTTACCATGCTCAAGGATAATAGATATCGCGGAGTGTTCCTCTTTGAGCTTAGCGGGGCAAATGCCGTTACGGTGATGAACTCATACAAGAAGATTGTTGATGACTACCAAAAGGCGTATAATCAGTAAAAAGCGACAATATGAAAAGACTACTATTCATCTTTATCTCTATGGCAATGATTGCATGCAACCCAAATGATGAGTACTCAAAGGGTCCAGATTGGAGCCAAATTCCCACACCTGACCCAGAGCCAGAACAACCTGTAGACCCAAAGCCAGAGCAGCCAACAACGACAACTATCACTCCTACGACTCAAAATGCTCCGATAGGAGAGGATATTACGGGGCTACGCTACACAATAGGTATGCAGATAAATGTTGCCGACAACACATTTAGCACCCGCCTTAAGGAGGTTGCCGATGCTGGATTTAAGTATGTAGAGCTGAAGATTAAGTACAGCTACGGCCTGCATAATAAGAGCGACGAGCAGGTAAATGCGACATTCGCCTCTATGCAGCAGCAGATGGATCAGTACGGCATTACCGTATGGTCTATCCACCTGCCATATGAGGATAAAAACTGGACAAGCATCAGCGCGAGTGAGAGCATCCGCAAGCAGTCTGTAGAGTACATCCTGCGTGCGCTACGCCTCTGCGCAAACAACTTTAAGAGCTGCAAAAACTATGTTCTTCACGCCAGCAAGAGCGTAAGCCCAAGTGCAACAGCAATCTCTCAGGCTCACAAATCCCTTATGGAGATGGACGAGGTTGCCAAGCAGTTAGGCGTCCGCTTCTGTGTTGAGAACCTTGTGGGCAGTTTCTGCTATACTATTGACGACCTTATGGCAGTTATCAAGCCATTTGACAATGTATACGCCACTTTTGACATCGGTCATGCAAACTGCAAGGGATACGATGTTGTGGAGTATCTGAAGGCTATCGGCACAAAGCTCGGAACAGTCCATATGCACGATACGGCATATAAGTCAGGCTCGGACGACCACCGCCTTGTTGGTGACGGAGATATCCATACCAAAAACCGACCTTGGGGCGAGGTCTACAAGACTATGCTCAAAGATAACGGCTATCGTGGCGTGTTTATGTTTGAGCCAAAGGATAACCAAAAGGCTACGGATGTCGTTGCAAGGTTTAACGACATTATCCTTAAGTCCTACGAGGAGCTTGAGTAGACAAACTCCTTCTCTATTAACATAGGTATAACCCGATTTTGTGGCTATACCTATATTTTTTTGTAAAATTTTAGTACTTTTTATTGCATAGTACCTAAAAGTGTATTATATTTGCAGTAGAAATTAACCAAAAATAGATAACAGATGAAAGAGACGACAAGTGCAAACATAGGCGGAAGGGTCTTCACGCTTGACAAGGATGCCTTTGAGAGGTTGTGCAGCTACCTTAGTGAAGTTCGTAGCCGAATAACCGACCCTACAGGGGAGACTATGGCCGATATTGAGAGTGCTATAGCTGATATTTTTAGTCAGGCACTAAGTTCAACGATGATGGTTGTAACAATACAGATGGTTGAGATAGCCATTGCTCGTATGGGAAATCCAGACGACTTTGGTCCTTCGCGCACAACCACAACAGTAACCCCGAAGGCAGCCCCACAACTGCGTCGTAGCCGCACGGAGCGCGTCATTGCAGGCGTTTGCGGAGGTATTGCTCAGTACTTTAAGTTTGACCCATCACTCGTCAGACTTGTTATGTTCCTGCTCTTCTTGTTCGGCGGACTATCACTATGGGTATATGTTATACTGTGGTTAGTAATTCCAGAACAGGAGTAGAACGACAAGGGACAAGCAATGGAGTAAAGAGGGATAATTAAGGTTACGGATTTTTTTGGAATTTAGGCGAGGGTTTACAACGCGCTTGGGATTTGCTCGGTGGGAGCATACAAGGCGTATGTGACCAGCGAGCAAAGGACAAGCAAGGAGGTAAAGAGGGATAATTAAGGTTTCGGATTTTTTTGGAATTTAGGCGAGGGTTTACAACGCGCTTGGGATTTGCTCGGTGGGAGCATACAAGGCGTATGTGACCATCGAGCAAAGGACAAGCAAGGAAGTAAAGACCGCATAAAAACAAAAAAATATGAGGGAAGATAATGCCAAAATACAGATGCGCAAGGGCATTTTAGACTACTGCATACTTGCGATATTAGCGGCGGGGGATAGTTACGCGCCAGCGATAATTGCCGAACTGAAGAAGGCGGAGATGATTGTGGTGGAGGGAACGCTCTACCCTATTCTAACAAGAATGAAGAATGCAGGGTATCTTACATACCGCTGGGAGGAGTCTCCACAGGGTCCTCCACGAAAGTACTATACTCTGACAGAGGATGGTAAGAAGTATCTCGCATCACTTGACGAGGCGTGGGATAAATTGGTGGAGCAGATTAACGCAATTAGAGGTAAATAGAAAAAAATTGTAAGGTTATGAGACGATATTTAGCAATGTTAGTTGCGCTGCTTACCCTTGGCGTAGCAGCAGCAGACAATGGCAAAGTTGTAATGAAGGCTGTAAAGAGCAGCCACAACTACACAGCCGTTGAGGTATTTAGCCCTATAAAGGTGGTTGTAGAGGAGCGCACAGAGGGTAATATTATTATTCGTGCGACGGAGCAAATGATGCCTCGCATAGTGTTAAAAGTTGAGGATAAGACGCTCAAGATATCAAGCGACTTTAAGCAGCTCAACCGCAACGATAATATCCCTATTGCAGAGGTCTATTTGCCATACAATGGCAATCTATGTAGTTTTGAGGCAACAGCCGTATCTTCTATAGATGTTAAACCCGCTATATCGGCTGAAAAGCTTGATATAGAGTGCATTGGTGCCTCTCGCATAACCCTTAAGGGGAAGGCAAACAAGGTCGATATGGAGGTAGCAGGTGGCTCAAGTGTTGATGCTGATATTCAGTGCACAACATTAGAGGCAGAGGTTGCAGGTGCGGCAGTACTAAACCTTGAGGGAAGTGCTACAAATGCAGACATTGATGTTGCAGGAGCTGCTACACTCAACGCAGATGATTTTAACTGTTCACAGATTGAGTCTGAGGTTGTTGGAGCATCTAAGGCCTCACTAAAGGCTGATATCTGCACAGTAAATGTTGTGGGAGCATCAACTGCTACGGTAGAGTGCAACTCACAGCTCACAGCATCGGCTGTCGGTGCATCATCTATCAGATATACGGGCGAGTGCAAGGTAAACATTGTTGAAAATATGGGCGCAAGTTCAATAAAGAAGAGGTAACTATGAACGAGATTAAAAAATGTAGTATTTCAGGCGTAGCCTTTGTCTTTGAGAAGGTAGCCTACAACCGCCTGAGCGAGTATATAGCTTCGCTAAAGCGTGCATACAAAGATAACAGCGAGAGCGAGGAGATTATAGCCGACATAGAGGCGCGTATTGCCGAGCTAATACTCTCAACCATAAGCGACCAGAAGCAGACTGTTTGTCTGCCGCTGATAGAGAATATCATCGCGCAACTTGGTAGTGCAGAGGATATTACAGGCAAGGAGGATACTATACCTGCAACAGATACACGCATCGCCCGCCGATTGTACCGCGATATGGAGAATAGCAAGCTCGGCGGTGTATGTTCAGGTCTTGGAAAGTATTTTAACATAGATCCGGTGCTTATTCGCCTTGCAATCTTCTCGCCACTGATACTTATCCCAATATCGAACATCTCGCACTACATACACTGGTTAGACCCAGTAGGTAGAAACATATTCTGGGTGCTAATTGTTGCCTACATCATTATGTGGTTAGTGGTTCCAAAGGCTGTAAGTGCGCGCCAGAAGCTTGAGATGGAGGGCGAGGCAGTGACTGCCAAGGCCATTGCCGACCGACAGAAATCGGCTACAGACGAGGAGAGAGCTAAGTCTACCCTTGCAACATTTATTGGCAGTCTGGGCAAGATAGCAATTATTGGTCTAAAAGCATTTGTGGCTATTGTTATCTTTGTAATGATATTCTTCTGTATGGGTCTTATCGCCGCTTTCCTCGCTATGGCTACCGGCATAGGTACAACGCTTATTCAGGCGGGTAACCTCGGTACACTTGCAGATGTAATTACCACATTTGGCACTGGATTGCCACTATTTGCGGTATGCGTTGTTCTGGTACCAATAATGGTTATAATATACCTCCTTGCCTCGCTTGTCATCGGCAGCAAACCTCGCGGATGGGTACTTCTCTGCTCGCTGATTATATGGATACTATTTATTATCGGCATATTTACCGCAGCGCACGATGTAGTGATAAATATGCACGAGGATGAGATAGAGCGTATACTCAAACACGACTGGGACGATGCACGCATAGATGCTCCGCTTGACAGCCTTGAGTACAATAGGCTACTTAACGACCCAAATGCCCAGAGCATCGACTAATAATGAATAAAAATTGGGAAAGGCGACTATAATAGTCGCTTTTTTTGTACCTTTGTAGCTATGGAGAGCTATTTGGAGATAGTAGGCGCAGTAGTGGGATTTATCTACTTGTGGTTGGAGTACAAGGCGAGCATATATCTGTGGATGGCAAGTGTTATTATGCCAGCCATTTACCTTGTCGTCTTCTACGACGCTGGACTCTATGCCGATACGGCAATAAACATCTACTACCTACTTATCGCCCTCTACGGTTTTATCGCGTGGCGCAGGGGTAAGGATAGTGGTGCTGAACTCAAAATCAGCCATATAACAGTGCGTCAGGCTCTATCAATGGTGGCGCTTTATGCCCTTTTGCAGGTGGCAATATCGCTCTGTCTGCTCAACTTTACCGATAGCACCGTGCCGTGGTTTAACGGACTTACATCGGCACTAAGCGTCGTGGGTATGTGGATGCTTGCGCGCAAATATATTGAGCAGTGGGTGGTCTGGGCAGTGGTAGATATTCTCTCGGCAGGGCTGTATGCCTATATGGGGCTATATCTCACTGCACTGCTATATGCTGCATACGCAATAATCGCTGTTTTCGGCTACCGAAAGTGGCAAAAACTGATGAAAGATGAGAGATAAAATAGAGGCTGTAGTAATTGCCAATGGAGAGTTTCCTACACGAAAAGAGGTGTTAGAGATAATAAATTCTGCACCCCTTACAGTCTGTTGCGATGGCGCGGCAGATGACTTTATTGCGCGCGGAGGAGTGCCAGAGATAATTATCGGCGATATGGACTCCCTGTCGGATGAGAATAAGGCTCGCTACAGCGACATTATCATCCACAACCCCGACCAGGAGACTAACGACCAGACAAAGGCCGTTCAATATCTACTCTCACGCGGCATTACCCACATAGTCATTGTCGGGGCTACGGGCAGGCGCGAGGACCACACCATTGCCAACATCGCCCTTACAGCACAGTATATGGCACTTGGTGCAGAGGTGGTAAGCTACACCGACAGCGGGGCCTTCTACCCCTGCCGAGGCGAGAGAACATTCCATTGTGCACCTGGCAGCCAAGTATCTATCTTCAACATCAATGCCAAAGGACTGCGCAGTAAGGGGTTAGACTACCCTATCTACGACTTTACAGCCCTCTGGCAAGGTACGCTGAACTGCTCTACATCTGGCACATTTACTATCAACGCAGAGGGGGACTACATCGTCTTTATCACCTGCCCTGAGAGCTGACCTACTTAAGATAATCTTCGAAGTAGTCTGTAACCTTTTGCATAAGGTGTACGCGGTCTTTACCTCGTACATTATGATGTGCGCGCGGATATGGAAAGTAGTCCACAGCAACCCAATTCTTAATACACTCATCTATAAAGTTGAGCGAGTGTTGCCAAACAACGACATCATCCACAGCACCCTGACAGATAAGAAGTTTGCCCTTCAAATCCTTTGCTCGAGGGATAAGCGATGTAGCGTTAAGTCCTTCGGCATTTGTAGCCTCACTCTCCATATACCTCTCGCCATACATAACCTCATACCAGCGCCAGTCAATAACTGGACCACCCGCCACGCCGACCTTGAAGATGTCTGGATAGTTTACCATCAGCGAGATTGTCATAAATCCACCATACGACCAGCCGTGAACGCCTATGCGCGAGCTATCTACCCAACTGTGGCTCATTAGCCACTTAAGACCAGCTATTTGGTCTGCCATTTCAGCAACACCACACTGACGGTGTATAGCCTGCTCAAAGTCAAGTCCTCGGTTGTCTGTTCCGCGATTATCCATCACAAAGACGACATAACCTCGCTGTGCCATATACATCTCCCAGCGGCGCAGCTGTGCTTGGAACGAGTTTGTAACCATCTGAGAGTGAGGACCTCCGTAGACATAGAGTATTACGGGGTACCTCTTCGTAGGATCAAAATCAAGTGGCTTAATAAGGCGATAGTAATTATCGTACTTGTCATCAGCACTGCGCACTATGCCAAGCTCTATCGGGCAGTAGTTGTAGCCCACTGTCGGGTCTACGGCGCGGTGTAGCTCACGGTAGTGTCGAGCGTTTGTCGTACCTACAGCAACTACGCGCGGAACATTAAGCGAGGAGTAGTTATCTGCAAAATACTCTCCATTTGTAGAGATTGTGCAGTTGTGCCAACCCTCGCCGCGCGTTAGTTGGCGAGTTTTGCCCGTCTTGATATCCACAGCAAAGAGGTGTCGCTCTACGGGGCTAACCTCTGCCGAGTGGTAGAATACCGACTTGCTGTTCTGTCCAGCATACTCTACATCGGCATCTACAGCCGTAAGTCGCTTAACCTCGCCCGTTGTGGTGCAAAGATATAGATTTTGATATCCATCACGGTTAGAGGTGGTGTAGATAAACCTCTCGGGGTCACTCTGAAGAAAAACAAGCGGGAACGATGGCTCAACATACTTGTCGTTATGCTCTGTAAGCAGAGTGGCTGTTTTTGCTCCCGTAGCGGCGCAGTAGGCGTTAAGGTGTACATTTTTCTGTGCGCGGTCAAGCACCTGCAGGTAGATAGTCTTGCTATCGGGCGACCAAGTGAGGTTAGTAAGGTATCGCTCACTATCAAAATCATCTACGGCAAGGTATATAGTCTGCTGAGTATCAGCGTTATATACACCCACGGAGACCTTCTCTGACGGCATTCCATTCATAGGGTACTTAATCTCAAACAGAGTGCCAGTACGGGTGGTAATATCAAGCAGAGGGAAGGAGGAGACTGCACTCTCATCCTTCTGATAGAAGGCAAGCTGTCGCTTGTCGGGCGAGAGGAACAATCCACCGCTAATACCAAACTCATTGCGCGATACGGAACTTCCTGCAACGATATTCTTATCCGTAAAGTTAGTCACTGCTATCTCTGTACCATCCTTGTCTATCCAGACGATGTTGTTACCAACGGTTTTTACAATCTGCTTTTCGCGCTCTGGACGCTCCACTACGCGGCTCTTGCCTGAAACGACATCAATGGCGTAGCAGAGGCTATCTGTAGGGTGCAAAAACTCCTTCGGATAGTTCTCATTCCACACAACTTTGTATGATGAAGGGATAAGTTCTCGGCTAAGGATAGCCTCCTCCATAGTGAGCAGGCGGCGCGACTCTGCTACGGCAGTAAGTGATATAATGCTCAGAAGTAGTAGTGCTATCTTTCTCATTTTAGAATAGGTATCTTTCGGTTTTTACTCGCTTTACATACTTGAACACATCCTCCCACGCCTCGTCAGAGAGTGTTGTGCCGACAATCTCAATAACCTTACCCGCCGTAACAGCACCGATAGTACCGCACTGGCGAAGGTCAAGCCCCTCAGTCAGTCCATAGAGGAAGCCTGCGGCGTAGAAGTCGCCCGCGCCCGTAGTATCTACACGCTTAGCGGCAGCCATAATGCCCACATGGACAACCGTCTCGCCCTGCTTAATGAGTGCACCCTTCATACCGATTTTAACAACGGCAAGGTCGCACATCTGAGAGATATACTGCAGCGCATTTATTGGCTCACTCTCGCCAGTAAAGGTCTTGGCCTCATCTTCATTTGCAAAGACAATATCTACATAGTTTTTTACAAGCCCGCGTAAGAATTCAAGGTTCTCGGCAACCACATTAAAACTTGCAAGGTCAATAGCCACTGTAAGCCCGCACTGTTTGGCTGTTCGTGCGACAGACTCTATAAGTGTATGGTCCTGAACAAGATAGCCCTCGATATATAGACAGTCGTAGCCTGCAAAAACATCCGCTGAAATCTCCTCTGCTTGCAACTCAAGCGCTGCACCGAGGTGTGTGAGCATCGTGCGCTCGCCATCTGTCGAGATTAGCGACACGCACTTACCCGAGCGGTTCTGACCGCGGAAAATTACAGGGTGAATACCTAAATTTGTCAGTGCCTGCTCAAAAAAGTCGCCCGTAGTATCACGACCCACCTTGCCGATAAAGCCTACATCGGCACCAAGGCGTGCCATAGCGCGGATAGTATTATCTGCACTACCGCCAAGCGAGAGCGAGTATGGTCTACCGGCCACAGCCTTTGACACCTCGCTCTGCAACTTACTATCAACAAGCGACATTGAGCCGCGGGCAATGTTATATCGCTCAAGAACAGCATCACTACTTAGGTTCACGAGCATATCAGTAAGGGCATTTCCAATGCCGATAACTCTCTTCATCTCAATAGGTTTGGTTATAGTGTAATTTATATAGATAACATTTTTACAAGGTCAATATTACTCTGCTTAACGGTCTTGGTCTTGGCAAGAGCTTGACAGAATGGGGTGTAGACAATCTCTCCATTTTTAAGGCCCACCATAATATTTCGCTGACCCTCCCTAAGCGCCTCAATAGCCGAAGCACCAAGTCGTGAGGCAAGGATTCTATCAGCCGCCGTTGGGCTTCCTCCACGCTGTAGGTGTCCAAGGATAGTCACCCTAGCATCATACTGCGGAAACTCCCTCTCCACACGCTCGGCAAGACCAAACGCGCCACCGGTTGCTGGGTCCTCTGCCACAAGTACGATAGCGGAGTTCTTACTCTTACGGAAGCCGTTGTCTATAAGCGTTTTAAGCTGGTCATCGCCCGTCAGCGACTCTGGGATTATTGCAGCCTCCGCCCCCGAAGCTATGGCTCCGTTGAGCGCAAGGTAACCCGCGTGGCGACCCATAACCTCTACAAAGAAGAGTCGCTCGTGCGAGGTCGCTGTGTCGCGAAGCTTATCTACAGCCTCAACAATGGTGTTGAGGGCCGTGTCGTAACCTATAGTGGTATCAGTGCCAGAGAGGTCGTTATCAATAGTTCCTGGCAGAGCTACTATAGGCACATCAAACTCCTCGGCAAAGACCTTCGCGCCAGTAATTGTTCCGTCGCCGCCAATAACCACCAGTGCGTCAATGCCTGCCGCCCTCATATTATCATATGCCGTCTTGCGACCCTCAGCGGTCATAAACTCCTTACAACGAGCAGTCTTGAGGATTGTTCCTCCGCGCTGGATGATGTTGCTTACGCTGTTTGAGTGAAACTCCTCTATCTCATTTGTTATGAGGCCCTTATATCCGCGCATAATGCCCTTAACGCCCCAGCCGTTAAATCTCGCCGCGCGCGTAACGGCACGAATTGCCGCATTCATACCCGGAGCATCTCCTCCCGAGGTAAGTATTCCAATACAATTAATTGTTGCCATAACTTATACTAACATAAATCTTCCAAAGGTAGTAATTTTTTTACACTTTCGCAAAATTTACTCCAAGAGCATCTGAAAACAAAAAAATATCCCAGCAGTACCTTCCGCTGGGATATTGTTTTGACAGTGATATCGGTTTATTGCATACGAGCAACCATTCCGTAACCAAGATAGTGAGGCTCGTTGTCTATCCACACTGTCGCCATAGGGGCATCCATATAGTAACTATAACCGCCTACAACAATCTTTCCATTGCAGTTCACAATGCCCATAGCCTCGCCTACGCCAAGCATACTCTGCATATCATTCTTCCACACACAGGCAAACTCATCATCCTCTGTCCACATCTGTCCACTTGCATAGATATCGTCCGAAAGCACTGCCACGCCTGTAGCATAAGTTTCGCCCTGCGCAGTTGTGGCAATATTCTCTGGCACGCCATTCTTCCATACGCAGGCACAAGTGCTGTCACTACTGTCAATATATAGCTCGCCTGCAAGGTAGATATCCCCATTACACTCTGATACAGAGTAGATTGCACCTCCATCAGCTCCAGTGGGAACATCAACCACTTTTAGAGAGCCATCTATCCACACTGCCGGTTTTGTCTGCAGATTAACCTCAACACAACCTACAGCATAGAGACTCTTTCCAATAGCCTTAATAGATGTAACTTCTGCACCATTAGAGACACGGTCTACAAACGCAGGAGTGCCATTCTTAAATATCACAGCGGCAGAACCTTCAATACTTAGATGTACTTCGCCCAGTGCATATACATCAGTACCAATAACAGCAACATCTGTAAATCCATTGACAATATGTCCAGAGAGCACTTGGTCATCTATATCTATAGATAGAATCTGCTTACCGTTTTTCCAGACTACACTATATACACTCTGACTATTCTCTAACAGACCACAGTAGTAGACATCTTTGCCCGATACAGAGATACCATAAGCAATAGTGTTTGCTTCTGGCTCGGCAATACTATACAGCACCTGGCCATCCTTCCAAACTGTTGCAGCAATGGTATCTACCACCTCATTGTAGCACATACCTACGGCATACCAAGAGGACTGCGACTCTGCTGATGGACCTTGAGGTTTCTGATTTTCGTCATCTTTATCCCTCCAACAAGAGGAGCAAAGAGCAAGCGCCAGCGCACAAATAAAAATGGACTTAAAAACTCTTCTCATAACCTTTTCTGATATAAATTAAACATTTTGTCGGAGTAAAGATACGAAAAGTTTTTTATATTCAAAAAAAGTCTATTTATCGTATCTCAAACAATATCCCAGCGGAAGTGTTCCGCCGGGATACTATTTTACCAGTGACATCCATTACTGCATACGGGCAATATTAGAGTGGATAGTTTTCATACATAGGTTAAGCCATATCCATCGGATAATTTATTGAATCTAAATCTTCACCCAGTTCTCTGATAGCATCACTCAAAGGTTTAATCTCCTCACTTGGCATCGCAAAATTCAAAGAAAATGGATTACCATTATTGTCTATTCCAATTGGCATCTCCATTCTTTCGAGCAAATCAGGCTCTGAGGTGTCAGGAAAAACCTCCATTTCCAATTTTGCGTCAAGGCTTTTTCTTGCAACCTCGACAAGATTAATCTGCGAGATTCCCTGAACAAAGTTAAATGAATGTTCTGCCCTAAAAAAAGGCAAGGACTGATATGGTATATGTAACAAGAATATCTGTGTAACACCACCCTTCTCATATACATCAATTACCTTGAAGTAGGAGTTGAAATGCAATGTGCATAATCTCCAACGCTTCATATCCTCATCTTGAGCCACCTCATAAAGTTTTGCACAATGAGCCGAACCGATAATGTATCGTACTTTTTTGGTTGGCTTGGCAGTTTTTGCGGTAACATCAACAAAGAAGCCAGCTCTTATAATAGAGCCAATCGGATAAGATTGATATACATCGATATCTGCATCCGTATCACGATAAAACAATTGGCAACCAGGCAAAATCCAATTTATTGTTTTCTCAATACTACTAATCTCTTCTGGTTTGAGTTCAATTTCCATAGTAGATAATTAATTATTGTAAATATTTCAAGGTATTACTCCTGGTAAAGTAGATACTTACGGCGCAGGGTTTTGAAGCTGTCGACATCCGCCTGCCAACATTTGCGGATTTCTTGCGCCGACTTGCCCTCAATAATCATTGTGCGGATATAATCCACGCCCACAAGTTTCTCAAAGAATGGGGCAAAAAACTTCTCACCCAATCCCGTACGGTTATACGCGTCAATAATATACTCAAGGTTAAATCCCGCTGCGATAACCGCCTCACAATCAACACCTCTCAAATCTACGCCGTAGCAGAGTCTATCCTTCAGTGGCGGATTCTTTGCCCCTGCCGTGCTGCGCGGAGTGAAGGTATAATTGCACCCCTTCATCTGCGGATGACCATACATCTCAAATGGAGCATCCGTACCGCGACCAAGCGAGCAGGCTGTACCCTCAAAAAGGCAAGTTGACGGATAGAGGTAGATAGCCCTCTGACTCTTGAGGTTTGGCGATGGAGCAATAGGCAGAGTATAGCGGGTGCTATGAGTATAACCTTTGCAGGTAACTACCTCAACATCAGCTCTTTTTATCCATCCCTCCCCTATTGACATTGTTGCAATCTCGCCCATAGTAAGACCGTGAACAACTGGTATAGGCAGTGCGCCCACGCCCGACTTATACTTCATATCAAGTACTGGGCCGTCAACATACATTCCATTGGGATTTGGGCGGTCAAGAACAATAACCTTGCGAGAGAAATCGGCACAGCGGTTAATCACATCTATCATAGTTATATAATAGGTATAGAACCTCAGCCCCACATCCTGCATATCAACAAGCATAACATCAAAAGCCGCCATCTGCTCATCTGTTAGTCGTCGTCCCTGAGCCGAGTAGAGCGACCAGATAGGCACGCCCGTGCGGCTGTCTACAGATGAGGCGACCTTCTCGCCCGCATCTGCCGTACCGCGAAAGCCGTGCTCGGGCGAGACTATACCCACAAGGTTCACACCTCGCTCTACAAGCATATCTACAAGGTGCTTATCCCCCACAGTCGCCGTATGGTTTGCTAACACAGCCACGCGCTGGCCCTCTAACTGTGGAAGGTAGCGCTCGGTCTGCTCCGCGCCCACAACAACCTCTGCCTTAGCACTGCCACACGAAGAGAACAGCAAGGCTAACAATGTAATAATCAGTGTTTTCATCGTCCTCCAAACTCCATTAGGTAAGCCTTGATAAAATTATCCAGTTCGCCATCCATAACCGCATCTACATTAGAAGTTTGATGTCCTGTGCGGTGGTCCTTCACGCGACGATCATCAAAGACATAGGAGCGGATTTGCGAGCCCCACTCAATACGCTTCTTCTCCGCCTCAATAGCGTTACTCTTTGCCATTCGCTTATTGAGAAGGTACTGATAGAGCTTTGAGCGCAGAATACGCATAGCGTTCTCCTTATTCATCAGCTGGGAGCGAGTCTCCTGATTCTCAATAACATAGCTAATCTCTTCGCCCGTATCCTCATCCGTAAAGTGATAGCGCAAACGAGCTGCCGTCTCCACCTTATTGACATTCTGACCACCCGCGCCACTTGAGCGGAAGGTCTCCCAAGTGACATTAGCAGGGTTTACAACAACCTCTATAGTATCATCCACAGCAGGGGTTACAGCCACAGAGGCAAAAGTTGTCTGGCGCTTATTGTTGGCATTAAATGGCGAGAGTCGCACCATACGATGCACACCATTCTCGCTCTTCAGATAACCATAGGCAAACTCTCCCTCCACCTCCATAGTGCAGGACTTAACGCCCACCTCGTCACCCGCCTGATAGTCAAGCATCTTGACCTTATATCCGTGCGCCTCGCACCAACGGGTATACATACGCAGCAGCATAGAGGCCCAGTCTAAAGCCTCCGTACCACCCGCACCCGCGTTGATATCTACAATGGCGCCCATCTTATCCTCCTCTCCGCGGAGCATATTACGCAGCTCAAGGGCCTCTATAGCCTCAATGGTCTTACTGCACAGAGCCTCAAACTCCTCCTCTGTAGCAATACCCTCGGCAATAAAGTCGGGCATCATCTCCACCTCCTCAACCTTGGCAGCCAGGGCGTCAAAATCTGTTATCCAACTCTTTATGCCCGCCACCTTCTGCAGCTGACGCTGCGCCGCCTCTGGATTATCCCAGAAGTCAGGCTCAAGGGTCTTCTCCTCCTCATTCTGGAGGTCTATGCGTCTACTGTCGATGTCAAAGACACCTCCTCAGCGTATCCAGACGCCTTACAATATCCTTAAGTGTTTCTCCTTGTACCATTATCTTAAACTCTCAAAAAATTTCCACATAACGACCCCGCCGCAGACTGATACATTGATAGAGTGCTTAGTACCCGCTTGAGGAATCTCTATCGCACCATCGCACATATCTACCACAGCCTGCTCTACGCCGCTAACCTCATTACCGAAAACAAGGGCGTACTTTTTGCTCTTGTCTACCTCAAGACAGTTAAGCATTACTGCCCCCTCAACCTGCTCAATGGCAAGGACGGTATAACCTTGCTCCTTGAGTAGTTCAACCGCCTCGGCAGTTGTCTTGTAGTACTGCCACGCGACGGTAAACTCTGCGCCTAATGAGCTCTTATGTATCTCGCGCGAAGGGGGTGTTGCTGTAATGCCGCACAGAGCAATGCTCTGAATAGCAAACGCATCGCCCGTACGGAAGAATGCACCCACATTCTGTGCCGAGCGGACATTGTCCAAAACAGCCACTACGGGCAGCTTCTCCATAGCCGAAAACTCCTCAACTGAGGGTCTTCCTAACTCTTGATTTGTAATTTTTCTCATAATTGGTGCAAAAATAAAAAATTTTATCTATTTTTGACAGATATTTGGGACATTAGTTTGTTTTAGTGCAAAAATGGGCAAAAAAACTATCACAATACTCCTCGCGTTGCTGACACTCAATATGGTTTCGGCACAGGTGCTATATCTTGATACGGAGCTGTCTACGCACTTTGACAACACCGAGCATACGGGTAGCGATGTGGGCGAGTCTCGCACAGTTTTTGCTGTCCGCGCAACACCTACTTTGGGCTATAGGTTTGATAATTACCACAGCGTTGTTGTGGGCACAGAGCTACTGAAGGATTTTGGCTCGGCAAACTATATGGATAGTGCCAAGTTTATCGCCTACTATGAGTTTAACAATGGCAAGTATGCCGCTAATGCGGGTATTTTCCAGCGAAATAAGCTTGTGGGAGAGTACTCCCGCGCATTTTTCAGCGATGCCTACCACATCTACAACGCTACGGTGCAGGGTGTAGCACTTCGCCATACGGGAGCAGGAGGCTTTGCAGAGTTAGCCGTAGACTGGGACGGACTCTACTCGCCACAGACGCGCGAGAAGTTCCGTATACTGGCTGCAGCAGGTGGCAAGTTTGCGGATATTCTCTACGCCGGTGGAGCATTCTCTATGCAGCACTTTGCGAATAAGTCTACATTCTACGGCAATGTTGTTGATAATCTGCTGCTTAACCCATATATAGGCGTTAAGTTCAATGCTTTTTTGGACTTTGACATCCGTTTAGGTGCACTTATCTCCGCACAGCGCGACCGCCGTACAGATGAGGGTTGGAAGGCCCCTATGGGTGGCGAGTTATTCCTGCGAATGAGCCGCTGGGGTGTCTATGTAGAGAATAACCTATATATAGGTGGTGGTCTGACACCTTTCTATGCGACAATAGGTGCGGACAACCTCCCATATGCCGACAACCTCTACACCTGCGACCCTTTCTACGGCACTACGCACAAGGTATACAACCGCACAGGCATAGGTTACAGCCAAGCCTTTGCAGGCGACAGGGTTAAAATTAAGGCTGAATTTGCATTGCAATATAATGGGCAGAAGCTCTTTTGCCAACAGCTTGTAGGCATCACTGCCACAATCTGCCCAACACTATATGATAAGAAAAACCATAAAAAATAGAGAATATGACTACTGAAACACCAGAAGTTAAAGAGAGATTGAGTTTTATTGAGGAGATTATTGAGAAGGATATCGCTGCGGGGCTAAGCCATGTGCAGACCCGATTTCCACCAGAGCCAAACGGCTATCTGCACATTGGCCACGCAAAGGCTATCTGCATGGACTTTGGCGCTGCGGCTCGCTATGGCGGTGTATGTAACCTCCGCTTTGACGATACAAATCCTACAAAGGAGGATGTTGAGTATGTTGATGCCATAAAGGAGGATATCCAGTGGCTGGGTTTCCAGTGGGGCGCAGAGTACTACGCCTCTGACTACTTCCAGCAGCTGTGGGACTTTGCCATTCAGCTAATCAAGGAGGGCAAGGCTTATATTGACGAGCAGACATCTGTGCAGATTGCCGAGCAGAAGGGTACTCCGACACAGGCTGGTGTTGAGAGCCCATATCGCAACCGCCCCGTAGAGGAGAGCCTTGAGCTGTTTGAGAAGATGAACAGTGGAGAGATTGAGGAGGGCAAGATGGTGCTTCGTGCCAAGATTGATATGGCAAGTTCTGATATGTGGTTCCGCGACCCTATTATCTACCGCGTAGTTAAGCATCCACACCACCGCACAGGCAATAAGTGGTACGCATACCCGATGTACGACTTTGCGCACGGCCAGAGCGACTACTTTGAGGGTGTTACACACTCGCTCTGCACCCTTGAGTTCGTGCCTCACCGCCCGCTCTACAACCTCTTTATTGATTGGCTGAAGGGTGGAGTGGATTTGGAGCACAACCGTCCTCGCCAGTATGAATTTAACAAGCTCAACCTCAACTATACACTGATGAGCAAGCGAAATCTGC
Source organism: Rikenellaceae bacterium (assembly GCA_015059785.1). Lineage (GTDB taxonomy): Bacteria > Bacteroidota > Bacteroidia > Bacteroidales > Rikenellaceae > Alistipes. Next base: position 31,628 of record SUZS01000017.1, read on the forward strand.
TCACCCTTGTAAATGAGGGTCTTGTAGATGGTTGGGACGACCCTCGTATGCCTACACTCTGTGGTTTCCGCCGTCGTGGATATACTCCAGAGTCTATCCGCAACTTCGTGGATAAGATTGGCTATACAACTTACGACGCCCTGAACGACTTCGCACTGCTTGAGAGCGCTATTCGCGAGGATTTGAACAAGCGCGCTACCCGCGTAAGCGCTGTGCTTAACCCAGTTAAGTTAGTTATCACCAACTACCCTGAGGGTCAGGTAGAGGCTATGGAGGCAATTAACAACCCTGAGGACCCAGAGTCAGCTACTCACACTATTGAGTTTAGCCGCGAGCTGTGGATTGAGCGCGACGACTTTATGGAGGATGCTCCAAAGAAGTACTTCCGCATGACCCCAGGCAACGAGGTGCGCCTTAAGAACGCTTATATCGTTAAGTGTACAGGCTGCGAGAAGGACGAGAACGGAACAGTTACAACCGTCTACGCCGAGTATGACCCAGAGACTAAGACCGGTATGCCGGGTAGCAACCGCAAGGTTAAGGGCACTATCCACTGGGTAAGCTGCGACCACTGCCTCAAGGCCGAGGTGCGCCTCTACGACCGACTCTGGAAGGTAGAAAACCCTCGTGACGAGATGGCTGCTATCCGCAAACAGACTGGCTGCGATGCCCTTACAGCAATGCAGCAGATGATTAACCCAGACTCTCTTACGGTTCTTACAGAGTGCTATGTTGAGAAGTTCCTTGCTGATAGCAAGCCACTTGACCACCTGCAGTTCCAGCGCATCGGCTACTTCTGCCCAGATACGCACTCAACGGCCGACCATCTGGTCTTCAACCGCACGGTGACCCTCAAGGACTCGTGGGCAAAGATTAACAAGTAAAAAAATGTGGGTGACTAAAAAGTAAAATAGTCACCCACATTTTGTTCGGAGGTTGAATAAAAAGATGTAGTTTTAGGCTTAAGTTCCTTTTCACCGCTCACGCTCGGCATAGTCTGCAAGCAGCCTCTGCTCTCACTTAATCGCGGCGCTGCGAAGCCCGAAAAAGCGGAGTTTACTTGGCGTAAATGAGCATTTTGAGGGCGAGCATAACGACAAAATACACTTTTTATTCAGCCTCTTTTTTTGCTATTGGCTGTTGGCCATTGGCCAACTAATACTTCTTGCCGCCGAAGCGAATACCAAGCTTAAAGTATAGTGATGAAGCTGTGCCGTAACTTACCAAGCCGCTATAGCCAAGTCCGATTGAGAATTGTTTTACATCTATACCAGCGCCAGCTTGACAATAAAAGCCAGCCCAACCACTTAAATCAGCTACACCAACAAATCCACCAAGTGACACATTGACAAATGGGCGCACCTTGGTCTTTGTCAAATATCCCTTCAGATTGAGTGCAATTGGGACATAACCCTCAAAATATAGGTCTTCAATCAGCGAATGAAATCCTGTTTCAAAACCTGCATAGAAATACTCCCCAAAAAGCGCACCAACTGTCAAATCCAAAGTAGGACCTGCAACGGGTCCAGCTGGAAGGAATATAACGCCCAAGTTTCCATAACCTTGAAACTTAACAAAACTTGTTGATGTCGTCGACTTTTCATTACTGAACACATCTTTTGTACCATTTGAATAGGCAACAAAGAGAACATCGCTCTTATTTACAGTATATGTTGGACCATCAATATTATTCCAACTCTTGTAAGTCACAGTTGTTGGCGAGATATTTATAACCTTTGCATTTACCTCCTCTGCATTCTTAAGCACTATCCTATCTTGTGCAGTTGCCACAAAGGCAGCAACTGTGCAGATAAGTGTTAAAATAACTCTTTTCATAATTTTAGTGTGAATTTTGATTAGTAATTACTCTGTACCATATTAGATATACGCTATGTTTCATAGGCAAATCAATTTATTGTTTCTACAAAAAAAGCACAATAAATCTACTTTACAAAATTTACGCACCTATATCTATTTATAGAGATAACGCTTGATTGAGCCTTTGGGGGTCTTGTCAAATGGCTCAAAGCGAAGCTCATACATCGCAACAGCCTCGTAGGCAGGGATAGATTCGTTGAGTCGCTTGATATTATCCGCCATAAGGGTGTTTAGGGTCTGGTGGTCGATATTCTCAATAGCATCAAGGTCGGGAACGATAAGTGCCACAAGGCGATTTTCACGCTGCACGACTATCGACTCTGCGACATATGGAAGCGTATTTAGCACCACCTCAATCTCCTCGGGAAAGATGTTCTGTCCATTCGTAGAGAGGAGCATACTCTTACAGCGACCCACAAGAAAGAGGTTGTTGTTATCATCCAACACTCCCAAATCTCCTGTACGGAACCAACCATCTGCCGTAAAGCTCTCTACATCGGCCTCACGATTCTTATAGTAGCCCTTAAAGAGGTTCACGCCCCTAACAAGCAGCTCTCCAGCAACCGCCGTTGGCTCTTGGGAGTCTATCTTCGCCTCCATACCATCAACAATAATGCCCGCCGACTTTAGTGCGTAGTTATCGCGATGTCCTATAGAGATTAGCGGGCCGCACTCTGTCATACCATAACCCGTAACAAAGGGCAGCTTGAGCTTTACTGCAAGCAGACGCTCAAGGTCTACGGGTATTGCTGCGCCACCGGTAAGGATAAGCTCCACGCGACCACCCATAGCCTGAAGAAGTATTGTGCGCAGTGCAGCGCAGAAGTCCTCATTCTGATTATACGCTGCAAGGCGTTCACTACCTGTACGGCTATGGACAAACTCGCCGATAGCGTTCTCAACAAGCTTTGACAGCACAAGCGGTACAAGCATAACCACGCGAGGTTTTACTGCACACAGAGCCTGCTTTACAACCTTTGGTATTGGAGGCACGCCGAGAACCGTTATGTGCATACCCATACACAAGCCCGTCACAAGGTCCGCCAGAAGGCCGAAGATATGCGAAAAGGGCAACATACTCAGATATCTATCGCCTCGCTTATAGGGTTGTGTAGTACTAAACAGTTCCACATTACTGCTAATGCTACGATATGGCAGCATAACACCCTTTGGATTGCCCGTAGAGCCTGAGGTGTAGAGTATACAGCACAGACTCTCTGGCTCTGGCTCAACATAGCACACATCCTCGGGACTCATCCCCGTGGCATAGTTCTGAGCAAAGAGAATATGGCGGTTGTGATATATATAGTCAAAATTGCCACGCGAGGCTAACAGCTGACCACTATTAATATCCACCACACCCAGAAGCTGAGGCATAGCCTCGAAGTCCATCTTGGCAAATGCGCTGCGCTCTGTAAACAGTATTCGGCTATCCGAGTGAGCCACCATACGCTGTGTGTCTGACGGCAGAAAACCATTAAAGAGCACCGTAGCCACATATCCACCCGTAGTGACAGCCATAAAGGTCTCACCCCAAGCGGCAGAGCTGGCGGCATTAATAGCAATCTTGTCGCCAGCGACAAGACCCGACTCGTGGAACAAAATATGAAGTATCTCTATCTGGGATGCAAGAGCCTGATAGCTCATCGGCTTGGCTCTGTAGTTACCTAATGCAGGAGAGTCCCAACTTTGGACCACCTGCTGCTCAAATTGCTTTACAAAACTTTTCATTCTCACAATGGGTAGATACCCACCCCTTTCTCACAAATTAATTCTGCGCAAAGGTAGAGAAATAAATGGTTTTTGCAAAACTATGAATAACTATTTCGGTGTTATGCGACGGAAAATGGCGAGAGGGAAACGGCGAAAACGGCGCATTGCAACCCACATCTTAGCAAAGAATATATGCAACGGTGAGCAGTCTACAATACCATAGACGCAGTTGCGAGCAATGGTCTCAGTCTGATAAATATTTCCATCGCCAAGAAGTATCACATCATCCCCCTTAAACGCGATAATGCGGTGAACAACAAAACCTTTGCGCGTATCCTTAGCAAATACAACATTATACCTCTTAAAATCCTGCTCGGTTATAGGACGCAGCTTTATCTTCTGTCCACTGATAAAAAAAGGCAGCATGCTCTGTCCCAGAACGCGCATCTCAACCCTCTCCCCCTTAGCAAGTAGCTCTTGAGCTACTGCAAACTGCGAAAATTTTGGCAAGTTCTGCTCACTCATAGCTCTACTTATTAAATATGGTACTATAAGAGAGCTCCGCGGCAGCTGCATTTGGAAGACACTCAAGGTGGAATACCGGTACAGATGAAATCATATCTGACAGAGTGTCGCAGAGATAGTCCTGTAGTCTCTCATCATAAGCAAAAGCTGGTGGGCACGACGGTAGTAGTGCACCTATAGCATTAAGTACCGAGAGGCGATGAATCTTGTTGTATGGAGCTTGCGAGAGGCGCATAAATCCACGAATAGGATAGCTCAGATTACGATAGCACGGCGTTTTACCGCTCCACGGAGAGCCAAAGGCTGTCGGAACGCCATCAACAAGGCGGATTATCGGGCTATCATCATTGAGCAGCGTTGTCCCGGCGATATTCTCTCTCCATAGTCTTGTATGGGTACTCTTACCCGTACCCGACTCGCCAAGGCACAGCACCGCACCGCCATCCTTAACAAGCACAGAGGAGTGTATTGCAATAGCACCAAGTGGCACCGTACAGAGTCCAAACATCATCCACAATCCAAAGCGCAGCAGCGAGACATCCACATCGTCAAACAGTCCATAGTTAGCCTTCACGACCCCGCTATGATGCTCCTTTGTAAAGAGATACGAAACATCTCCCTTAACCATCTCAAACAGGTAGCCTCCGCTATAACTATAGAGGGTACATATAGCAAGTTCATTCTCAAAGTCAAAACTCGAAAGAACGGTCAGTGTATAGTCACTCTTAACAATCTCCGACTCTGTTATAATCTCCATATCGGCACTCTTATCTGCCTCTGCCTCAACAGCAAAGGGGGCAAAGCCTCTTACTCCTGCGGCTACAACATCTGAGTGCTGCCCCGTAATTCTAATTCTATATTGCGCTACTATATACTCCATATCTCTCTTCTACTTTAATGTTATCACTCTATCACAATACTCCAAAGAGCTCTCTCGGTGGGCTATAACCACTATCGTCAGCGCCTGATTAGCCTTTGCAAGCTCTACTATAGCCTGGTTAATACTCTGCTCGGTCTGGCTATCCAAAGCCGATGTTGCCTCGTCAAAGAATAGCACCTGCGCCCCCTTATAGAGCGCACGAGCAATGCCTATTCTCTGTCGCTGACCTCCCGAGAGCAGTGCACCACACTCGCCTATGCGCGTATTGAGTCCATTTGGCAGCGAGGCGACAAACTCACTAAGTGATGCCGCTGCAACAGCCCTCTGCACACGCTCCATATCAATATCCTCAGCCTTGCTCCCCAATGCAATATTGGCAAGAATAGTACTATCAGTAAGGAAGACACTCTGCGACACATATCCGATAGAGTTCTGCCACCTACGACGATTTTCTGCCGTAAGCACCTGCCCATCTATAACTATCCGACCCTCCGTAGCAGGATAAAATCCCAGCAGTAGGTTAAACAGCGTAGTCTTACCCGCACCCGAACGACCATTGATACCAATCTTCTCGCCCTTGCGGATAGTAAAACTGAGGTCCGTAAATAACGGTGTCTGACTATCAGAGAACTTAAAGCCCAAATTTTCTACCTCTATACAATCCTTAAAATCGATCTGCTCACTATCCACACGCTCTGTCTGAGCTGGGCTTGAGATATCTGCCGAGGCGATAATATCAATCGTATAGCGGTTATAGCGGAGTGAGGTCCACGCGCCCATAATTGCGCGCACTGAGGGCATAAGCCTTAGCGCTGCAACGGCAAAAACGCCAAACAAAATCTTCATACTGCCGCTATCGAGCCCCACGCACAGCACAACCATAAGCGCCATACCCGCCGCAAGGCCAATCTCTGTAAAGAGCTGTGGCAGAGTAGATATAGTCGCATTTTTCGCCCCGACACTAACCATAGTATCGGTATTGTCATCAAACTGGCGGAGCATACTACTAAAGGCGTTGTTAATCTCTATATCTGCATAACCGCGGTAGGTCTCAACCGTGTCGCGGAACTTACGGCGGTGCGCATCGTTCTCAATATCTCCATAGCGGTTAACCCTATTTCTGATAAGGGCAAAGTACAACCACACCGCGGGGATAAATATCGCCACGGTAAGCAGGGCCGCAAGTGGACTATAGAGTGCAATAGATGCAAAGAGCAGAATAAACAACATCGCCTCGCTAAGCAGCACAGCCATAGGGCGTAGCACGCCTGAGACAAATGTATAACAGACCACATTGACATTACGAGACAATACAGCCGAGTTTGAGGCCTTAATAAAGGAGAGTCCGCGATTGAAATAGTCAATATATAGGTTGCGCGACAAGTAGCGATAGAGCGAGTAGATATAGTCCCTCTCGTAGCGATAGAGTAGCAGATTTATACCGCACTTAATAGCAATAAAGCCCACTACCGCGCCAGCTACAGAGGCTACAAACGACACATCAGAGGTAAAGCCGAAGTAGTTATACACCCCCGCCAGCAGGCTATTGCTCTCTATGCTCTGGCTATCCAAAATTAGGTAAAGCACAGGCAGCAGGGCTGCAAGACCCATAAAGTTGAGCAGCGCGCGAATAAAAATCGTCACGCACACCCAAACGCCCCCTCTTCTAAACGAGCGCGGAATAATATTTAGCACCCCTAACTTCATAAAACCCTATCTATTTCGCCCTCACGGACATACCATATATATCCCTCAACAGTTCCGTATCCCATCTTTGTCAATAGCTGCTCGTACCCTTTTACCTGCCGTCTATACTCTTCGCTCCTCTCGCCAAACTTATAGTCTACCACCACAGCCCTATCGCCAGCGACCATAACCCTATCAGGACGCTTAACACTCTGATCTGTAGAGATTATAGAGTTCTCTGTATAGACCTCATCCCACTTATCGGCAAACCACTCTTTGGCAATAGTGCTATCAATAGCCTCCTCAATCTGACGCTTAAGCAGCATAGACTCTGACTTAGATATCACTCCGTCAATAGATAGCTGCTCTATAGCATCAACAATATCCTGCCGAGAGCTCGCTCGCTCCATAATTCCATGCAGCAGAATACCCTCCTGCTGAGGCGTTATCTCTCCACCACGGCACGCCTCTATAAACTTCCGCGACGAGAGTTTGAGCTTCATCTTAAACGGTGTCACTACACCATCAGCCATCTCAACTGTTCCCTGCTGAGCCTCTGTAGGCTTAATTGGAGAGCCAAACTCTCCATACTGATAGACTATTGGCGCAGTTTCATCTATGTCTCCATCCTCGCCTCTCTGAGGCCTCATCTCCAACACATTGTATATCAGCTCTCCAACAGTGCTGTCGACACTAGAGCTGTCACTATCATTTTCTTGCAATGGGAAGAATATATGCAGTTGCTCTTTAGGTCGCGTAAGGGCTACATAGAGCAGATTTAACGCATCTATATAGTCATATATCAACTCACGGTAGTAACCCTCCGAGAATATTGAATGGCCTGCATCGGCAGTAGCAACAACAGGAAACAGCGTATCCGTATTTATCTTACTTCTATCCGTAGGTGCGGTCCAGACTGTAGCTGCGCGAGTAGCCTCTGGGACGAACTTCCAGGAGCAATATGGGATTATAACCACTTTATTTTCCAGACCCTTAGCCTTGTGGATAGTCATAATCTCAATAGCATTGACATCCTTGTCTATAGAGACCGACTTATTATACCCATTCTCATCCCACCACTGAACAAATAGTGACAAATCTGCCACCTTACCAGCACAGAACTTTACAATATGCTCATGGAAGGCATCTGTATATACCGCCTGACCCTTGAAAATCTCAGGGAAACGAATCCTAATACGCTCAAATGCCTCCTCGGGTGAAAGCGTCTTAATTTCATCAAAAAAGTCTATCTCCTCTTGTGTCAGAGAGTGGTATATATCTAAATTGTGACAGTAACGGTTATAGTTGGCCGCGCTGACAACATCCTTACGATCAACAGCATACTTCATCACTGCAAGCGTAAAGCGCACTACGGCAGAGTTGTTAATCTTCAACGCCTCCTGCGTCATAATACCAAATCGCATACTCTCATCTGCTGCCCCTGCATCAAGTAGCATTGAGGCTATACGCTCCGCCTCATCATTCGTACGCACAAGAATAGTAATATCGCACGGCTTGTAGTGTTTCTGGTGCACGAGAGTTCTAATCAAGCCTATAACATCTGGCTCCTTATCCCTATGGGCGGTTACCGACACATAACCACTACGACGAGGTCTCTTCTTCGGATTCTGGCGTAGCAATGGCCAACTATAGGCATCCCCAACAGCATTGTATAGCTCGCTATACACGCTATCAGATATAAACTCGCTACGGCGAGCGACATCAAGTAGAGCGTTCAGATTGCCATTAAGTCTTCTGGCAGCAAGGCTAATAACTACATTATTGAACCTTACAACATTTGGCTGACTACGATAGTTATCCTCAAGATTACACTGTTCAACAGCCGTATCTCCCTCTGACAGCTGCTCTGGAGCCTTCACACTAAGAATATTCCAATCACTACCCCTCCAACGGTATATCGACTGCTTGATATCTCCTACAAGAAGCACCGCCACATCTTCACTCTGCGAGATAGCGTTACGAAGCATCGGCAGAAAGTTCTGCCACTCCATCAGAGAGGTATCTTGAAACTCGTCAATCATAAACTTCTCAAAGGTATTGCCCACCTTCTCATAGATAAACGGAGCATCATCTGGCTCACGCACAAATTGAGCAATAGTATGCTTTGTCTGAGCCAACAACATAGTATTCTGCTCGCGACATAGCTCAGCAACCTTTGAGTATAGATCGTGCATCAATGCAAAACTACGGTAGTTCTTCTCAAGTAGGTACACACTGTTACACAGATACTTAACCTCGTCATACCGAGCTACTATCTCCACCGCTAATGGCTGTAGCCTACTTGCCAAATCAAGCATCTGCACCGTAGGCTTACTCTTCTGCGGAAACCACTTACGAGGCTCATCCGTACAGTGCGCCACGAAGATCGTTGAAGGAGCCTTAGTCTCGTGGTCAAACCGAGCGATTTTATCAAAATAGCCAGTAAAAGAGCGCGAAAAGTTAGTATGCTCACAGCCTGCTTGAGTAATCATATCTACGGCACGCTTGCCAATATCACGCATCTTATCAATAATCTTCTGCGAAGTGGTAATATACTCCACCACCACCTGCTGAAGTTGCTCCTTGTCAATCTCTCTACCGATAGCACTTCTTGCATGCTCCTTAAACAACTCATTCTTGAACTTGAGAATCGCACGCTTGATATTCCACTGACTACCGCTCTCAATATTCTCCTCTGCAAAATCAACAAGCCACTGCCGTAGAAACTCATCGCTCTCAGTCTGCTCAATGAGCATATCGACACTCTTCTGCACCACAGGAGCGGTATCAAGCTCAATGGCATAGTCCATATCAATATTGAGCTCTTTAGCAAAAGCACGCACAATTCTCTGAAAGAAAGTGTCGTTTGTCAGTATTGAAAAACGAGAATAGTCATGTAGTATAGCACTGCGTACTCTCATTGCACGCTCACGCAACACACGCTCAGAGAGGGCGGTCATCTCAATCAGATCATCCAGAAACTCACACTCCCCACCCGTAGCAAGAAGGTTTATCTGCGTAAGAATACGCGATTTCATCTCCTCTGTAGCCTTGTTGGTAAATGTCACCGCCAGAATTGTACGATAAACATTGGGATTAAAATCGGCATCAGACTGCCCCGGCTGATTGCGCAGAGTATTGTACACATACTCGCGCGCCAACGAAAAAGTCTTACCCGAACCAGCACTCGCCTTAAGAATCCTTGCCTTATAATCCTGAGTCCTCACCATAACGGTGTAAAGATACGAATAATTTTGGAAACAATCATCACTTTTACCACACAAAAAGAAAAACGCTGTATTTCAACAAAATACGGCGTTTTGTCGAGATTATCAATCTATACATTTTTCTAACATAGCGTCATCACGCCATTTGAGCCAGGCACTAATTTGTAGGTTTTCAGCTATTTACAGTATCGTCAAACTTATGTACACAAATAACTAACTAATGTTTTACACCGATTTTTTACGGATTGCATTGAATAATTTTGTTGGATAGTAGCACAACTGTTTCAAAACACTCGAAATTTCCATCCGTTGTAAGCATACATTGAATCTATTCCCGCGAACTGGCCATAGTGAGACGCGAACCTCTCTAAAGCTGCGTCCAACGAGAATGTAGCGCCTTGAGAGGTTTCCACATCCGTACTAATCACATCCAAAACAACCATTTTAGGAGGACATTCTCTCTGTATTTATGAGGCCAATATTCCATAATGATAATAAATGCACATACCATCACTACCGGCATTATAACAACTCAATCCGAGTGAATCCTCGAATATCTGAGGGACATAATGGTGAGCCGCACGACCCCACAACACTGCAAGGTCATACGGCTGATTTATAACACTTTGTCGCAACTGCCCGCTAAAAGGCAACTGCTCTTGGTTCTGCTTCTGATGCTTCTTCTGCTCCATAATCTTTGCTATTTAATTTTGATGCAAAGGTCTGGCGGCAGACTGACAAAAGAGGACATAGTACAATAAAAAAATGGCAGACCGAAGTCTGCCAAACCCCGTACATATTATTTAAGAGTTTTCAAATACTCTTTGGCTGCATCAGCAATTGCTGTAACAACAATAATAATGACGGAAGTAGGAATTTTAGGCACGAACATAATACTAATGTTTAAAGTTTAACATAATACAACTTTGGCCTAAATCCTTACGCAAAGGTACACCTAAAAATATTAATATGCAAATTTTTACCAATCTTACCACGGGTCATCACAAATAGGCTGTCTGCCAGATAGTATAAATTTTGATTCTACATTCTTTATAAATTGAAAACTATAACTACATGCTTCTCTAACACTATATATTGGGATGCACAACTCGTCTTTTGTGGGGTGTATTATTCTATGCCTTAATTTTATCAGATTCTTTACCTTGTCATAATCAGCAACCTCATTTAGTTCAATGCTTGATATCCTTGAGAGATAGAAAGTAATCATGTCTACATTGTGATAAATATGTTTATCTAATGAATTCTCGACTAATTCTTTTATCTCATTCGTATTATGTGCATCAATCGCTTTTTTCCATTTTTTGCATCTATGTACCAATTTTTCATTATATTCAGTATACGCAATGGCATATTTATACAATGTATCATTTGAAGTATATACCTCAAGTTCTAAACGATCTTTAAGGAATTCTTCTAATTTTGAAACGATGCCAACCATTATAAGATTAAATAATGGTTCATAGAAAAAAGGAATGCTCAACAATTCATCATTATCAACTTTTCGCAAAGCCTCAATAGATAAATCTATTTGTCCCAAATATCGGCTAGCCACATAATAGCAATGATCATTTTCCTTCATTTTCTAAGAATTTAATGATGAAACACCTAATAGCAGTAGCCCACTTTTTGTAAGAATATGCACCAGAAGGATGATTTATTGCGATAATTGGAATCCATTTACCTTTCACTTCGTATGCCCATATTTCCATACTGCAACCATTACCTAAATCAGGAGTAAGGTCTAAATCAGGGTATTGTTTGCCACATTGGGGCAGATTGTTGTATAACCGCTTGCCCCAAACAATAATAACATCTGGACTATTCTTCTCAAGAATTTCAAAGAATGGTATTTGTGCTTCACTAAACTGTTTTTCACTTGGTGACTGTCGAGGTCTCTCCATTGCCTCTTGTACATAATTGTAGAATAATATATGTTGCCAAGCCTCTATTTTAGAATCATTGGTAAACTCGTCAATATACCCTGTAAATGATTTGATAAATTTAGTATATGTATTTTTGTACTGTTCAAACTCTGATTCTTTTTGTAGCAAATCTTTAATTACAGTATTGGTAATTGTTTTTACGGCTTCCGATTGATTGGCACAATAATGACTGTCTCCCAATACCGCCACCTTAATACCAGGATTCTCTTTTGTACCATAAATAATATGCCCATTGTTATCAAAGCCTCTAATACCGTATTCATATTCCGGGCCTACCCAAGGTATGAATTTTACATTTTCACTATATTCCATATATTTTACCTAAAATTACCCGCTTTCAAAGTTAAACATTTTTCGCAAACTATCAAAGTTTCGGACTGCTTTTTACACCATCTTGCGGCGAAAATACTATATGACTGCGATGTTAATAGTCGTCGGGGTCGATATCATCGTCGTACATCATATCCAAATCTTCATCTGTATCATAAGTACCATAACCCTCATCTGGGTCGTAATCAGAATCATAGTTTCCCATAGTTATCCGCTTTTTATTAGTTAATTAAATCAATACACAGAGCCAATTTTTACACGACATCAGAGTAGCAATAGATGTCGAGCCGTATCTGCTCTTCAAGTCCATCGCTATCTGCATAGTTCCACTCAATTATATGGGTATCAATAAATTTCTCACATTCACTCATAAAACAAGAGAGCTCCGCAATCGTCAAAGGCCTCTCGGAGGGTGTTGTAAAGTTTAGGAATATGGCGTTTGGAAGAGTATTATCCTCTACCCAATCGTTAAACTGCTCTGCAAGGCTTATTATTCGATTAGAACTACCCCCATCAACTATCTTCAATGTAACAATAATAGACTGCATTTGCTTCATAATACCATATTTTTTGATTTAACACTGCGCAAAGCTACACCCTTAAAATGCCAAATCGCGTCAGTGTAAAATTTATCTTCTCACAAACTCATACAACTCTCGCAGGTAGTCGTCTATATTTTTATCCAAATAGAAACAATCCTTTTGTGGTCGCCAGCGATAGCGAACTTCATCGGAGAATGGCTCCTTCCACGACTCCACGCCCGGTATATCTGCGGATATACCCTCCAAATAATCATAGAAGTACAGTCGTGTGCGATTGGCTATCTCCTGACCGAGGCGGATTTGTGGCGCACGATTTTGCTCTGCCTCGCGCACGAACTTATCCCGAAACTTCTCGAACGAGCAACGCTCCCACCATTTCCAACCGCAGCCGTCTTGCTCCTCCCAATGCTGATGCTTGACCTTAACCTCCACGCAAAAGTCATTCATACGCAGAATGTCGGGAATGGAATAGGGCTTATGGTAACTCAAAGCGTGAATGGCGTGGCAGATGCATAGATGATTCAATTTGTCGGCAGATGGCATGCTGGGCATATACCAAGATGAACCATCGTTGAGATCATCATTAAATCCCAACTCCTCACTACTCATTTCGGTGGAATAATCGGCAAGAGAAATATTAATACATTCTATCTCTTCAGTTCCCAAATAATTACAAGTGTATAGCCAATCAACGACGCAAAAGATCTCGTAAAAATTTGAACCGTAGTAGTCGTCATTCGCCATAGGCAAAACAGAACTTTGCCCATTCAGTGAAAAACGGAGCGAGCCCTCAACCTCCACATCGTCATCAAATTCGGGGTCGTAGGTCACAGTCATCAGATTGCGATAGAGAGCCTCAGTGCGGGAAAGCATTTTCTGCGTAAGGTCAAGCAGGCGATTGTTCAACTGCTCCATACGCTTTACCTCCTCTGTCTTAGCGACAAACATCTTATCGAGCAAATGTTTACGCTTCCAAATCAACTTTTCCACCTGCTCGTATTTGCGCTGCAAACGAGTCCTCTCCATATTAAAATCTACATTTCTGCCCATGATGGCAAGAATCTTCTCCTCGATTTTCTGCACTTGCTCCCGCAGATGGGTATATTCTTTGTTTTTCATAATAAGTGGGATGTAATTTTTGGCAAAACTACATCCCTACAATGCCAAATCGCGTCAGTGTAGATTATTCCCCCATAATCGCAGCAATCTTGTTCATCTCTTGGGCGAGAGATTCGTTCATAATATGGGCGTAGTGGAGTGCAATTCGGGTATTGGTGTGGCCGAGCATTTTCGATACATTTTCGAGCTTTACATCGTTGGCAAGTGTGATAGTCGTAGCGAAGGTGTAACGAGCGATGTGCATCGTCAGCTGTTTCTTTATCCCGCAAAAGTCCGCAATCTCTTTCAAGTACGAATTCATCTTCGGATTAGCGTACACCGGAAAGACCGTTTTATTTGCCCGGCATATCGGGTGATTGCGATGCTTTTCAATCAGTTGTAGCGGATACTCCAACAGCGGCACAAAGAATTTGCAGGTGATCCAACTTATGCTATCCACCTCGATACGCTGCGAGACATTGCCCGAGATGATACGGTTGTAATATCCCTGCTCCGCAAGGTCGCTGTAGTGCTCGTATGCCGAGCGGTCACTGAGGAACATAGCCCTCTGGA
>SUZS01000018.1 GCA_015059785.1 Rikenellaceae bacterium
AAGCAACTACAGACTCAACAGTAGGAACCATTGCAGCATAAGCCTCGTTTGTAGAGCGGATGATTGGGTACTCTGGAAGTGATGGAGTGAAGTAGTGGAAAGTAGCGTGTGATGGGTTACCCTCAGCATCAATAGCTACGATACCAAATGCGTACTGGTTGTTTGTTGTAAGGTCCTCAAGGTTGATATAACCGTCAACAACATCAGCTACAGCGATAGTCTTAACATTCCAGTTAGAGTCAAGAGCAAGCTGAGTCTCTGTTGTTGCCTCGTCCTTCCAAGAGTAACCAGTTGTATCAACAGCAATGTAGCGGTAAGATACTGGAGTACCACCCTCTGTAGATACCTTGATGCTTGCATTGTTTACACCCACAGTTGAAGCAGTAGCATCAACATTAACCTTCATAGCGTTGTATGCAAGGGTGTTGGTCTTGAACTCCTGCTTGTAGAGCTTGCTGTACTTACCCTCTGTATCAACAGCAAATGCAAGAACAGTTGCAGCATCGCCTGGGTTAAGAGATGAGATGTAAGCAGTAGACTCATTGCCGATAGCCATCATATTGTAAGCAGAGTTGTAAGCAATTACATACTGGATAAGCTCCTCATCAGTCTTGTATGCTGCAAACTCATCAGCAGTAGCAAATACAGAGTAGATCATTGTTGTGTTCTCTGAACCCTTGATAGCGACCTCAATGTTTGAGTATGTGGTCTCAAGAGCCTCAAATGTAAGGGTTGCAGAGCCACCAGCCTCAATGTTTGGAGTTGTGAACGCGTAGGTCTTAAGGTCAGAAACAAGGTACTCTGACTCTGCCTTACCATCAACAAGTGGAAGGATATATACTACATAAGTGGTGTTAGGATAAACTGCAGGGTAGTATGCATCGCCGAAGCCAAGGATATCGCCCTTGTAGTTGAGCTCCTTAAGCTCTGCGCCGAACATACCCCAACCCATCTGCCAGTTGCCAAATGAGTTCTCAATCTGCATCTTTGCCTCTTCTGCACTCGCAGCAGCAACTACACCTACGATGTAGCCAGCATAACCACCACCAACAGCAGAAATCTCTACAGAGTTGAATGTAACAGCTGTAGACTCAACATTAAGGAATGCAGGGGTGTAAACAGTGTAAACAACCTCGTCAGCAGAGTATACATGATCCCAAGCATCGCTACCAGCAAGTGCCCAAACTACATAAGAAGTACCTGTTGGAACATCAACATAAGCAGATGGATCGTAAACACCAGCAATCATCTCGTTGTACATCTGCTTTACAGATACAGTTGCCTGTGTATCATAGAGCTCGTAAGCCATAAGCTCGTAGTTGTTCTTTGCCTTTGCAATAGCCTCTGCGTTGAACTCCTCGTAAGTAGCAATACCGTAAGAAACGCCGCTCCAACGAAGACCAGTGTTGTTGTACAGAGTTACATTCTCGCCTACAACCTCAAGAAGAACAGATGCTGTAGAGGCAGAAACCATAAGCTTACCTACCATACACTTACCATCGCCACCAGCTGCGTGAATCTTTACAAGACCCTCAAGCTCAGCCTCACCAGCGTCAAGCTTCTCCTGTGCAGGAGCAACTACTGTAAGGGTCTTGCCGCTAATTGAAGCCTTCCAACCCTCTGGCTTAGCGATTACAGTAAGGTCGTCAATGTTCTCAGCCTTCAGAGCAACATCTGTACTCTGACCTGGAGCAACGAATGTCTTACCAGCCTGAACGCCAAAGTCGATTGTCTCTGCCTTTGGTACAGAGATAACCTCGCCATTAGCAAGAGTAAAGTCGATAGAAGACTCGCCATCTACTACACCGATAAAGATGCAAGTAGGCTCGTCTGAACCCTCCTGCTCAGCCTTCTCAACTACTACCCAAGTGTGGCCACCATCTACAGAGAGCTCAACATCGCCAGTAGCTGGGTTTACACGGAACTCTGGAGCTGCGCTATGAGCAACAGGAATCTTGTTACCAGCAGCGTCAGTGATAGCAACAGCCTTGCCATCAACAATCTGTGCCCAGTAGTAAGCATCACCCTCCTTAATAACGGTTACGCAACCATTATTAACCTCTGGAGCCTGTGGCTCTGGCTGATACTGTGGGTAAACGGTAATCTTCTCGCCTGAAGTGAGAAGGATGTCCCATGAACCGTCGCTGTTCTTTGTTGCAGAAGCAACAACGGTCTTCTCGTCAATCAGAGTCTTGAGAGCAGCAACCTCACTATTGAGCTTCTCCTCAAGCTTGCTAACCTTCTCGTAAAGGTCAGCAATCTCCTGACGAATCTGGGTGTCATCATAAGGCTCTGTACAAGATACTGCTACCATTGCAGTAAGTACGAGAGTTGACAACACGCCCTTGAAAATTGCGTAAAAGTTTCTCATAAATTTGAACTTTTAATAGAGGTGTGTGAATCAGGCGCACACCTGTTAAAATATCTGCCGACTCCTGATTTGTCGGACTAAAAAAAAGGTATGTTCTATAAACTATAAATATATCTTCAACTTCTACTTACACTCCCACGCACGCAACACCTTGTGAGGCTGTGGCACGCGAAGGGTTGTAGGTGCAGGAGCTGCTGCTGTAACGGCTGAAGCAGGGTTATAGTTTGGATAGTAATCCTTCAGAGTCTTGAAGGCTGTACCATCCCAGATGCAGTAGGCAACTGTACTACGAACATTGTTCTGGCTGTATGCAAGGCAGAGGGCAATAACCACTCTATTTGCAGGCTGCTCAAGGGTTGTGATAATATTATCTGTTGTAAGACCCTGCGCACCGCAGTAGGTTGTCCACTTCTTGAGCATCTCCTCGGCGGTGTAGTAGTTCTCATTACCCAAGTACTTGATACCCAGCGCATCGTTATCCATCTCCACATCGCCTGCAAGGTAGAGCATACGCGCAGTCTGGTCGTTTGCGGTATAGGTAAAGGTTACGGTGCCAGTAGCTGGATTGTGCTTACCGGTAATACTTGCCGTAACATCGTCGCCCGCAGCAACTCCCGGAAGGGTTACCTCGGCAAACTTAAGCTCGCCAACAACGCCATCCCAATCTTCACACATATAGGCGTACTTAATCTTTGTTCCCGGAGAGAAACCTGGGAGGGTGAATGTATCAAAGCCGCCCTTATCTGCTGCCCAGTTGTTTGAGACAAGGCCCTCTGCATCACCCGGCATACCAAAGCCAAGGAATGAGATATAGGTCTCACGACTGGCGTCTACGGATGGCTGAACGCTACCGTCTATAACCGGCTCAACATACTGGAAGCGGATACCTGCGTGGTTTGCAATGTCGTACTTAACATTAATCTTTACGGCAGTACGGCCATTAGCCTCAAGGGTAAGCTCGGCTGTAGACTTACAAGCTGCTGGGTTGTCAGTAACAAGAGCCTTAGTCTTAAAGAGTGGTGTAAACTGCACATCGCCAAGCTCCTGCACGCGGTTACGACCTACATAGGCGATTACATACTCGGTATTTGGATTGAGGTAGTGCACCTCCTCAGCAGAGAAGCTACCACCATACTGCTGTGTAGCCTCATTGTAGCTATATGCCTCATTCTTAAAGCCATAGCCGTCGTTATTAAGGGTTACAGCGAAGCCCTTCAACTCCTCTGCAGTAGCCTTGGTCTGATAGTATGCTGCCTGCTCAGGTGTGAGGAACTTGTAGAACATAAATGGCGCATTTGGCTCTGTTGTAAGCTTAATCCAAGAGTAAGATGCACCTACACGGTTCTCAATAATCTCAATCTTACACTGCGCAGCCTCAACAGTTGGCTTCTCCTTGAGTGTAAAGACCTTAGAGTCCATTGTCTTTGCAGGGGTATAGTTCTCGTCAAGAGCGATAGCTGTTGCCATAAGAGGTACATCTGACGAAGCATCCTGACCAAAGTCAATGTAGAAGTGGGTTGACTCTGTATCACTTGCCGAGATAGGGTCGCCGATAACTGTATGGCGCATAAAGTCAATGTAGAGCTTCTCGCCATAGGTATTGATATACGGCATAAGGTCAGACTCGTTGCTACACCACTGATAGAGGTACTTACAATCACTATTTGGCTCGTAAGTGATATCCATAGCGGTATAGTTGGTCTTTACATTCACATTTACGCGAGGGTCGCCAATAAGAGGGTTTGCAGTTGTCTTAACATAACACAGTGACATCTCTCCATCGTCAGTGCCCTCCTTGTCATAACAAGCAATAACGATGATGATATACTCCGCATCTGGCACTATGCGAGCCTGTGAATAGCTTGTATTCATCCAGTCAAACTCCTTATTTGCATAGTCCTGATGAGTTGCTGGGTCAAAGGTAAAACCACCAGAGCCTGTAGCATTGAAGATAATGTCACGGATATATGTATCTACATCGCGAGCCTCAAGAGAGTTTCTACCCTCAGACTTCATACGCTCATAGAGTGAGTTGTAGAGGTGTGCAAGTGGATATACATCAAGGCGATAAGACTGAACTGACTCGCCCGGAACAAGGTTGAAGACAATGTTTTGATTCTCAATCTTTGTAACCTCAACGCTCACACCATCCTTTGATGCAACGACCTTATCCTTATATGCCACAATCGGAGTAGGAATACCCGGGTAGATATCTACCGGAGTCTGCACTACTGGGTCATCTGGGGTTGGGTCTGGTTCTGGCTCAGGCTCTGGAGTTGGGTCTGGCTCCGGCTCTGGCTCTGGTTCGGGATCTGGATTCTCTGGCTGCTCCTGCTGATTATTATCATCTACAGGGGCATTCTCGCCACACGACACTGCAACACCAATGGTAAGCAGCGCACAGAGCATAACTGTCAAAAACTTCTTAATCATAATATCTACTTTTTATAGTCGTAATCTACACTTGAGCCTACAGGACATACTGCGGCGTTGATAACGGTCTGACTGCTGTCAATAACAAGGGCGCAGAGGCTGCAATTCTCCCTTTTCCAGCTACTGTCAAGGCTAAAGGAGTAGCTCTTTGAGGCCTCCTGCCCCGCCTTAATCTCGCCCACGCGGTCGCCCTCATACAGAGAGCTAATCATCTTGCGCACAACATGGTTATGGACATAGTCATCTTTATATGTACCGCTATTATTCTGTCTTGCGACAATACCATCCTCAAGGATAAAGAGCGCAACGCGGTAAGTGCCACTCTTGGCAGCATAAAGCTCAATATCTACGCTACTATCGGTGCTTGTCATCTTCACACCACAAGTAGCTGGATAGTCTCTAAACGAACTCTCAATCATCGGCTGAATCTCGGTCTTCTCGGTCGTCCCCTCGCGCAAATCGACAACAAAGGCAGGGAAGCCCGTAAGTCCAAAGTCAGTAAAGATTGTATTTGTCACAGGAATACCCATAGGGTCGTCGGCTGTAGAGTCGTGCAGGGCGAGGATATGGACCGTATCGTGGCTCCACCAATCCTCAATAAGGTACTTGAGGAAGATATATCCACTTGGGCACATTGCGCACCAAGTACCCGTAAACTCAAAGACAGAGACATGGCGGTTGAATGCTACATCGGCTGTCTCGTCGCCACCCGTGCCCTCATTACTCTCAATAGCGTAGCCGACGCTCTTGCCTACCTGACACTCATTTGTATTGTTGCAGTTGTAGGTCATACCGCCATCTGACGAGCTAAGCGCGCTGACAACAACTCTCATATTCTCCACCTTCCAGTTGCTTGCAAGGGTAATCTTGAGCGGTGTCGAGAGCGGTGTATCTACGCCCGCAGTGAGTGTTGCACCATTATTAAAGCGGCTACCATATATATTATCAGAGAGAACGGCACGAACAACATTGTTGTGTGTATAACTGCCCGTAACGCCATACTGCTGCGCCACGATACCATCCTCAACAATCATCACAAGGTAGCGATATGCCGAGGCGGTATTTGACTGTATGCGCGGAGTGATAGTAAGCTCGCGGCTATCCGTATCATACGATGTATTAATAGCCACTCCGCAAGTTGGAGGATAGCTCTCAACACGGAACTTCATCTCCGACTCAATAACCGAGCGGTTAGAGGTCATCTTATCGCCCTCACGAAGGTCAAGGTAGAACATTGGCAGTCCATTGCCCTTCAGCGCGTTATAGTATGTATCGCCCATAGCAATCTTCATCGGGTCTGACACATTAAAATCTATATGGAACGACACTGGTACAAGGCGGTCAGGTTGAGCGACCTGTATAGACTTGATAACATTGCTCAGCGTTGGGCAGTTCTGACAGCCGATAGATGTAAACTGCATACCGAGTAGCTTGTGGCGGAAGTTCTGCGCCTGACCCGCCACAGCAGAGAGAGCCTCAACAGCCACCTCATTCTCGGAGAGAATCTCGCCACCCTTATAGTAGCGTGCCTTGAATGTATAGTTGCCCGCAACGGTGGTTGTAAAGCTATTCACGCCACCACCCATCTCGGTCTGCTCGCCATTGAATGTGCGGATGATAGTCACTGACTTATCTTTGCTCACATCCGTAGCTCCATACTTAACGGTAAAGGTCACAGCATCTGCACCATCGGCAGCAATGGTACTCTTGTCAGCAGAGATAGTGAGTTTCTGCTCTGGAATACCGTCGTAGAACTCTACGGCCATATAGTCGGCACTCTGCCCTACCTTGCAGACATTGGCATTATCTACATAGACCTTTCCGCCAACCTTTGTAAGGGCAAAGACCACAACGCGCATATCATTTGCATCGGTATACTGGAGGTCTGTGACGGTAAAGCTCTTTGTGCGCTCAATATTTGGCGCAGTGGTAATCTTTGCTGCTGTCATCTCAAGGAAATTGTCCGAGTGAGCAACAACAATATCGTTATAGAGTCCATCCACAGCCGTACCACCAGTATAGTACTGATTATCAAGCAGAACGGCATAACCAAACTCATACTCGCCACCTGTAGCCGAAGTCAGTGCAGCATCAATAGTAAGGGTGTTTCCAACAAGTTGTGTGCTCTCTATCTTCACTCCACAAGTAGCAGGATAAGTGGCAATATGCTTCTCAATAATATCGCCAATCTCCTTTGGCGAGCGGGCATTACCATTCAGATACTGAAGGTCATAAACACAACTCGGATAGCCGATACCGCCAAACTGAGAGAGCATTGTCGTTGCAAGGTCACTCCCTTGATACTTAAGAGCCCACTGGTCGCCATTATGAACAGCCAGAACAACCATATTCTCGCGCCACAGCTCATCTACATTAGCAAGTCCCGCGGTCATAGCAGGGCAATTTGGGCACCATGCACCCGTGAGGTCGTAGACCATAACCTTCTGACCATACGGCTCATACTTCTGACGATTTACAGCCTTAACCTGCACAGAGTTTTCAGATTGCTGACCCTTATATGTTGCTACAAAGGAGTAGTTTCCATTCTTAACGGCCGAGAATGTCGTTGCGTAGCGTTCAAGACGGTTACCGCTCTTCTCGTGCTTGATATATACATTGGCAAGGGTCGCATCGTCCGCCATAAGCTCCTGACCATCAAGTGTTAGCGAGAAGGTGCAACAATCTACGCCATCCGCCTCAATAGTTGTGCGGTCTACGCTCAGCACAAGACCCGACTGCGTATCTGGCTTCTCATCGGGCGTAGGCTTCTGCTGATTATCCACAACAAGGTCGTTCACATCGCCGTGACAGCCAACAGCAAGCAGCGCAAGGCAGAGGGTTATATATTTTGCAATACCTTTCATAGTTTAGAAAG
Source organism: Rikenellaceae bacterium (assembly GCA_015059785.1). Lineage (GTDB taxonomy): Bacteria > Bacteroidota > Bacteroidia > Bacteroidales > Rikenellaceae > Alistipes. The sequence continues at coordinate 7,680 of SUZS01000018.1, forward strand.
AGGTTGTAATCATTAAGTTAGCACCCGTATATGCCGGTATATTTCGGCAAACACCACCCGAGCAGACAACACCCGCGCGGTTACGACCATAGCTGAGCTGTATGCGAGTGCGTGACTTGGTATAGCTCACACCTGCATTGTAGTAGTGCAGATTGGTCTTGCCGTGATTGTACATATCGCTCACATAGATGCTCCAGTGAGGTGCGAAGTTTACCTCTGCAAGTGCCGCCATCCAATCCTTATCGTCATCCTTTGAGAGCAGATACTGCAACTCAAGGCGTGTAGAGAGTGTCGGAGTCCACTTATAGAGCATATCGGCAACAAAGATGTTGGTCTTCCAAGTATAGTTATTCACTCCGTGTGAGTCGTTATACTCTTGGAATGAGTAGAGGAAGTTGAGCTTGAACTTACGGGTAATCTGCTTCTCAAGTGTAAAGTTTATACTCTGCCAGAGCAGATTATCAGCCTTGGCACTGCGGTCAGCAGCAAGTGACCAATAGGTTGAGTAGTTAAGGCCGAGCTTCATACCGCGCTTACCACCGAGCTTTGTGCGGCGAGCAACATTGTAGTAGAGATCTACCTGACCGCCAATCTCTCCCGGGGCGATATATGAGCCGAGCAGGGTGCTTGGCTGCACAATATATGGGTTGAGATTCATCAGCAAGTATGAGTACTGCGCCGTAAGAGCAGGGATATAGTTGAGCGCGTTGGCAGTAGATGTATTGCGATATACCGTAGGCATATCCATATACTCAAGCCTACGAGCAGTAACATTGACTCCTAAGCCGTGACCGCTATATCCGAGCTCAACAAGCTGTGCGTTACCATTCTTGATAAGGTCAATGCGTGGGTCGTTTACTCCGTCATATGCTCCATTTGGATAGTGACGCTCGCCCGCATCAATATACTCGCCTCGCAACACAAATCCCTTATGCTCAAAGTTTACACGGCCAGAAAATCCCGTAGAGGATGGCTTACCACCCTCCTCCTTAAGGTCCGCTGAGATAGCCTCGTAGCGATTAATTACCGAGCCCTCAACAGCAAGATGTGTAGCCTTCCAACCGACAAGGTTTGAAATGGCAAATGAGATATCGCCACCGCGAACCTGCGTATCGGTAAACTTCATACCCAGTCGTGGCATACCCCAGATAGCCTTCAGAGCCACAATATCCTTGTAGTTGTATGTAAATCTGGCACCAGTAAGGGCGTTATTCATACCCAGAGTGCGGTCCTCATAAGCGCGAAAGAGCAATCCGCTACCGAACTGCTCATAGAATGTACCCGCTGTAACGGAGAAACTATCATCTACCCACTGGGCGTAGTAATTTGTCAGGGCAACCTTTGTCAAATCAGTAGGATAACCCTGAAGCACCGGCATATAAGCCTCGCCCTGAATGCCAGCCGAGAACTTACCGTGATAGTAGTCCAACTTCAGATAGTTGTTTGAGCCGAAGTTATCCTGTGGAGTTATTGCCCCACTCTTTGCATCCTCAACATAGAAGATTGAGTTGGTTTCAAAACCACCGGTAAGCCTTCCCTTCGTCTTTTCACCCTCTCTTTGCTCTGCAAAGGCCGAAACAGAGAGGAGCGACAAAACGAATAAAATTGTAAGTTTCTTCATATCGGGTAATAAGACTTTTTTTACTTGAGCGACTTAATCTTATCAATGAGTTCCTGCTCGCTACCGGCTGTATAACCCGTGTGTGAGTAGACAACCTTGCCATTTTTATCAACAACAAACACCTGCGGAGTGTAAGATACATTCATAGCACGCATAAACTCCTTGTTCTTGTCAAAAAGAACAGTAAAATCGCTCCAGCCGTGACCCTCAACCCAAGCTCTTGCCTGCGCAGAGAAGCGGCTATCGTCTGTAGAGACAGCTATAACGCGGAATGACGCCTCCTCAAGCCAATCTGGCATTGCGTCGTTAATAGCATCAAGTTCCTGAATGCAAGGCTTGCAAGTTACAGCCCAGAAAGAGATAATCATCGGAGTCTTACCATCTACAAGTGATGAGGTGTTTACAGTCTCACCCTTGCGATTCTCAAGCTTTACTGACGGAAGCTGAGCAGCTGCTGTAAACGATACTGCAATAGCTACAACAGCCATAAAAAGTCTCTTAAATAAACGCATAATTATTTCTGTTTTATGAATTATTCACCTAACCATTATACACAAACAGCATAATCAAAAGAGCTATTTGCAAATATACACGATGCAAAGTTATATATAATTTTCGGTTTTTGCACCTTTTTTTGGCAGAAATCTTAAAAATTTTTAATTTCGCATATTCATTTTTTATGCGATTTTACTCCAATTCTGGATATTTTATATCGAGTCTAAATAGAGGATTTTCAACATCTGTATGCGACTCTTTTATAGCCCGCCACATAGAGGCAACAACCTCTGGATAGTCAGCGGCAAGGTCCGTCTCCTCGCGCACATCTGTTGTAATATCATATAGTTGCATCTGCGTATTTCCATCTGCAACATCCTCAACAAGAGCCTTCCAACGACCCATTCTCACGCTCAACCAGCCATTGCCACCCTTGAACTTCGGGAACTCCCAGTAGAGATAGTCGTGCTTTGGTTGCCTTCTACCCCTGAGTGTCGGCAGGAACGAAATGCCATCGGTTTGTGGAGACTCAACTCCCGCAATATCGCACAGCGTAGGCATAACATCCGGAAAGTAGCCGATATAGTCACTCAGCGCTGGTTGCAGCTTATCGCCCCACGCAACAATAAATGGCATACGAATACCGCCCTCGTGCAGTGAACGCTTTGTCCACCCCTTGTCGCTTCGGAACGGATGTGCGCAGTCAAACCAATCGGTATTTGTATAGGCGTTATGCGTTGGTCCGTTGTCGCTGGTAACCATTATTATAGTGTTGTCATAGAGACCCTTAGCCTTGAGAAGCTCAACAAGAGAACCAATCTGATAGTCAAGATAAGATATCATCGCTGCGTATGTCGCCTTTGGATATCTTGTAGGGAAATATCCCTTGCCGCGGTAGACTGGCTCCTCATCGCCAAACTTAGCTACATACTTTGCCACCCACTCATCTGGGGCAGTAAGTGCACTATGCGGGATTGTTGTTGTCCACATAAGGAAGAACTCATTGTCCACATTAGCCTCAACAAACTGCTCAACCTTACTATAAACAGCATCTGGACTATAGGTCTCTCCCTTAAATTTCTCGTAGCTGCGACTATCATAAGGGTCTGCACCCGCATCAAGTCTATCTCCCAGCTCCATTTCGGGGTTTGAAGTATACTCTCGCACCTCATTATTATATAGGTAAGGCGGGAAGTAGCACTGAGCCATACGCTGACAGAGGTAGCCATAGAAGTAGTCAAACCCCATATCTGTAGGCTTACTGTTTGATGTTGGACCACCAAGACCCCATTTTCCAATCATCGCCGTGCTATATCCCGCCCGCTTCATCACCGTAGCGAGTGTAGTTGTTCCCGCAGCCAACGGAGCTTGACCCTCAAGCTCTGGATTGTCGCGCATAGCCTTGATACTCCATACATTACCGCGCTCGGTCATCTCGTCGTTAGAGCGAATCTGCGCATGCCCAGAGTGTAGACCCGTAAGTAGAGTGCAACGCGAAGGGGCAGAGACTGGCGCACCGGCATACATATCCGTAAAGCGTACACCACGCTCTGCAAGTGCGTCGATATTTGGAGTCTCAATCTTGGTCTGCCCGTAGCAGCCAAAGTCGCCATAACCAGCATCGTCAAGCAGTATAAAAACTACATTTGGTCGCTGTTTATCGCCCTTTTTACCGCTCTTTGGTTCGGCTACCACAGGCTGTTGAGCCACGAGCGCTACTACTGTCACTGTTGCTGCTGCAATAGCTATTCTATTATCACTCATACCATTATGCGCTTTACCGTCGCAAAAATAGTATTTTTTCAAAAAAGATTTGCATTGTTACCATATTTTTTTATATCTTTGCACCGCGTAAATAATTAAAGGGTTAATTTTAGGACCCATAGCTCAGTCGGTTAGAGCAGCGGACTCATAATCCGAAGGTCGTGGGATCATGCCCCTCTGGGTCCACAGAAGGCTTCGTCATTTGGCGAGGCCTTTTGTTTTTTAGAGCATTTATATTGCATTTCCCAAATAAATCACTAAATTTGTAGAATAAAACCATACAACTATGAGAATTAAAAACTTTTTAGTCATCGTCACTGCGCTATTTACCCTTTCGTGCGCAGGTAATAGCTCAAAAAATTCTAACGCCAAGCCCGTAGCAACAGTAGAGGTAGATGCACTACTGACCGGTGCGACAGAGTATGTAGATAAAGTTATTGAGATAGAGGGCATATGCACACACATCTGCCAGCACGGCGGTCGCAAGATGTTCCTTATGGGCAGCAACGACACAAAGACAATCCGCATAGAGTCTGGCAATCTGGGGGCATTTAATCAGCGATGTCAGAATAGCGTTGTCAAGGTTATAGGCACACTGTGCGAGGAGCGCATAGATGAGGCATACCTCCAGAATTGGGAGGCCGCTGTGGCTGCAAATACCGCCGAGCAGCATGGCGATGGAGAGTCGGGATGCGATACTGAAAAGAAAGCGCGCGGTGAGACTGCAACAACAACCGCTGAGCGCATAGCCGACTTCCGCACAAAGATTGCCGCTCGCAAGGCAGCTGAGGGCAAGGAGTACCTTTCATTCTACTATGTAGTTGCCGAGTCTTATGAAGTTCTCGAGTAGTGACATTCGTCGTTGGTGTCGCATTCTGCACCGCGACATCTCGTATTTCTTTGCTGGCATGGTGCTTATCTACGCCCTGTCTGGCATCTATATGAACCACCGCGATACAATAAACCCACACTACACCGTCTCGCGCACCGAGATTGTTATTACAGACCTACCTGCACAAGCAGATATGGACAAGACGGCTGTTCTATCGCTTATGGAGCGTGTAGGAGTTCGCGAAAAGTATACAAAGCACTACTTTCCAAAGGATAACCACCTAAAGGTCTTTCTCAAGGGCAGTTCAACACTTGAGGCAGACTTAGCCACTGGCAGTATTGTCTATGAGTCGTTGCGTCGCAGGCCTTTGGTTAGTCAGATGACTACCCTACACTACAATCCGGGCAAGTGGTGGACTTGGTTTTCGGATATCTTTGCTATTGCGCTGATAGTAATAACAATAACAGGCCTTGTTATGCTCAAAGGTAACAAAGGCCTGATTGGTCGTGGCGGAGTAGAACTACTTATAGGCGTAGCAATCCCCGTACTACTATCTCTTCTCAACGCTTAACTGAACAGCACTCTTGAGTCGCTCAAGTGCCGCAAGCAGATTTGCGCGCGTAGTGCCGACATTGAGTCGCATAAAGCCGCTACCCTGCTCGCCGAACATTGCACCCTCATTTAGAGCCAACTTTGCCCCGTCAGTAAATAGGCTAACAACCTCACTATGAGACATATTCAACCCTCGGCAGTCCAACCAGACAAGGAACGAAGCCTCTGGGCGAATAGGGACAATCTGCGGAATATACTCCTTGCAGAACCGCTCCACAAGTAGAATATTTCCCTCAACATACTCAATCATCTGCTCTCGCCACTTTTCGCCATTCTCAAAGGCAGCAATAGTAGCTATAGGTGCAAAGATATCGGGATGATTTAGCTCATTACCCTCCATCCAGCCGAAGAACTTCTCGCGCAGGCTATCGTTCGGCACGATAGAATACGAAGATACAATGCCTGCAATATTAAAGGTCTTGGATGGCGCTCCAAAGGTTATACTACAATCCGCAGCCGCACTACTTACCGATGCAAATGGGATATGCTTTCCTCCCCAGAGTGCCATATCTGAGTGAATTTCATCTGAGATAACAATGATATTGTGCCTGCTGCAAATCTCCGCCAGGCGAACAAGGGTCTCACGACTCCAGAGTATACCTATAGGATTATGCGGATTGGCAAGAATAAGCATTTTACACCCCGCAGCAACTCTCTCAAGGTGCTCAAAGTCCATCTCATACTCTCCATTAGCAAGTTCACGCAGTGGATTTTCAACGACCTGACAACCGCAGTGCTGAGCGACATTGCGGAATGGATGATACACGGGCGGTTGGATGATAATCTTATCGCCATGCTTGAGTAGTGCGTTAATAGCCATAGCAATACCCTTGACAATACCAGGAATATAGCTAATCCACGGCTGCTCTATCTTCCACTGATGACGAGCAAGAATCCAGTTGCAAATTGCTCTGCGATAACGCTCCGGCTCGACCGTGTAGCCGAAAATAGGGTGTTCAAGTCGCTCCTTAAGCGCATCTACAATAAAGTCGGGCGTTGCAAAGTCCATATCGGCAACCCACATAGGCAGCAGATTTTCATCGCCATACCACTGACTAAGTGCATCAAACTTGAGTGCACCAGAGCCTCTGCGCTCAATATACTTATCAAAATCGTACTTCATAGCCTATCCTCTACCAGTGCTACCAAAACCTCCAGTGCCACGCTCGGTCTGCTCAAGACTCTCAACCTCTTGCCACTCCACGCGCTCGTGCTTAGCCACAACAGCCTGAGCAATACGCTCGCCAGGAACAATTTCAAATGGGGTATTAGAGAGATTTACAAGGATAACCTTAATCTCTCCGCGATAGTCGGCATCTATAGTACCTGGGCTGTTTAGAACGGTAATACCATGCTTTGCGGCAAGACCACTACGCGGGCGCACCTGCATCTCATAGCCCTCAGGCAGGGCAATATAGAGCCCTGTAGGTACCATTGCGCGCTCAAGAGGGGCAAGGGTAATACTACTCTCAATTGCAGCACGAAGGTCCATACCCGCCGAGAGGGGTGTTGCATACTCAGGCAGTGCCATACCTGAACGGTTGATAACATTCACTTTCATTTCAACAATCTTTTTATCTACTTTTTTTCACTAAAATCTCCATTGTTTTCTCAAGATTTCTACCACCTTCTCTCTCAAAAATCGCCTTTACTTGACGAAATCCCTCGCCATATATTGGGTCTTGACTCTCAAGCATCCACTGCGCATGTTTCTGGGACAACTCATTATCAAGATAGGTGTAGAAGAGGTAAGAGCCGAGGTTGCAAAAACCCTCGCAGTAGTTTTTTGGCAGCTCTATATGATGCTCATTTTGCCACACATGCAACAGTTCGTGAGCAAGTATACCACCAAATACAACTTTATGATGATAGTCAAGTATATAGACCTTATGCTGCATTGGCGCACCCAAAAAATTCACACCGCGAGACACCGTTAGACCAGAGGGCATCTTAACCCCAGATAAAGATGCACCATGCAGCGCGGACATCTGCTCCGCTGTAACAATCTCTACTGGAATCTTGCCAGGCAAAGCCAGAAAATTACGCTCAAAAATAGCAGCTACACGGCTATATACCCACTCTATATGCTCTGGCTTGCGCACAACCTTTCCAATACACTCCGAGCATGTATGACGACCATCTGGCGTACATAGGTCACTCGGCAGAACATACCTACCGCAACTTGTACAAAACGCAAGATTATGCTCAACACACGCCTTCTGTCCCCACTTATTAACACGATAACTCCCCAACAACGGCTTATTGCATATTGTACAACGGTCAGGGGTAATGGCATCTACAAGAGATTGAACTGCTTTCAACATAACTGATTCACATATTTTAGACAAATGTAGTAATTTTTGCGTTTTGTTGCAATATTTTTCTTCATATTTCCTCTTTATATGTGAACAGCAGGATATGTTGGCGATGTTAAATTGCTACAATTTGGAACTTTAGAAAATATTTATTACATTTGTAACCAAAATAACTAAAACAATAATATTATGAGTACAGAACACAGATTTGCCGGTGAATCGGCTGTAAACCAAGAGATGAAATGTCTTTGCGTATTCGTGCTGGATGTATCCGGCTCTATGCGCGGCGAGAAGATTGAGGCACTTAATCAGGGTATCAAGGATTTTTATTCAGAGATTCAGGGTGGAGAATCAGTATCAGAGAAGCTTATCGACCAGCTTGAGGTTGCTGTTATCCAGTATGATGAGGAGGTACAGGTTCTTCGTGAGCCAGGTCTACTTGACGAGGAGGAGCAGGCTCCAACCCTCACTGAGCGTGGTTCTGTAACTGAGACCGTTATGGCACTTGAGGAGGCTATCAGCATGGTTGAGGCGCGTAAGGCTTGGTACAAGGAGACTGGTCAGAAGTACTATCGTCCTTGGATTGTGCTAATGACTGACGGTGAGCCTTATGGACAGCGTGCATCAGAGGCTGATATTGCTGCAATCTCCGAGCGCGTGGCAAATGATGCAGCCGCAAAGAAGTACACTATGATGGGTATCGGTGTTGGCGTTAACAACGATGTTATGCTGAAGATTAAGCAGATGTGCGGTCAGGCTATGCCTCTTCAGGGTACAAAGTTCACCGAGTTCTTCAAGTGGCTAAGCAACTCACTCTCTACCGTTTCAAAGAGTAAGGAGGGTGCTAAGGTAGACCTACGAGAGGGTATGGACGATTGGTTAGGCTCTTTCGAGATTTAATTATCAGAGTACATATTGAAGAGGTGTGTCCGCCTTTTGCGGCTACACCTCTTTTTAATAAACTACAACTATGATTAAAATTCCAATTCTTAACATAAATATCGGCTTTGGCAAGTCCAAGCCTGAGGCAGACCCTGCGGCTACTGACGATACAAAAAAGGCTACAGAGCCCGCTCCCGCGCCTGCGCCAACCCCAGAGCCCGCACCTGCGCCAACCCCAGCGAAGAAGGCTCCCGATTTTTCGTTTGTTGTAGACACCTCTGTCGAGGATGACGAGCCGAAGAAGGACGAGCCGAAGGTTGATGCACCAAAAGCAGATGAGCCGAAGAAGGACGAGCCAAAAGCAGACGAGCCGAAGGTTGATGCACCAAAAGCAGATGCACCGAAGGCGGATGAGCCAAAGGTTGATGAGCCGAAGGTAGACGAGCCGAAGGTTGATGAGCCAAAGGTTGATGAGCCAAAGGTTGATGAGCCGAAAGCAGACGAGCCGAAGGCTGTCACAGATACTGACCCAGTGCCTGCTCCTGTGCAGGCAGCAAAGCCTGTAGATCTTAACGACCCAGAGCGTCGCGTGGTAACAAGCATTGCAGATGAGAGTGGTTATGTTGTTGGCTTCTCTATTCAGGGTCGCAGCCACATCTCTGCAGGAACACCTTGCGAGGATTATCACGCCTACAAGGAGATTGCACCAGGCTGGAGGCTATTTATCACCTCTGACGGTGCTGGCTCAGCGCGTGAGAGTGCGCGTGGCTCAAAGGCCAACTGCGAGATGGCGGAGAAGTTTATTGCTCAGCTCCTTAAGGCAAAGGGTTGGGTAGAGAAGAACTATATGCCTACAGAGCTTGAGTGGTATGTTGAGTGCTACAACATCTTCTTGTCGATGAAGAGCATCATCTTCCGTCAGGCAGACAAGCAGGCTGCGCAATATAAGGCCGACAAAGAGGCTGCACTTGAGAAGCTAACTACCACTATTAATGCTACAAGCGACCCTGCTGCGCGTGCTAAGTTGGAGCTCAAGAAGCTGGATATTATCGCAGATATCAACAAGCCTCTCTGTGCGCGTGATTTCAACGCCACAATAATACTTATGCTTCTGACACCTCGCGGTATGCTTACAGCACATATTGGCGATGGTCGTATGGGCTACAAGACAAAGGGTGGCGAGTGGAAGGCTCTGATGACTCCTCACAAGGGCGACGAGGCCTCTTCAACAGTATTTATCCCTAACGACTGGGAGCAGACAAAGGTTCCTGCATTTACAATGAGCGATGTCTATCTTCCAGATGTAAGGGTTATACACGAGATTCCAGAGGCTGTGGTGCTTATGAGCGATGGCTGCGAGAATATCACTTGGACTCACTACTCAAAGGATGAGGCAGGTCACTACTTTGACCCTAACAAGCCATTCCCAGGCTTCTTCAATCCACTATTGGATGAGATGAATGAGGACCATACGCCAGAGTCGCGTTTAGATCGTCTCATTGAGATTATCAATATTGGTACTCCAGCGGGAGTGACAGAGCACGACGACAGAACAATGCTCCTCGGCGTGTTTAAGTAGCAATTTTATCCATATTTAACAAACTTATAGAGTGGTTTAGCGAGGTTTTGACACTCAAAGCAAAGCTGAGCTAAACCCTTTTATAGAACAGACCTTGACTATGAACTTTTACATCAAAAAAGCGGCAACCAGCTGTTTCGAGCCGATAACCATAGAGGCATTGGACAAGAGAGAGGGTCTCTATTCTATCACAACGCCCGCATACAGTGCCTACTGCATACAGATGATAGAGCCAAACGATAGTCTTGAGCAGAGAATTCTGTATATGGCAGAGCACCCTGTTCCAAATGCTGATAAGTACCCTAATACATCATTCTCGCTACCGTTGGCAGCTGTGTATGACGAAAATAAGAGGCTCTTCGGCTATATGCAACCAAAGGCTTTTCCGAGGAGCATTAGCTTAACTACTCTTACTACATATCAGCGCAAGCCTTTGGCTCAGATGAAGCGATATGCAGACAAAACCGAGTGGCACGACAAGTTTGAGAGAGACGAGAAGGGTATGAAAAACCGACTCAAGCTGCTCTATAACATCGCTAAAGCCCTGCACGCACTACCAGCACACTATGTTCCTGCACACATCTCACCAGAGGATATCCTTATCACAGCCACTGGAAAGGTTACACTTGCAAACCTAATTTGGTCTGAAGTAAGTCAGGGCGAGAAGCTACTCTTTGCAGCTTGCAATGTCAACCAAGATTATCTATCTGTAGAGGGCAAGCGTTGCTTGGCCTCAAAGAGTCCAATGACCCAGAGCGCAGCTCTATTTGCCTATGCCGTAATATTCTATCAGGTGCTTACTGGCACACACCCTTATAGTGGTACAATACTTAGCGAGCCATATAGTCAGTGTGTAGAGATTGGTCAGTGTATAGACAACAACCTCTTTGCCTTTGGCGAGAAGAGTGAGTACATCTCATTCCCAGAGAACTTTAACCTACACAGCACATTCCGCACGCTCGACCCAAAGATTCAGTCGCTCTTTAAGCGAGCTTTCAGCTCAGAAGTATCTTCTCGCCCAACATTAGATGAGTGGGGCAAGACACTATACGAGTCTATTGCAGCAATGAATTAGTAACAACCCAAAAAAATTGCAAAAATAAAAGCAGATGAAAATATATATCCAAACATCCCCTGGTGGTAACTTAGAGCAGATTGCTATTGATGACACCCCACTTGGTAAAGGTGGTCAGGGTGCTGTGCATAAAATCATCACAGCAGCTTACAAGGCCGACTACTGTATCAAAATCTATTTCAAGACGACCGACGAGGTGTATAAGAAGATTAAGTACATGGTCGCCCACCAGCCAAAGGATACAAAGAATAACCCCGACTTCCGCATCTGTTGGCCTACAGCGATAGCATACGACGCCAACAAGAAGTTTATCGGCTATATGATGCCCCTTGCCTTTGCTAAGGGTCACGACCTTACAATTCTCTCTGTATATCAGCGTAAGCCTTTGTCTAAGATTAAGAAGTACAAGGAGCTGACAGAGTGGCACGACAAGTTTGAGCTTGACACCGAAATTGGTATCATAAACCGAATCAAGATGCTCAAGAATGTGGCTACTGCGCTGCACAGAATTCACGAGACGGGCCGTTATGTAATCGTAGACCTTAAGCCAGAGAATATTGACGCAACGGGAACGGGTAAGATATCTATTATGGATACCGACTCCATCCAGATATCTGAGGGCGGAAAAATACTCCACCCCGCGACAGCATATACTCCAGACTATTTTGCACCTGAGGGAGCAGCTCTCAAAGCGAAAGACAAGCCTTACACCGTAGAGTGCGACCTATTCTCTGCCGCAGTATGCTTCTACCAGATTCTTACTGGTACACACCCATACGCAGGCACAGTGCTCCGCGCGCCTTATGACCAGTGTACAGAGGTATCACAGTGTATTGCCGAGGGTCTGTTTGCATATGGCGAGAAGTCTAAATACATCTCATTCCCAACAGGACTGAACCTTCAGCAGAACTTCAATAACCTACCTCCAGTAATTCAGGAGCTCTTTAAGCGCGCCTTTGGCAGCAAAAAGGAGGATCGTCCTACAATGGAGGAGTGGGGTCGCACCTTCTTCGGAGTGGTAACAGCGGGCGTTACGGTCAAGGCTTCGGATGTCAAGCGCGCAGAGACTACCCCATTTACAATTTCAGATATATCATTTAGCGATGAGGATAAGAGCGGCAATGTAATTCGCGCTCGCGGCAGCAAGCTCTACACCGATGTTACATACCTCTGTCCGACTGTGACATTCAAGGTAGACAAGCCTGTTGGTAGGGTCAATCTGCGCTATAGAATCATCAACCCTAAGGGTGAAGAGGTTACATCGGCCAACACCTCTGGCTCTATTAATGCCAACGCTAAGGGTAGCCACAAACAAGAGATTGGCGGTTGGGGTAACGAGAAAAAGACGGCATATAAGGTTCCGGGTGAGTATCATATTGAGATATACTACCAGAATAAGTGTATCTACAAGAGCACATTTACCATCTACCCGCTCGGCTCAAAAGGCAGCACAGCGACAACGACGACAACGACAAGTTCTACAGCTGCACCTTTTTCAATCTCAAATGCCTCATTCCTCTCGACCAATAAGGCGTTTGACATTATGACACCTGCGGGAAATACACTCTATACAAACATTCTCTATCTCAATGCAAAGATAGTTGGCTTTGCTACAAAACCGTTCTCTACAGACCAGATATTTATCCGCATCACAGACCCTAATGGCAAAGTTGTCACTAATAGTCAAAAATCCTCAAAGTCAGGATTTTACCAAACAAGCATAACATTAAATCAGGGAGGTAATTTTACCATAACTCTTGGTGGATATGGTAATGACAATGGCACTCTGTATAGTGTTGCGGGACGATACACGTACGAGATTTACTATCAGGACACCCGTCTCTACTCAGCCAGCGTACATATCTACGAGAAGAAGAGTAGCACAGCTCCAACATCAACACCAACACCAAAGCCAAGACCAACCTCTACAGGTGGCAGCAGTTGGGGCAGTGGCAGCAGAAAGCGCGAAGGACTATGGTCAAAGCTAAACCACGCCGTTGCCTCTATAGGCGACTGGATTGAGGATCGCGAGGATACTATCAGCGACGGTAGCATATGGATGATAATATTTGCTATTATCGGCGGTCTGGGACTTCTTGCGGGTGCAATCAGCACAGGTAGCTGGTTCTGGGGTATTGTCGTTTGCGTAGTTGGATATGGTATTGGTGTATATGTTGTTGCTATCGGAGGTGTTGTATTTGGTTGGATTGCAGGCATTTTGGCAAAGTTTGCACGATACATATTCTACAACATCTACACTCTACTTGCTACCCTTGCAGTTGTTGCAGGAACTATCTTCTATCAGGATATTATAGACTTTGTAGATGGCTACAGAGGGTATACTCCAAAGAGTGTAAAGACAGCCACACAGCCACAGCAGACCACCACAACAACTTATATCTGCATCTCTCAAGATGTGCTCAACATTCGCAGTGCGCCTAACACCTATTCAGACAATGTTATTGGCTCAATTATTCCACAGCAGAGCATTGAGGTGATTAGCATCAACAATGGTTGGGCAAAGGTTATATACCGGGACCAGGTTGCCTATGCAAGTGCTAAGTATCTTAAGCCACTAAAGTAGTCTACCGACTTATAATATTTCAACCCCGAAGGCATAAACTTTCGGGGTTGATTATTTATGGAGCAAAACTTGTTTTGAAAATTGGCAAAGTTTCACTACATTTGTCGTATGATAGAGCGAATATTTTCAATCTCTACTCAAGAGCAGTTTGAGTCCGTAGCGTTGGATGTGTTCCGTTTTCAGGCGGAGCACTGCGCCGTTTATGCTGAGTACCTAAGGCTTATCGGTGTAAATCCCGCATCTGTTACTCGCATTGAGGATATACCGATGCTACCTATTGAGCTATTTAAGAGCCACGACATCTACTCTGCTGACACTCCTCCACAGATTGTTTTTACATCAAGCGCCACTACGGGTATGAGTGTCTCGCGACATATGGTTGCCGACCTTACCATTTACGAGCGCGACTTTACGGAGAGTTTTCGCCTCTTCTATGGCGATATTGAGCAGTGGAGCGTCTATGGACTTCTACCAAACTATTTGGAGCGCACCGGCTCGTCTCTTGTCTATATGGTCGATACTCTTATTCGCAAGGCTGGCGGCGGAGGATTCTATCTGCACGACTACGAAAAACTCCTTGCCGATATGGCGGCAGACGATCGACCAAAAATTCTCATTGGCGTGACCTATGCCCTGCTGGACCTTGCCGAGCAGTATGCGCCCAAGCTCAATAACACCGTTGTTATGGAGACGGGTGGTATGAAGGGACGCCGCAAGGAGATGTCAAAAGAGGAGCTACACGCTGTGCTATGCAGTGCCTTTGGCGTGGAGCTAATACACTCGGAGTACGGTATGGCTGAGCTGATGTCGCAGGGCTACTCTACTGGCGAGGGACTTTTTGCCTCTCCACCGTGGATGAGAGTAGTTGTAAGGGATATAAACGACCCCTTTACCCACCTTGATGCGGGGCGCAGAGGGGCTATAGATATTATTGATTTAGCAAATCTCTACTCCTGTTCATTTATCGCTACGCAGGATGTGGGTGTGGCATTTGCCGACAACACCTTCCGCATTGAGGGCAGAGTGACGGATGCTGATATAAGAGGTTGTAATTTACTTGTGCAATGAGATACGACGATAACGATTTAAGGCAGCTACATACGATGCTCTACCAGATACTGGCAGAGATAGACCGCGTATGCAAGAAGCACAACATCCCATACTTTATTCAGGGAGGCAGTGCTATCGGTGCATTCTATAACAAGGGCATTGTCCCGTGGGATGACGATGTAGATGTGGGTATGACCCGCGAGAACTACAACCGCTTTTTGGAGGTCGCCCCTGCGGAGCTTGGCGCGGAGTACTTCCTTGAGTGGTTTGGCACAGAAAATAACACCCCCTTCTACTTTGCAAAGGTAAAGCGCAATAACACTCTCTTTGTAGAGCATATCTGGAAGGATATGGATATCCACCATGGCGTGTTTGTAGATATTTTTCCCTATGACCGCATACCAGACAACAAGAGCCTTGAGAAGTGGCATCGCTTTCGTGCTAAGTTCTGGATTAACTGCTTTATGGGCAAGCAGATATGGCTCTGGAAGCACTGTGGAGTGTGTCAGATAGATACTCCACTACCAAAGTCGTGGATAAGCTGCGCCGCAATACGCACAGTCTGCACCCTACTCTCGCGCAAGGCTATATACAACAAGATGTGCCGCGTACTTGGCAGATATAACAACACCGAGACCGAGTATATAAACATTGTCCGTATGCCTAAGGACCAGATTCGCCGCCGCTATGCCGAGAATCCGGTGCTTATGGAGTTTGGCGGTATGATGATACCCGTGCCAGATAATGTGGAGGAGTACCTGCGCCACCACTACCCTAACCTGCGCCCAGTACTGCCTGTAGAGGAGCAGGTAAACCACGCGCCTTACAAACTAAACTTTGACACCACAAAATGAAGCGACTCTCAATAATTGTTCCCACATACAATATGGAGCAGCTACTGCCCGCCTGCCTTGACTCAGTTGTAGGTAGCAGCGTAGCCTCTGCTCTTGAGGTTGTTGTGGTAAACGACGGCAGCAAGGACTCTTCTCTTGCCATTGCAAGGGAGTATGAGGCGAAGTATCCAACGATTGTTCGCGTTATAGATAAGCCTAATGGCAACTACGGCTCTACGATAAATGCCGCACTGCCAACACTGCAGGGCGAGTATGTGCGCATTCTTGATGCGGACGACAGCTACGACACCGCTGCCCTTGAGCCATACATAGAGTACCTACAGCAGGTTAGCGGAACAGATATGGTCGTAGGACCATACATAGAGCTGTCGCAGAGCGGCACTCGCAGAGTTGAGTATGACCTATACAGCGGCAAGAATTTTGGCTATGGACAGCCATACGATGCCGAGCGGGTATTTGAGCGCGGGGTGATTCCATTCTTTATGATGCACTCTGTGGCCTACCGCACAGCGCTACTGCAGAGAGTAGGCTACCACCAGCGCGAGGGCATCTCATACACCGACCAGCAGTGGTGCTTCTACCCTATTTTCTACATCAAGAGCATCGCCTTTACAGATATCGCCCTCTATCGCTACAACCTTGCCCGTGAGGGTCAGACGATGGATAGTCGCGTTCAGCTTCGCAAGATTACCGAGCTCGCGACAGTGGTTACAGATATGGCGCAGTATTTAGATAACTACGGAAATGAGCTGACCGTAGCACGACACAGCTTTCTCTCAAATGTGGTTATGCGCCGTATGCAGACCGTGTTACGCAAGTATCTGCTTGAGATGGACGACCAGAGTTTTATGACCTCCGACTTTACACAGACCCTTGAGAGTTTTACAAACCTTGCACCACAGCCGCTGAGAGTGCCAGTAAATGGTATGCTCAAGATTGATTTGCTTAGTAAGTGGCGTAAAAACGGCTCTCGCTACTCGGACTCTGTACGCTCACTGCTTATCTCTACCGACAGATTTATGCAGCGCATATATAAACTAATTTTCAGTTAATTGGCTATGGAGAGTAGTACAAAACGCGAACTGAAGGAGCAGGTCTCACTACTTCCGCTCTTGCCTGGATGTTACATCTTCTCGGACAAGAGTGGCGAAATAATCTATGTCGGCAAGGCCAAGAGCCTCAAAAAGAGGGTCAGCAGCTACTTTGTCGATAGCCGCGACCACTCGCCAAAAGTTCGCGCTATGGTGCGTCAGATTGCAAGCCTCAGATATATCATCGTAGATAGCGAGACCGACGCCCTACTACTTGAGAACTCACTGATAAAGAGCCATAAACCGCGCTACAATATACTTCTAAAGGATGACAAGTCCTACCCTTGGATAGCCCTCACACCACCACCCTTTGAGCGCGTAATATCTACCCGCCGAGTGGTTAAAGATGGCTCAAGATATTTCGGTCCCTACGCCTCAATATCGACACAAAAGGCTGTGCTTGAGTTTATTGCGGAGGTTATCCCTCTGCGCACCTGCCGACACAACCTCTCGCAGGAGATGATAGATAGGGGCAAGTACGCCCCCTGCCTACAGTACCATATCGGCAACTGCAAAGCCCCCTGCTGTGGCAAGCAGTCTCTCACTGAGTACGCCGAATTGGTAAACCTTACCGTCTCCATCCTCAAGGGCGACCTGCGTCCCGTAAAAAACTACCTTGAGGGCGAGATGACCCGCGCGGCGGCAGAGCTTCGCTTTGAGGCGGCACACCGATTTAAGATGCAGTTAGAGGCACTGGAGAAGTACCGTTCAAAGTCTGTTATTGTCAGCGCCAATATTACAGATGCAGATATCTTCTCACTCTATATTGAGGGCGAGGAGGCGTACTGTAACTTCCTCAGGGTCAAGGGCGGAGCTATTGTTGCTGTGCAGACTCTTGCCATTGAGCCGGGCGTTGATGCTACGGAGGAGCAGATGCTTACATTGGGCATACAGCACTTTGTAGACAACATTGCGGGCGAATTGCAGCGTGAGGTTATCGTGCCTTTGCTGCCAGAGGTGGCACTCTTTGAGGGGGTTACCTTCACCATTCCGCAGAGGGGCGAGAAGCGCGAACTGCTTGCCTTCTCACAGCGGACAGCAAGGCTCTACCGCGCCGAGCTGATGAAAAATATGGAGATAAAGAACCCAGAGCGACACGCCGACCGTATTATGGAGGCTATGCAGCGTGAGTTGCGCCTTGACCGTCAGCCACGACATATAGAGTGCTTTGATAACTCCAACACGCAGGGAACTAACCCTGTCGCCTCGTGCGTAGTCTTCCGCAACGGCAAGCCATCTAAGCGCGAGTATCGCCACTTTAACATCAAGACCGTCGTTGGTGCAGATGACTTTGCCTCTATGCGCGAGATTCTTACGCGCCGATATACCCGCCTTGTGGAGGAGGGGGCAGAGTTGCCAGACCTTATTGTCGTTGATGGTGGTAAGGGGCAGCTGTCAAGTGCCTATGCTGTGCTGTGCGAGTTGGGTCTTGAGAGTCGTATTCCTATTGTCGGCCTTGCCAAGCGACTTGAGGAGGTCTACTACCCTAACGACCCAATGCCATACTACCTATCGCGCACAGGCGAGCCGCTGAAGGTTATGTGCCACATCCGCGACGAGGCGCACCGCTTTGGTATTACCTTCCACCGCAGCAAGCGCAACAATGCTATGCTACGCAGCTCCCTTGAGGATATTGAGGGCGTGGGTAGCAAGAGCGTTGAGAGCCTATTTAAGCACTTCAAGAGCCTGACAAAAATTAAGGCAGCAACTGTGGATGAACTGGCAGAGGTTGTCGGCAGAGTGAGGGCAGAGAAGATTTACAACCATTTTCACAACGAGAAATGAGACAGAAAGAGAGATATGAGGGTATAATAGCTTGGTTTTCAGAGCATATGCCCGTAGCCGAAAGTGAACTAAACTACCGCAACACCTTTGAGCTTCTTGTGGCGGTAATACTCTCGGCGCAGTGTACCGACAAGCGCGTGAATATGACTACGCCCGCACTTTTTGAGGCCTTTCCGACCCCTGAGGCTCTTGCTGCAGTGACACCAGAGGAGCTCTTTCCATATATCCGCTCAATCTCCTACCCAAATAATAAGGCTAAAAACCTCGTTGCTATGGCGCGTATGCTCTGCAGTGAGTTTGGGGGCGAGGTGCCGTCAGATATTGAAAGTATGATGCGCCTGCCTGGCGTGGGTCGCAAGACGGCAAATGTTGTGGGCGCGGTTATATGGGGTAAGGAGGTTATGCCCGTAGATACCCATGTTTTTCGTGTCTCGGCACGCATAGGCCTTACAACAGCTGCCAAGACTCCGCGTCAAACAGAGTTGCAGCTTGAGAAGAATATCCCAAGCCACCTGCTGCCTATAGCCCACCACTGGCTCATCCTCCACGGTCGATATACCTGCACCGCCCGCAAGCCAAAGTGCCACGAATGTGGCATTGCCCAATGGTGTAAATCAGCACCGAAGAATAACGAATAAGATTTTTTTACTATCTTTGTGCCTATGAAAAGATTACTCGCCATACTAATCCTACTTTTTGCTACTCTGACCGCTACAGCGCAGATAGAGAACTCTATTGTTTTGGACCGTAGCACTTTTCGCGCGGTGCAGAGTGATGAGCTTACGGGCGTGAATATTGACCCGATAGGCCTTGACCACTCCCGACAGGCGTGTGCGCGCATAAAAATCAAGTTTGACCGTATGAACAAGGCACAGATAGATGCCCTGGAGGTCAAAATGCGCTCAAATACCGACCTTACGAAACAAAAGGTTGCGGACTACTATGACAATGTGCTAATCCTTGAGATGACCGCTAAGCCAAACACCCGATTCTACCTCTACAGCCCAGAGTTTGGCGAGAGTAACGAGGTGACGCTAAATCTTGAGGGCAATAGAGAGTATGAGATGCTTGCCAGTCTAAATCAGACCTACAGCATTGTTGTCAATAGCAATGTGGCAGGTGCTGATGTCTACCTTGACGGAGTGTTTAAGGGCAAGACCAATAGTTATAATAGCCTAACAATCAAGGATGTAATGATTGGCGGGCATAGACTGAAACTTACTTATGGCAATGTGAGCGCAGAGCAGACAATAGAGGTCAATGACAGTAGTATTTCGTTCCGACTGAGTGTCAATACGGCTGCTAATGAGCCACAATTCGTTGTCTTTACCGTAGAGCCACAGAGTGCAGTCGTGATTATTGATAATCAGCACTATACACTATCGGACGGGGCGATGAGTATTGTGCTTGACGGCGGAAGTTATAGTTATACAGTAACCGCTGCGGGCTATCATCCACAGAGTGAAACTTTTA
Source organism: Rikenellaceae bacterium (assembly GCA_015059785.1). Lineage (GTDB taxonomy): Bacteria > Bacteroidota > Bacteroidia > Bacteroidales > Rikenellaceae > Alistipes. The sequence continues at coordinate 27,692 of SUZS01000018.1, forward strand.
CTGTTGCAGGCAGTAAGGTTGTAAAAGATATTCGCCTAAAGGCAGATGCGGCAACCGTTACTCTGACTGCTCCTGACAATGCCGAGATTTGGGTCAATGGGGTGATGAAGGGCAGAAGCAGTTGGAGCGGAACGCTTAACTCTGGCACATATATCTTTGAGGCGCGCAAGGCGGGACACAAGAGTGCAACGCTATCAAAGCATATCACATCCTCAGAGTCTGTTCAGAGCTACACACTGCCTGCGCCAACGCCAATTTTCGGCTGGTTGGTTGTCTTAGGTACGCCAATTAATGCGGATGTTACGCTTGACGGCAAGGCTGTGGGGCAGTTGCCACTAAAGCTTGACAATATCCTTGTGGGCGAGCATACGGTCGTGGTCTCTAAATCGGGATATGAGACTTATACACAGAGTGTTACTATTGCCGAGGGTAAGACCGCAACTATAAACGCTACGCTTAAAAAGCAAATTACCTCTCAACTAAAGGGTGTTACGCCAATAGAGATAGACAGCTCGCTTACAGCAGAGCAGTTAGAGGCTAAAGCAGATGAATACTACGATAAAAAAGATTATAACTCAGCTGTGCAGTATTACCACAAGGCGGCTCAAGCGGGTAAGGCGTTCTCACAAATGCGTATAGGATTCTGCTATGATAAAGGTTTTGGTGTAACACAAGATTATTATGAGGCAGCAAAGTGGTATCGCAAGGCAGCGGAGCAGGGAGATAGCCAAGCTCAACATAATTTAGGTTACTGCTACAGAAATGGTTATGGCGTAACACAAGATTATTATGAGGCTGTAAAGTGGTATCGCAAAGCTGCTGAGCAGGGAAATGCTTCTGCGCAATGTAGTTTAGGAGTCCGCTACGAGAATGGAGAAGGTGTAACACAAGATTACACAGCGGCTGTAAAGTGGTATCGCAAGGCAGCGGAGCAGGGAGATGCATATGCGCAATATAATTTAGGAGAGTGCTACGAGTATGGAAGAGGTGTAACAAAGAGCATTACCGAGGCTGTAAAGTGGTATCGCAAGGCAGCAGAGCAGGGAATTGAAATAGCGAAAACAAGTCTTCGCAGGCTTGGGTATTAATAATTTGATTATGAGCAATATAGATATTGAACAGAGAGCATTAATGGCGAAGGAGCTATTTTTGAGCGGGTACAACTGTTGTCAGTCTGTGGTACTTGCTTTTGAGGATATTACCGCGCTTGAGCCAGAGTTGGCAGCCACCATCTCTGCGCCCTTTGGGGGTGGTATGGGTCGGTTGCGTGAGGTGTGCGGAGCGGTGAGCGGAATGACTATGCTCGCGGGGTTTATATCCCCTTGTCCAACAAATAGCAATGCGGTGGCAAAAAAGGAGAACTACGCCCTTGTGCAGCGCTTTGCAGAGGCGTTCCGAGAGCAAAATGGCGCGATAGTTTGTCGCACTCTGCTGGGTCTTGACCGCACAAAGGACAACCCTACCCCATCGCCTCGCACAGCAGAGTACTACAAAAAGCGTCCCTGCGCCGAGCTTGTAGCCGATGCCGCGAGAATTGTAGCACAGTATTTAGCCGAGAACAGCAAAAACGAACAGTAAAAAATAGTATAAACAACATTTTGGATTTTAGGCGAGGATTTTCAAGGCTTGCGCCGTAGAGAAAAGCGGAGCATACTAAGCGTATGTGAGCATTTTCGAGACAAGCGTAACGCAGAAAATACCGGCTAAAAACAAAATCTAAATTAAAGTGATGTCATTATGAACAAGGTTATTGCAAGCCCTGCAGCACCAAAGGCGGTAGGTCCATACTCGCAGGCAATTCAGGCAGAGGGTACACTCTATCTTTCAGGTCAGCTTCCAATAGACGGAGCTACAGGCACTATGCCAGAGACAATCGAGGAGCAGACAGAGCAGAGTCTTAAAAATGTAGGTCACATCCTGCGCGAGGCGGGCTATGACTACACCGATGTTGTCAAGACAACTGTTCTACTTGCAGATATTAAGGATTTTGCAGCAATGAACGCCGTATATGCAAAGTTCTTCAGCGGAGCGTTCCCTGCTCGCGTATGCTATCAGGTAGCAGCACTGCCTATGGGTGCAAAGGTAGAGATTGACGCTGTTGCAGTGAAACTTTAGCCGTTGGCTGTTAGCCAATAGCTCAAAAAATTTAGATGTGGAGTTACAAGGCGTGCATAATCAGCGAAGCAGGAGCATACTAAAGCGTATGTGACTGTTGAAGCTGGTTATGCAGAACGCAGTAAATACCATATAAAATACAAACAGAAACAATTTTGGATTTTAGATGTGGAGTTACAACGCTCGCCGAAAGATATGCGATGGGACATACTAAATTGTATTTCCCATTGCATAGATTGAGGTAGCGGAAGTAAATACCATATAAAATACAAAAGTATGGATATTCAGCAGAACGAAAAAGGTAAAGACTACTCGCGTCTAATGAGTCGTAGAATCCGCCGCATAATGCTTGTGTGCAACAGCTACGACAGCTACACGCTGGAGGAGGATGGCAGGTTGGAGGTGCAGATTACGCAGGAGTATTCGGAGTTGAACCTGAGTAATCCGCCATCTATAACGCGCGTAGAGAGTACTATTGAGGCGTTAGAGCTTATTGGGGCGGGCGAAAAGTTTGACCTTGTAATTACGATGTACAATGTGGGACAGATGGATGTATACACATTCTCGCATCGTATGAAGCAGCTATGCCCTGCAACGCCGGTTGTTCTGCTGACAAACTTCTCAAAGGAGATATATCGCCAGATTGAGCAGGCGGACACCTCGTCGCTTGACTATGTATTCTGCTGGAACAACTCCACAGACCTTATTATCGCCATTATCAAGCTTATTGAGGATAGTATGAATGCCGACCACGACATTCTTGAGTTTGGCGTTCAGACAATCCTGCTTGTAGAGGACTCTGTGCGCTACTACTCTACCTATCTACCAGCCATTTACAAACTTGTGCTGCAGCAGAACGGAGCCTCAATACGCGATGCGCTCAATGAGCAGCAGCAGATAGCCCGCAAGCGCGCCCGTCCGAAGATTCTTATGGCGACAAACTACGACGATGCGGTGGCAATGTATGAGCGATACAAGGGCAATATGTTGGGTGTGATTTCGGATGTGGGTTTTGTAATTCACAAGAATGACGACCCTGCAACAGAGAAGCTCGATGCGGGTATTGACCTTTGCAATCTTATCCGCAAGGACAACCCTACAATGCCATTTTTGATGCAATCCTCTCAGCAGAGTATGCGAGAAGTGGCAGATAGCCTGGGTGTAGGTTTTGTTGTCAAGAACTCCAAGACACTGATACACGAGATTAGCGAGTATATCGGTCGCGAGTTTGCCTTCGGCGACTTTGTGCTTACTGACCCTAAAACGGGCGAGGAGAGTGCCCGTGCCGAGGATTTGTATGGCCTTGAAAGGCTACTGCACAACATCTCTGACGAGACTCTGCACAGTGTAGTAACGACGACATATCTCTCTAAATGGTTGCTCTCGCGCGGTATATTCTCGTTAGGAAACTCATTCCGCGAGCTGAGTCTCAAAGAGTTTAACAATGACCTGGGAGCAGTACGCCGATTCCTTACTGATGCTATCCGCGACTACCGCATAAAGCAGGGTGTGGGCGTGGTGGCTCGATTTAGCGTAGATACCTACAACGACGCTATATGGTTTGCCCGTCTGGGAAACGGTTCAATAGGCGGCAAGGCGCGTGGATTGGCCTTTATGAACCATATTCTTCAGCAGTACAACCTCTACAACGAGTGGGAGAATGTCAGAGTGATGGTGCCTCGCACGCTGGTAATTACGACAGAGTACTTTGACCGATTTATTATTGAGAATGGTCTACAGTATGTTATCAACTCGGATATTTCCGACTCGGAAATTCTCTCTGAGTTTGTAGCCTCAACACTGCCTGCGGAGCTTACAGAGGCGCTGAGAGCCTTTATAAGGTGTGTCAAGAAACCCCTTGCAGTGCGCTCTTCGTCAAAGTTAGAGGACTCATACTATCAGCCTTTTGCGGGCATATACTCTACATATATGATTCCCCATACGGACAATGAGGACCAGGAGCTACGACTGCTGTCAAAGGCTATTAAGAGCGTCTATGCGTCGGTATACTTTGCCTCTTCGCGTGCCTATATTACAGCTACGGCAAATGTTATCTCGGAGGAGAAGATGGCCATTGTCCTTCAAGAGATTTGCGGCTCGGAGGATAACGGATACTTCTTCCCAACACTCTCAGGTGTAGCTCGCTCGCTCAACTTCTACCCTATCGGTTACGAAAGAGCCGAAGAGGGTATTGCTAAGGTCGCTTTTGGACTCGGTAAGGCTGTTGTTGATGGCGAACAGGTGTTGCGATTTAGCCCTAAGTACCCTCAACACATTCTACAGACATCTACTCCGGAGCTTGCTATGCGAGAGACTCAGCAGACAATGTATGCCCTAAACCTACAGCCCGATAAGTTTAAGACATCTATTGACGATGCGGTAAACCTTGAGAAGATAAATATCGCCGACTGCACCCATTTCCGCAACCTTAAACATGTTGCCTCTACTTGGGATATGCAGAGTATGCGCTTGACAGACTCCCCTTTAGCCGAAGGTATAAAGGTTATAACCTTTGCCCGCATACTCAAATACGACACCTTCCCGCTTGCAGATATCCTCTGCAGACTGCTTGAGATTGGGCAGCAGGAGATGAAGACCTGCGTAGAGATTGAGTTTGCCGCCAACCTCGACCGAGGCAACCGCCTGAGTATCTTCAATGTGCTACAGATTCGCCCTATAGCCGCCGCTGCCGCCGAGACAAACAAAGATTGGACAGCTGTTGACAGTAGCAAGGCTCTGGTATACTCCCAGAGTGCATTAGGCACAGGATATGTAGAGGGCATTACAGATGTTGTCTACCTCAGACGCGAGAAGTTCAACCCCGCAAAAACGCAAATCATAGCTGACGAGGTTACTCGCCTAAATAGCCAGATGCGTACAGATGGTCGCGGCTATATGCTTATAGGCTTCGGACGCTGGGGCTCAAGCAACCCTTGGCTCGGCGTGCCTGTAAAGTGGAGCGATATCTCGGAGGTTAAGGTTATTGTTGAGTGCGGATTGGACAACTTCCGCATAGAGCCAAGTCAAGGAACACACTTCTTCCAAAATATGACCAGCTTCGGCGTGGGATATATGACCGTAAACCCATATGCGGGCGAGGGTACTCTCGACTTTGACCGTTTAGATGCTATGCCAGCCATTTTTGAGACCGAGTATATCCGCCATGTCAGATTTGAAAGCCCACTGAGCATCTGCATCGACGGAGTAAAAAACAGAGGTATCGTAGAGTAAAATAACTTTTTTTTGCAAAAACTATTGCATATTAAAAATATATCGCCTACCTTTGTATCGGCAACCGATATAACAGCAACCGATATAATTATGAATACATCAAACAATGCCCTCACGGAGGCGACATATTACATACTGCTTGCGCTTGTCACGCCACTACACGGCTACGGGATTATGCAGTGCACGGCAGAGCTCAGTTCTGGGCGACTGATGATTTCAGCGGGCACGCTCTACGGTGCACTATCAACACTGATGGAGAAGGGGTGGATAGAGCAGCTTGCAGTAGTTACAGACTCGCGCAAGAAGGAGTATCAGATAACCGACATTGGACTAACGGTCCTTCGTGGCGAGCTGTCTCGCCTTGAGGAGTTGGTACGCAATGGCAGGAACATAATAGACAACTTAAAATAACCCAAAACATTACAGCTATGGCAACAACGGAGTACAAAAAGGTTTGGAACTTCTTCTTCATCTCACAAGTAGATGAGGAGGAGCAGTGGTTAAACAGTATGGCCCGCGCAGGGTGGAACTTTGTGCGCGTAAACTGGTGTTCGCGATATATCTTTAAGCGTGGTACACCAGGCGAGTACATCTACAAGATTGACCTTCCAGAGCACCTTCCACACGGGCTTGGCAAGGAGGAGTACTACAACTTTCTCACAGAGTGCGGCATCAGAATCGTACACGAAAAGAAGGAGTGGATGTACCTACAGAAAAGGGCTGCTGACGGTCCATTCAACCGCGAGGGGGATATGTTCGCAAAGCTCAAGAGCGCGAATAAGTCCTACAGCTATGCTGTTCGCACAATCTGCACACTGATGAAGGTATTCTGCGCGATAATGATTATCGCCATCATCGGTATGCTGATAGTAGACACTCAGCCTTATGGGGACTTTCTGCACGGCATTGCACTTGGCATCGGCATCGGTACAGTGCTCAGCGTAACCTTTGTCTGGGTACCGATTATAACCTCGCTACGCAAGCGCATAAACACTCTGATAGACGAGATAGGCATCAAGAATTAAGGTAGGTAGGCGGCAGGTAGATAGATAGACTACTCTGCCTGCAGCTGCGCCTTAATAGCCTTAAAGATAGCCTCACACTCAGCCCTATCAAGACCCGACTTCACTGCTACAGCAATAAGGTCACTATAAGAGGGCTCAATGCTGTCGTTGATTGTCGTTGTGTGAAAACCATTCAGTCCATAGCTTGGCAGAAGGTCGTAAGCGGGACTGAGTTGCCACCTATCATCCGCATAGATAAATGCAAAGTTCTTGGCGTGGTCGTCCTTATTGCCGATAAGGTAGTTGAACACCATAAGGCGATAGAGCTTGTAGAGTTGAGCAACGCTATGGGTCAGAAGGGCGCAAACCTGGAAGATATGTAGATAATCTATGCTTGGCAGGCGATAGTCCGCACCTATAAGCCCCGCCACGCTTACGGTATGCACCTTGCCACTTGGACTACGGTCAAAACGCTCCACACCGAAGTACTTACCCTCAAAAAGGCGCGTCTCAGGCATATCAACACCACACTTACGGGCAAGCTGCGAGTAGCGATACTCAACAGCCCCAACACTCTTTGCATCTTGCATAGCGCGAAACTTGACAAGCCACTCTCGGCCCTGATAGTGGGCAAATATCTTTGGGCGAGCACCACCGGCAGAGCCTCCACGACGCTGAAACTCATCTACACCCTCACCAGTGTAGTCATCGCTGCCAAGGATAGCCTCAGCCTCTAATGCTAAACGCTCAAAATCGGAATACTCCTCTTGCGAAATTACGCTACGGTCTGGCCTAAACTCCAAAGCACCACGCCCCGTAGAGCCAACCAATGCCAGACGGTCAAGTAGTGTTAGAGTTGGGAGAGATACACCCTGTCGTTGCAGATACCTATCAAGAATTAGCAGACCCCAACCATCAGGCAGAGAGTCGTCAAAGACTCCAAAGCCCCCGCCAAAGGGTGTAGGCTTGGCAATAAACACACCCTCACGCAAAGGGAGTTCAAAGGGAGATATTGAGAATCCCGACCGCAACCACTGTACAGAGTACTCAAAGGCGCACAACCTCTGCTTAGTCAGAGCCAAACGCCCAACTAATACTCCGTGATAGATAACCTCAATCTGCTTTATACTACTCATTTCTCTTACCTCGCTTTCTATTAACACCCTGCTCGGACAACACTTGGTCAAGCGACTGATACTCTCTTTGTGCAAACAGCCCTCCGAAATCATCAAGACAATTTAGCGCAAAGCCTACCTGAAGAAGTCCGCGCAAAGATATCTCACCACTCTGCTCAAAGCGGCGATATGTCGAGAACTTAACCCCAGCACGCAGAGCCAACCCCTCCTGAGTAAGGTTGAGCTCCAAACGGCGATGTTTTACTCTATCAGCAATCTGCATAGCAACCTCAGAGGGTGTGAATATATTAAACAACAACATTTTGTTCATAGACTATGTATTTCGGTACTAACAAATAACATATTGTTCCTTACAAAGGTAACAATCTTTTTCTAAACAGCAAAACAAATGCAACAAAATAGCGCTAAAGGGTGTAAAAAAGTCACAAAAGTGATAGATTTTCTCTCCTACTTCTCTCTATAGGTACAAAACAATTAAAAACTTGAGAATTATGACTGACGAAGAGAAGCTTAAGATGTTGCTGGTAGCACTGCACCACTCATCGTTTAGAAACAAGGAGCAAATTGACAACAGCAATCAGTGTGGATGTTTTCACTGCGGTAAGATTTTCCCTGCCACTGAGGTGGTAAAGTGGTGCGACATCGACGACAAGGGTGCTCCTACTGCCGTCTGTCACCACTGCGGAACAGACTCGGTACTTGGTGACGGCTGCGGATTTACTATCAACCACACCCTGCTCAAGCTGATGAACGACTACTTCTTTGGTGGTCGCGGATTTGACGAGGAGCCGAAGAAGCCAAATTAACAAAGTGTAAAAAAAATGGAAGAGTACGAGATAAAAAATCGCATCCGAGGCTCGTTCATTGGTGGAGCTGTGGGAGATGCGCTGGGATATCCAGTAGAGTTTAAGACATATCAGAGAATTGTATCGCTATATGGTCCGACAGGCATTACTCGCTACAGCCTAAGCCGTGAGAGCAAGGCACTTGTCAGCGACGACACACAGATGACACTCTATACCGCTTGCGGACTTATCAACGCCAATAAGATAGGTCAAAACCCCGTCGTAACCACTACCAGAGCCTATATAGAGTGGCTCTGCACTCAGGATAGCTCAACAAAGTGGCCTCTGCAGGAGTGTTGGATTACCGACCTTGAGGAGCTACACAGCCTCCGAGCACCCGGAAACACCTGCATCTCTGCACTCAAGGCTATCGTCAATGGACAAAAGGTTCTCAACAACAGCAAGGGTTGTGGTGGCGTTATGCGCATTGCCCCTGTGGCACTCTATGGTGCATCAAGGCCGACAATAAGCCTGACTTCTCTCAACACCCTTGCGGCAGAGCTATCCCAGATTACCCACAAGCACCCACTGAGCTCAATCAGCTCGGCATTTATCAGCCACCTGATATACAGCTTGGCGACAGACGAGGAGCCTACAGAGGATTCACTGCGCGGATATGTGGGCGATGCTCTGAGGGCTGTGAGCGGTATGTTCCTTGATGATGAGCGCAATATGGAGTACTTCGCACAGCTTATTCACAGAGCTATAGTCCTTGCTCAGAATGAGGATATGGCTGAGGTTGAGGCTATTACCCTTCTTGGCGAAGGTTGGGTGGCTGAGGAGTCGGCAGCTATTGCCCTCTACTGCGCACTGCGCCACGCAGATAGCTTTGAGAGTGCTGTTGTCGCAGCTGTAAACCACTGTGGAGATAGCGACTCTACGGGTGCTATAACAGGTAATATTATGGGCGCTATGGTAGGCTATGATGCTATACCTCAATACTTTAAGGACAACCTTGAGTTGCACGATGTGATACTGAAGGTTGCCGACCAACTTTATGAATGCTAAACAGAAACAGACAGATTATGTGGAAAAGAATTAAGAAATTTTGGTATTTTACATTGGGCGTTATCACGCTGCCCATAACCACCCTTGTTGCACTGGGCAAGCTCTTTGCCTCTTGGTACAAGAACTCAAAAAGGCTCGTTAGAATTCTCCTACTCTCGCTTGTAGGTGCATTTGTAGCCCTTATCGCGACCGCATTTATTGTAGACTACATCGACGATATCCAGCGTCAGCGAAGACTCGAACAGAGCCACGGCACACACTATATCAGTCAGGTTTTGGAGCAGCACACCTTCTACAATAAGCCGTCGAAGATGTACAACCACAAGACTCAGAGCTATGTTATTGATACTCTGGACCATATCTTCCAGTATCAGCTCTCTGACACGATAGTTATCTACACAGATATACGCCGCCACGACTACAACTCAAAGCGCGGATTTCTGAACATCAAGTCAGGCGAGGTTATCGTCCCTGCACGCGATTATCGCAAGGCTTGGCACTTCTCAGAGGGTCTGGCAGCAGTAGTTAAGGAGAATAAGGTGGGCTTTATCAACACCCAGGGAGAGGTTGTTATACCCTTTATCTTCGACTACGCCGAGAGTACAGAATATCTCTGGGACTTCGGATATATGTTCTACAACGGCTACTCGATTATGACCGACAGCAGCTGCAAGTTTGGCATTATCAACAAGGCGGGTCAGTGGGTCGTAGAGCCTCAGTATGACCGGATCACGGGCATTGATGAGTATGGATTTCGTAAGGTAGAACTAGATGGCAAATATGGCCTTATGAAGAGTGATGGAACTTTGGTCTACAATGTTGATTATGACGAGGTTACGGTCTACGACGGAGACAACATCGTCCTTGCAAAGAACGGCCGTAAGTGGAAGGAGAACTCAAGGGGTCAGGTCACTGCAAAAAATCTGTTTGATAGCACCAGTCCGCTAATAATCTATGCCTTAAATGCCGATGGCGATTACGACACCATCCTCACCCCATATGTTGCCTATCAGGTGTGCGACCGCTATGGCGTAATGGATAGCCAGACGGGCGAAATTCTCTGCCCCGCACTCTTTACCGATATCGAAATCGTAGGCAAAGAGCTGTTCGAAGTGAGCTCCGACGAGGCAGATATCCCATACTCGCTCTACCTGACTTCAAACGACCTTCGCAAGATGAGATAGCAAGAGTGCAGAGAGTGACGACTGACGAATATATAGGGATTTCGTCAGTCGTCACTTATGTGTTCTTTCATCTACCCCCTTATTTTTCTAAAGAAAAATTTGGTGGTTTCGTTTTGTTTTTGTACTTTTGTGCTGTGAACGAGTGTAGGGGGACGGTGAGTCCCCTTATTTTGTATCAGTATTGAAATAAATATTTTTATAACGCTATGGATATCAGTAAGTTAGTAGAAGTAGTAGAGAATCATCTTTCGGGCAGTGATGTCTTTGTGGTGGAGTGTCAGTGCTCGCCTTCGAACGACATAACCCTTATTTTGGATGCGGACAGCAGGGTGACAATAGACACTTGTGTGGCTGTTTCGCGTGCTGTGGACGAGGTTTTTGACCGCGACATTGAGGATTTCTCGCTTACCGTAACCAGTGCGGGCATTGGAGAGCCACTCAAGCTATTGCGTCAGTATCAGAAGATTGTCGGCTCGGCGGTAGAGGTGCTTCTTAAGGACGGCATAAAGATTTTGGGCACTTTGGACTCTGCCACAGCTGAGGGCATTGTTCTCTCCTACGACGAGAAGGTTGCTGTTGAGGGTCGCAAGCGCAAGGAGCTACAGCACATTGTGCGCACCATTGCCTTCAGTGACATCAAGAGCGCAAAGGAGTATTTAGATTACAAATAATTAACAATATAAAAAGTCAAAGCAATGAACAACTTAAACCTTATCAGCAACTTTGCGGAGTTCAAAGAGCTGAAGAACATTGACAAGTCGATAATGATTGAGGTTCTTGAGGATGTGTTCCGTCACGCGTTGCAGAAGCAGTATGGCACAGACGAGAATTTCGATGTTATCATCAACGCCGACAAGGGCGACCTTGAGATTTGGCGCAACCGTGTAGTTGTTGCCGACGAGGATTTTGAGGATGATGTACGCGAGATTTCTCTGTCACAGATTCAGGCCATAGACCCCTCATACGAGGTGGGCGATGAGTACACCGACCCAATCACTTTTGACTCTTTTGGTCGTCGTGCTGTGCTCTCACTGCGTCAGAACCTTGCATCGCGCATCCTTGACCTTGAGAAGGCGAACATCTACGAGAAGTATCGCGACCGCGTAGGTCAGATTGTCACTGGCGAGATTTACCAGGTGTGGAAGAAGGAGGTGCTCATCCTTGATGACGAGGAGAACGAGCTTATCCTGCCTCGCGCAGAGCAAATTCCTGGCGAGTTCTACCACAAGGGCGACACGCTGAAGGCTATCGTTAAGAGCGTGGAGATGAACAACAACCAGCCACGCATCATCCTCTCGCGTACCGCAAATCAGTTCCTTGAGCGACTCTTTGAGGCTGAGGTTCCAGAGATTTACGACGGCCTTATCACAATCAAGAAGATTGCCCGCATACCAGGCGAGCGAGCAAAGGTTGCCGTAGAGTCTTACGACGAGCGCATTGACCCTGTAGGCTCCTGCGTGGGTATGAAGGGTGCGCGTATCTACACCATTGTGCGCGAGCTGCATAACGAGAATATCGATGTTATCAACTACACCTCAAACACCAAGTTGCTCATCCAGCGTTCACTCAACCCAGCCAAGCCTACCGAGATTATCGTAGACGAGGAGCGTATGACCGCCTCAGTATACCTCGACCCAGACCAGGTGTCACTTGCCATTGGTAAGGGCGGTCTGAATATCAAGCTCTCGAAGATGCTCACAGGCTACAACATCGATGTCTACCGCAACATTGAGGGTGGCGACTTCCCACTCACCGAGTTTGCCGATGTTATTGAGGGCTGGCAGATTGAGGCCCTCTCAGCCGTAGGTCTTGACCGCGCAAAGGCTGTTGTAGCCCTCACTGCCGAGGAGATTGCCGAGCGTGCCGACCTTGAGGTAGAGCAGGCAGAGGCTATCATCGCGACCCTGAACCGCGAGCTGGAGCAGAGCGAGGAGTAATCCCGGGCGGGAGTAGTCCGAGGGGGAGTAGTCCGAAGGGCGAGTTCTTGAAGGGCGAGAGTCCGAGGGGCTATATCCTGTCCAATGTTCCCCGACATCTTGTTACGAGATGAAAGTCGTAACGCCAAAACATTGTCAAACGAAAAAAAGTAATATATGGAGAACAAAAACTTACGCCTCATACGCGTTGCCAAGGAGTTTAAGGTGGGACTGAATACCCTGACAGACTTCTTGCGCAAGAAGGGTGTAGCTACAGATGGCTCACCAAATTCACAGATTAGTGGCGAGGCATATGCTCTTGTAGAGAAGGAGTTTGGTGCAAACCGTGCCTCAGCAGCCAGCCGAGACAGCATCCGCGAGAAGATGTCTACAAAGAAACAGACTATCTCTATTGAGGAGCCTAAGCCAGAGCCAAAGCGTAATATTGAGGTTCGCGACCAGATACCTCAGCAGCCACGCATCGTGGGCAAGGTAGAGCTTGACAAGCACGGCAATGTGGTTAAGCCACAGCCAAAGGCTGAGACTCCAAAGCCAGAGGTTGAGGCACCAAAGCCACAGCCTGCACCACAGCCAAAGCCACAGTCTGCTTCACAGCAGCCAAAGGCTCAACCAGCACCGCAGCCGCAGCCTGCTCCAGAGCCAAAGCCGCAGCCTGCTCCGCAGCCAAAGGCTGATGCTCCACAGCAGAGCGCACAGAGCAGTGACAACCGTCCAGGTGCACAGTTCCGCCCTACCGAGGCTCCTACGCTGAGTGGCCCTCAGATTTTGGGCAAGATGGATGTTACCGGTATGGTTCCAGGTGGCAAGCACCGCCGCAAGAAGGTGACTCAGGAGAAGGTGGACATCACCCGTCAGCAACCACAGCAGGGTGGCGGTGGCAAGAAGAAGCACCAGGAGGCGCGCAATAACAACAATAACCCACAGCAGCCACAGCAGAGTGGTGGCGGCAAGAAGAAGCACGGCAAGCCACAGCCAAAGCCTGTAGTTCGTCCAGAGGTATCTGACGAGGAGGTATCAAAGCAGGTTAAGGACACCCTTGCACGCCTTACAGCTAAGGGCGCGAAGAGTAAGGGTGCTAAGTACCGCAAGGAGAAGCGTGATGAGGTTCGCGAGCGTATGAACGAGGCTGTAGAGCGCGAGGAGATGGAGCGCAAGATACTGAAAGTCACTGAGTTTGTGACCGTAAGTGAGCTTGCGACAATGATGAATGTCTCGCCTATGGATGTTATCTCGGCTTGTATGAACCTCGGACTTATGGTATCTATCAACCAGCGTCTTGATGCTGAGGCACTTGTGGTTGTTGCTGAGGAGTTTGGCTTTACCACTGAGTTTGTCTCTGTTGAGATTCAGGAGGCTATTGGCGACGAGGAGGTAGATGCTGAGGAGGACCTTGTACCACGCCCACCTATCGTTACTGTTATGGGTCATGTGGACCACGGTAAGACCTCACTGCTTGATAATATCCGTAAGACCAATGTAATCGCTGGCGAGGCGGGAGGTATCACACAGCATATCGGTGCATACTCCGTTGAGCTTAACGGTCAGAAGATTACCTTCCTTGATACCCCAGGTCACGAGGCCTTTACCGCTATGCGTGCCCGTGGCGCTAAGATTACCGATGTGGCTATTATCATCGTTGCTGCGGACGACAGCGTGATGCCTCAGACCATTGAGGCTATCAACCACGCACAGGCTGCGGGTGTACCTATGGTCTTTGCAATCAACAAGATTGATAAGCCTGCTGCTAATGTAGAGCGCATTAAGGAGCAGCTGGCGGGTATGAACTACCTTGTTGAGGATTGGGGTGGTAAGTACCAGAGTCAGGATGTATCAGCAAAGCAGGGACTCAACCTTGACAAGCTGCTTGAGAAGGTACTCCTTGAGGCTGAGCTTCTTGAGCTGAAGGCTAATCCAAACAAGAGAGCCAAGGGTGCTGTTATTGAGTCTACACTGGACAAGGGTCGTGGTTATGTTGCCACAGTGCTTGTTCAGGATGGAACACTGCGCGTGGGCGATGTAGTGCTCTCTGGAACATATACAGGCCGTGTGAAGGCTATGTTTGACGAGAATGGTAAGAAGGTCACAGCAGCAGGACCTGCCACACCAGTTCAGCTTCTTGGTCTGAATGGCGCACCACAGGCGGGAGACTCTTTTAATGTTATGGAGGACGACCGCTCGGCTCGTGAGATTGCCAATAAGCGTGAGCAGCTTCAGCGTATGCAGGGCATTATGACCCAGAAGCATGTTACTCTGGACGAGATTGGCCGCCGTATTGCTATCGGCTCATTCAAGGAGCTCAATATCATCGTCAAGGGAGATGTGGATGGCTCTGTTGAGGCTATGTCAGGTTCACTTATCAAGCTATCAAAGGAGAGTGTTCAGGTAAATGTTATCCACGCCGCTGTGGGTCAGATTTCCGAGAGCGATGTACTGCTTGCAACAGCCTCTAACGCCATTATCGTCGGCTTCCAGGTTCGTCCATCAGCCGCTGCACGCCGTCTGGCAGAGAAGGAGGAGATTGAAATCCGCCTCTACTCTATCATCTACGACGCCATTAACGAGATTAAGGACGCTATTGAGGGTATGCTTGAGCCAGTGATGAAGGAGGAGATTGTCTGCTCTATTGAGGTTCTTGAGACCTTCAAGATTTCCAAGGTCGGCACTATCGCAGGTGGTATTGTCCGCGAGGGTAAGATTACCCGTCACACCCCTATCCGCGTAATCCGCGACGGTATCGTTATCCACACAGGCCGTCTGGGTAGCCTCAAGCGATTTAAGGACGATGTTAAGGAGGTTGTATCGGGTCAGGACTGCGGACTTAACATTGAGTCATACAACGACATCAAGATTGGCGATATCATCGAGGGCTACGAGCAGGTAGAGGTAAAGCGCAAGTAAAAGTTGTATAAAATAATTTCGCAAACAAATATTAAACAACTTTTGTAAGAACATATTAACAAACAACCTAACTAAATAATTTAGAGCTATGATTAAGTTTGTAACAGCAGAAGAGGCTGTAAAGGTAATCAAGTCAGGTGATCACATTCACCTCAGTTCAGTAGCATCGGCACCACAGTGCCTTATTAAGGCTATGTGCGAGAGAGGTCGCAATGGCGAGTTTAAGGATGTACACATCCACCACCTCCACACCGAGGGTCCAGCTCCATATGCAGACCCAGAGTTTGAGGGCGTTTTCCAGCTCGACTCATTCTTCGTAGGTGGTAATGTTCGTAAGGTAACCCAGAGCGGTTATGCTGACTACATTCCAATCTTTTTGAGCGAGACCCAGAAGCTCTACCGCAGTGGCGCAGTGCCATGTAATGTAGCAATGATTCAGGTATCTACACCAGATAAGCACGGCTATGTATCTCTCGGTACATCTGTAGACGCTACCCTTGCAGCTGTTGAGTGCGCAGAGCATGTTATCGCTGTTGTGAACAAGTATGTTCCACGCGCCTTTGGTGACGCTATGATTCACTGCTCACAGATTGAGTACTTCGTAGCTGACGACCAGCCACTTGAGGAGGCACACTTCGCAGAGCCAAACGAGGTTGAGACCAAGATTGGTAACCTCTGCGCAGGCCTTATTGAGGATGGTGCAACTCTTCAGATGGGTATCGGTGCTATTCCAAACGCAGTACTCGCACAGCTCGGTGGTCACAAGAACCTCGGTGTTCACACAGAGATGTTCGCCGACGGCGTACTTCCACTCGTTGAGAAGGGGGTTATTAACGGTGCTGCAAAGAACATTGATAAGGGTAAGATGGTATCTACCTTCCTTATGGGTTCTCAGCGCGTGTACGACTTTATTGACGACAACCCAGGCGTACTGATGATGGATGTAGGCTATACTAACGACCCATATATCATCGCTAAGAACGACCGCGTGACAGCTATCAACTCAGCCCTTCAGGTAGACCTCACCGGTCAGGTTTGCGCAGACTCTCTGGGCCGCAAGTTCTACTCTGGCGTAGGTGGTCAGATTGACTTTATCTACGGTGCATCGCTCTCTAAGGGTGGTAAGGCAATCATCGCAATGCCTTCAATTACTAATAAGGGCGTATCAAAGATTGCAGATACCCTTACCGAGGGTGCAGGTGTCGTTACTACCCGTAACCACATCCACTGGTTTGTCACTGAGAATGGCGCAGTAGACCTCTACGGCAAGAGCCTTCAGGAGCGCGCACGCCTTATTATCTCCGTTGCTCACCCATCAGCACAGGAGGCCCTTGACGAGGCAGCCTTCAACCGCTACGGTAGCCACCACCACTATATTAAAAGCTATATGAAGAAATAGCAATTTCTTCATATAATCACAAAGACCTTCCATTCGGGAGGTCTTTGTTGCTTTTAATATAGTGGTGGTAAAAATTACCACCACCTTTTGTGTTACCCACCCCCTAAATCCCCCTCCTGTGAGGGGGACTTGTTTACTTTAGCTTTTAGCCGTTGGCCATTGGCATTTTCCACGATATGAATAAGCAGTGCTTTGCTAACGCATAATACACCGAGCGCACGAACACTGAAATATGTTTGTTTGTTCGGAAATAATTTTCTAACTTTGTGGTGCAGTCCGAGGACTGCGGACATATTATTAGTGAAAGTGTTTCGCTAATCCTTCGCAGCAAAATTTGGCGATTTTACATAGCACAAGGATAGGCAATGACACTCTACACCGCATTTGGTATATCATTTTCTACATATACCATTCGGTGTGAGGTATTGTTTATTTGTGCTTGGGCTACGCCAAATGCCTGCTGTGAGATAAACGAGCTGCCTCACACTTTCTTTATATACTAACCACTCACAGAGGCAGGGGGCAACAATTAATTTAATAGCATTATGAGAAAATTACTTTTTGCAACTCTTTTTAGTTTACTATCTTTCGTTGTGGTTGCACAGAAACAGACCGTTTATTGCGATGTTTACGCCAGAGGCGGCGGA
>SUZS01000019.1 GCA_015059785.1 Rikenellaceae bacterium
AGGGTGGTGCAGTGATTCTTATGTCACACCTCGGTCGTCCAAAGAAGAATCCAGATCCAAAGTTCTCTCTTGAGCAGATTATCCCTGCTATTGAGGCTCGCCTTGGTGTAAAGATTCAGTTTGCAGGCGACTGCATGGGTCAGAAGGCTGCTGATATGGCTGCTAATCTTAAGGCTGGCGAGGTTATGCTTCTTGAGAACCTCCGTTTCTACGCTGAGGAGGAGGGTAAGCCACGCGGTCTTGCTGAGGATGCTACTGACGAGGAGAAGAAGGCAGCAAAGAAGGCTCTCAAGGAGGGTCCACAGAAGGAGTTCGTTCGTAAGCTCGCTTCATATGCTGACTGCTACATCAACGACGCATTTGGTACTGCACACCGTGCTCACTCATCTACAGCTCTTATTGCTGACTACTTCCCACAGGACAAGATGTTCGGCTATGTTATGGAGAACGAGCTTAAGGCTATCGACGGCGTTATGCAGAACCCACAGCGTCCATTTACAGCTATCGTAGGTGGTTCTAAGGTATCTACAAAGATTACTATCATCGAGAAGTTGATGGAGAAGGTTGATAAGATTATTATCGGTGGCGGTATGACCTATACTTTCGCTGGTGCACTCGGTGGTCAGGTTGGTAAGAGTATCTGCGAGCCAGATATGTTCCCAGTAGCTCTTGAGATTCTTGAGAAGGCTAAGGCTAAGGGTATTAAGTTTGTAATGTCTCCAGATGCACTTATCTGCGACGACTTCTCTGAGAACGCAAATACCAAGACCGCTCCAGTTAGCGAGATTCCTGCTGAGTGGGAGGGTGTTGATATCGGCGAGGGCGGTAAGGCTCTGTTCCGCGAGGAGATTCTCTCAAGCAAGACTATCCTTTGGAATGGTCCTGTAGGCGTATTTGAGATTAACAAGTTCTCTACTGGCTCACGCGCTGTTGCTGAGGCTATCGCAGAGGCTACTGCTGCTGGTGCTTACTCACTTATCGGTGGTGGCGACTCTGTAGCTTGTATCAACAAGTTCGGTCTTGCTGATAAGGTATCTTATGTATCAACTGGTGGTGGCGCCCTTCTTGAGTATATGGAGGGTAAGGAGCTTCCTGGTGTAGCTGCTATTAGAAAATAATTTTGTTGTGATAATGTGCCATTTATGGCACATCCCTAAAAGCCCAGCAATGGCTGTACGCTCAAGTACTATCCATTGCTGGGCTTTTTACGCGATGCACCATACCTAACACATTCTGACAACAAAATGGGGTGGTGCTATAGTCGTACTACTCCCAATTGTTTACATAGACGGCATAGCCATTGCCTTTTCTGCCGAATGGGTCTTCTACCACACTGTCAGGGAGTAGGAGCAGCTCGGCAGAAGGGATACATATACGGGTGACATTACTGCTGATGATAAGAGTATCGCCCACGACCTTTACCATCTCCTCCTTATCCTTAATCTTGCTGTCTATCCAAATTAGCCCCTTGTCGGTGTGTGCTTTATCATCGCGGGCCAGTGTAAGGTTTACACCTCGGGCATCTACTATGCGAATGCTGCTGATGTTGATGTTGTTTATTGTCTGCACAGTTTTCCTTGTGTTTGCTACTACCAGCGCAAGGATTACTATTGATGGCAGAATTGCAAGGAAGATTACTGCAATCAGTGCTTTATTACTTGTTTTCATTGTTATAGTCGTTATAAAGTGTTAAAATCTCTTCGGCTGTGATACCGATACTTTTCATTTTTGCAAAGAGCTGTGGCAGTTGCTCTGTGATAAATCGCTCACGGGCAATGGCGGCAGCTCTATGTTGAGCATCTTCGGCCACAAAGTAACCTATGCCTCGGCGGTTGAAGATAAGATTCTCCTCTGTCAGTCGCTCGTATGTGCGCATAACCGTATTAGGGTTTACCACAAGCGTGGCACCAAGCTCGCGCACCGAGGGTATTCGCTCTCCCTCTGCCCACTCTGACGATGCTATACGGCTCAGAATTAGCTCGTATATCTGCATCCATATTGGTTGTGAGTTGTCAAAATTCATAGCTCTCGTTCACGCAGTTTAAGGTATGAGACATAGTATAGTCCGATAAGGATTAAGCCGTTGAAGGCAAGGTGTAGCCACCCTGAAATCTCTGTAAATAGCTCCCAGCGATAGACAAGGCCCTCTGTCTCGTAGATATTGGACATATAGACCGCATTGTTGTTTGGTAGCAGTGAGAAGTACTTGCCATATCCATAGCTGATGAAGATATCAATCTGCTCAAAGAGAGATGTAATGCCTATTACTACCGCAAAGAATATCAGCACTGCATAGGAGTAGCCTCTTTTTGCTCCCCAGCAGGCAACAACCATCAGCGCGGCGTGTATAAGCGCCATTGTGCAGAGGGTTGGAACAAACTGCTCTGCGGGGATGTCAAGTACAAGTGTTGGTGCTACTACGCCCAAAACAATGGAGTTGAGCATTATAAATGTAAATCGCTCAATGGTATTTACTGGCAGTGTGAGGTCAATAATGTCATTCTTGCAGTTAAGGCTGCCCATAGATGTAGCGGTAATATGGCTGACCATTCCCATAAGAGCAGCAATGGTGACAACTTGCTTAGTGTTGAGTATATCAACGCCTATCATCCCTGAATGCTCCATAATCGCGAATATAGCCCATATACCAACAAGAACGAGCATAGCGATTTTATACTTCTGACCATACTCTGCATAGTGCTTTGCAGCGAAGGTCTTGAATCGGTTAAAACTAAAACACTTCATATCTAACCCAATTTTTGTGCAATAACATTGCGAACACTCTCTGTCGCCTTTACTGCTGCGTTAAACAATAGTTCAAGGTCAAATCTTCCCTCCTCAGTATTGTCGGCTGCCCAAATGCCGATAGTGCCAGCCACGCTCTGCTGGCTGTAGATAGCCTCGCGACCTGCAGTAATGCCAAAGCCGAAGAGCTGCTGAAGCTCACTCACGCTCTGGTTGAGAAGTACATCGCCCTGATGAAGAATTACTACGCGGTCTACCAGATTCTCAATGTCGTGTGCCTGATGCGTTGAGATAAGAATTGTCTTGTTCTCATCTGCATACTGCGCAAGAATAGAGCGCAGGGCAGCCTTGGAGGTGATATCAAGGCCGTTTGTCGGCTCATCAAGTAGCAACAGCTCTACATTGCAGGCCAGTGCAAAGGCGAGATATGCCTTCTTGCGCTGACCCATAGATAGGTCTGTAAAGCGGGCAGAGCAATCTACCTCTAACGCCTTGCAGTAGGCGTCAAACTGCTCACGGCTAAATGCAGGATAGAGGGGCGCAGTGTGTGCCACAAAGCTCTCTACGCTAATCTTTGGCAGTGTAAACTCCTCTGGTACGACCATTAGTCGGCTGTACAGCTCCGCACTGCGGGCTACATTTTTGCCGTCAAAAGTAACCTCGCCCTGCTGTGGAGTGATAAGGGCGGCAAGTAGCTTTATCAGCGTACTCTTGCCAACACCATTCTGACCCAGCAGACCGATAATCTCACCCGCAGGTAGGGAGAGGGTTAGACCCTCAAAGACCCTACTACCGCGCGGGTAACTAAAGCTCAAATTCCTAACTGTAATCATAATACACATTGTTTTTTTGGTTGGTTGTTTCGGTGTATTAGTGCATTAATACACTGCAAAGGTAGCGAGAAAATTTTTGTTTCCAAATTTTTTCGGCAAAAAATTACTATATTTGTAAAAAATACCAAACTATGAAGCGATTACCTATATTTATTACAGCATTTGCACTCTTTTGTAGTGTAGCAGAGGCTCAGGAGCTTAAGCTTCGCGAGGATAACATTGACCAGATAGTTGCGGCGATGACTCTGGAGGAGAAGGCGCACCTTGTTGTGGGAGCCGATATGAAGAAGATTGACTTTGCGGGCGAGGTGGGCGATACGCAGAAGATTGTCCCGGGTGCTGCGGGCATTACATATCCTATTCCGAGGCTTGGCATTCCGTCAATCGTTATGGCTGACGGTCCTGCGGGACTGAGAATCTCTCCTACACGCGAGGGGGACAGTAATACATACTACTGCACTGGCTTCCCTGTAGGTACGCACCTTGCGGCGACTTGGAACGATGATATTATCTATCAGGTTGGTAAGGCTATGGGCGAAGAGGTTAAGGAGTATGGCGTAGACATTCTGCTTGCTCCGGGCGTAAATATGATGCGCAACCCACTCTGTGGCAGAAACTTTGAGTATTTTTCGGAGGACCCACTGCTTGCTGGGAAGACCGCTGCAGCGATTATCAACGGCGTTGAGAGCAACGATGTAGGTACTTCGCTCAAGCACTTCTGTGCTAACAATCAGGAGATTAACCGTCTGGGTAACGATGCTCGTATCTCACAGCGAGCACTGCGCGAGATCTATCTGCGTAACTTTGAGATTGCTGTGCGTGACGCTCAGCCGTGGACCATTATGACATCGTACAACTACCTCAATGGTCGCTATACATCGGAGGATAAGGGTCTGCTTGAGGATGTTCTTCGTGGCGAGTTTGGCTTTAAGGGTGCTATAGTTACCGACTGGGGCGGTGGTCTTGATGCTGCGGCGCAGGTGGCTGCAGGAAACGATATGATTCAGCCAGGCGAGGTTGATGAGTATGAGGCTATCGTGGCGGCTGTAAAGTCGGGCAAACTATCTATGGCAGAGCTTGATAAGTGTATCACTCGCATCCTTAAACTCATTGTTCAGACTCCGCGCTTCAAGGGTTATAAGTTTACAAACAAGCCAGACCTGAAGGCTCACGCAGCCGTTACTCGCGAGGTGGCAAGTGAGGGCTTTGTGCTTCTGAAGAATGAGGGCACACTGCCAATGGTCGCAGGCGCAAAGGTGTCACTCTTTGGCGTTGGTAGTTACGACTTTATCGCTGGTGGTCGTGGCTCTGGCGATGTAAATAAGGCCTATGTTGTAGACCTGCGCGAGGGTATGATATCAAACGGTATTACGCTCAACAGCGAGCTGGATGAGACCTATGTAAAGCATATGGATAAGGAGAAGAGTCGTATTGCTCCACTGGATGCTCACCGCCGTTGGACACACTACACTCTTCGCCCTAACGAGATTAGAGACCCAAGAAGCCTTGTTGCTGGTGCAGCAAGCAGTAGCGATATTGCTGTAATAACCTTCTCGCGCCACTCTGCCGAGGGCTTTGACCGCCATATTGAGCGCGAGTTCAACCTTCGTATTGACGAGACTGCGCTGCTTAACGAGGTTAGCCGCGAGTTCCACGCGGCGGGCAAGAAGGTTGTCGTTGTGCTTAACATCAGCGGCCCTGTGGAGGTTGCATCATGGAGAGATAAGGTAGATGCTATTCTTGTCTGCTGGATGCCAGGTCAGGAGGGCGGAAATTCTGTGGCAGATGTGCTTCTGGGTAAGGTTTCGCCATCGGGTCACCTGCCTATGAGCTTCCCTATTCGCTATGCCGATGTGCCATCGCAGAACTTCCCAGTAAATGTTCCAGAGACGGGTCTTAACCAGTCGTTTGAGAACTACAGCACAGTGCATAAGTACTATGACCAGCCAAATATTGACTATACAAACTATACTGAGGATATCTTTATCGGCTATCGTCACTACGCTACTCGTGGTGTTGAGGTGGCATATCCATTTGGATACGGACTGACATACAGCGACTTTGAGCTATCGGATATGAAGCTTAAGAGAAGTGGCGACAAGGTTACTCTCTCTTGTCGCGTAACAAATACGGGCAACAGAGCCGCTAAGCAGGTTGTTCAGCTCTACTCTACAGCCCTCTTCCCAGACCATGAGCGACCACTCGTAGAGCTGCGTGGATACCGCAAGACCCCACTGCTTGCTGCGGGCGAGAGTTGCACTGTTGAGATTGCAATTACTAACAGCGACCTTGCGATTTTTGACGAGGCGAAGTCTGCTTGGGTGCTTCCTGCGGGCGACTACCGACTCTCACTTGGCTTTAGCAGTGCCGACCTTAAGCAGTATAAGGAGATGTTTATCCAGTCAACGACCGTTGTGCGTAAGGTTACCGATGTGCTTAAGCCAACTGACGGAAAACTATTTATTGAGTAATGAGAAAAATTCTAACCCTTGTTTTAGCTGTTGTAACTCTTTGTGCAACAGCTAAAACGCATATAGAGTACAACCCATTTAGCCTCTCGGTAGATGGGCGGCAGATAGTTACTACACCCGCTGAGGGACTTTGGTCTGTGGCGACCGATTGGACTGATGGCTGGATGACAGACTGGCACCACGCCTCGCCAGAGCGAGCGGAGCGAGTCGGGGAGTGGACAATTCTGCACGGAAAGATAACTCTTGACAAGGGTACGCTTCTTCTCCGAGATAGTTACCGCGAGGTTGAGGGTGGATTAGTTGAGTGCCGCAGACGATTTGAGTGGCAGGGTAGCGAACCATTAGAGAAGGTAACGCTCTCTGTGCGACTAAATGTTGAGGGTCAGGCACTTATGCCTTGTCTGCCTGGAATATTGTACTACGGAAATAAGAATGGAGCGAAGGTAAATCCTGATATCATCCCTGTATATAACGGCACGGCGGGCGAGTTTGCAATTTTTGAGGAGCACCGCTATCCTATGCCCTTTGCAATGCTTGAGTGTGGGGCAGAGGGGTATGCTGCTGCGCTACACACTACGCCAAGCCCTCTGCGCGGGGCGGTGCTCAATGACCAGTGGTGGTCGTTAGGCGTTGAGGCCTTTGAGGGCTACAGCCAGTTAGTTCTCTATTCGGGTGCTATAGGCTACAATGGGGAGCATAGCGTGGCAAAGGCACTGCAGAAGCGACCTATGCCGTATACCGACACATATATAACCCTTGAGCCACAGCAGATTATAGAGAAGCAGTTCTTTGTAGAACTCTATCCCATTTCCCGCGAGGGTAGTGGCTTTCAGCGACCTATTTACACCTCGCTTGACCTCCATAAACCATACAATGCCGAGCGATTTGCTACTTTTGAGCAGATTGTCCGCTCAAAATATGAGTTTGCAAAGCGTCGCTGGATAGAGTTTGACTCTACCGCCGTTGGGTTTAATATGTACGACACGGCATTGCGCAAAGATATTGTTATGGGCTGGTGCGGTCAAGCTGACTCGCCAGGATTCTCGTTGCAGGCACTCTCTAAAGTGCTGAACGATAGCGATATAGAGCCTATGGTGCAACGCTCGCTTGACTACCTTTCGACCTTCGCTGTAGAGGGCGAAAAGGGGGTGTTTGTGGTCGGATATAATGGAGAGAAGTTCCACGGTGGCGACCCCGTTTCCTGCGGTCAAGCGATGTATAATTTTGCCAAGGCGATAACCCTTGCCCGCAAAAACCGACACTACGACACGACGAAGTGGGAGGCTTTCTTAATTAAGGCTTGCGATGCGGTGAGTGACCGCATACTTTCAGCGGAGTGGAACCCTAAGTCTACCGCCGAGGCCTTCTATATTGCTCCACTTGCTATCAGCTCAAAGCTCTTTCGTGGCAAGCGATACCTCGCCGCAGCGCGTAAGGCGGCGGATGTTTTTGCTCAGCGACACCTTACGATGAATGGTTGCTACTGGGGTGGAACTTTGGATGCTACCTGCGAGGATAAGGAGGGTGCGTGGGCTGCTTTTCAGGGCTTTTTGGAGTTGTATGAGCGGACAAAAGAGCCGCAGTACCTTGAGTGGGCAAAGTACGCTATGGATGTCTGCATAAGTTATGTTGTTGTGTGGGATATTCCTCTGCCAGCGGGTCGCCTTGCCGACTACAACTTCAAGACGACTGGCTGGAGCGTTGTCTCAGCACAAAATCAGCATATAGATGTCTACGGAGTGCTCTTTGCGCCAGAGGTCTACAAGATGGGCAAACTGCTTGATGATTGTCGCCTCTGCCGCCTTGCCGAGGTTATGTTCCGCAGTTGTGCGCAGCTTACCGACCCTTATGGCTCACAGGGCGAGCAGATACAGCAGACCAACTTTGCACAGCGTGGCGATATGAGCAATGTGCATAAACTGCGCGGAGGCTATGCAGAGCGTTGGACCGTTTTCTGGATTACGGCTCACTTCCTAAACTCTGCGGCGAGATTTTACTGTGAAAATGGTGGTTTCCCTGAAAAAAAATAACAACTTTTTATTTTTGTGTCAAAAGTTGTCACTTTTATATTGCTACTTTGTGGCGAACATTGTGTTTTGAGAGTATTAACCAAAAAAGATAAGTTATGTTAGTAGTTGCAATTATTTGTGCAGTAGTGGTTTTGCTGCTTATTATCCTCTATTTTGTCTACAACAACCGTGAGGTGGCCCTTCGTAAGGAGGCTGAGGCTCAGCGCGGAAAGATTGAGTCGGTATACGATACTATGTGGAAGGTGCTCAAGCAGGAGGCTGGAGTGACTGAGCAGTATCGTCAAACCTTTGAGAAGATATACCCAGCGCTTATTGCCGGAAGATATTCGGGTAATGGCTCAGAGCTTGTAAAGATGATTCAAGAGTCAAATCCAGCCTTTGACACGAAGCTATACGACAAGTTGATGCAGGCAATAGAGGTGCAGCGTGCATATTTTGCCTCTGCACAGCAGCGTATGCTTGATATTATTCGTGAGCGCGAGACACTGCTTGAGTCGTTGCCATCAAAGTGGTTTATCAGCAACAAGAGCAAGATAGACTACACTGTTATCTCGTCTGAGAAGACGCAGAGTGTGATGACAACTCGCCGAGAGGATGATGTAGACCTATTCTCTTAGTTGTTAATCTGTTATGCACAGGATAGCTTACATATTCCCGCTGCTGACGGCTGTTCTGCTACTGGCCTTGTTCCGCAACTACGACCAGTGGTGGATATACCCGATTATGGTCGTTGTTGTAGAGTTTATCCTATGGCTGATAATGCGCCGTGCAAGCAAAACAAGAGAGTACCTGAGCGGCTTTGCCCTCAATATTCAGCACCACGAGCCGTGGGTAGAGCGTGTAGAGCGCACCGAGACCTATACAGATAGCCGAGGTAACACCCGCACAAGGGTTGTTGTTGACTATCGCCACCATCCAGATGTGTGGCTAATGCAGCTCAATACGGGTTATACGATATACCTCCATCCTAACGCATACAACTACTATCGTGAGCTGTGGGCAACAGAGCAGATATGGATAAATCCGCCTCACCATAACCTCGTTTCAGGCGGCGGCGGTCAGCTGTACCATTGGGATAAAATCTATGAGAATGCCGCTACGCACACCTATAAAGGGTTGTATATCAATTATGTAGCTAACTCCTCTTCTATCTTCCGACTGGATAATGTCTCAAAGCGTGAGGCTGAGAGTCTGGGTCTTATAGACTATCCGAAGTTTGACCGTGAACATCTTGAACATAATGTTGTTCTCTGCTCGCCTAAGTTGCCTAAGTGGGTGAAGATAGCCGACACGACACAGCGTGCTTTCCATCTGATAAATGCCTTTAATGGTGCGCGTAGCCAGATACACATCTTTATCCTCATTTTTGATGCCGCTCAAGGCATAACTACGGCTCTCAAGCAGCAGGCATACTGGAAGGGTGGCAACAAGAATGAATTTGTTCTCTGCTTAGGTGTTGATTTTAGCCAGATTGACACAGAGAGGAGTTGGGAGCAAAACCCTCTGCCACAGGTAAAGTGGAGTAAGGCCTTCTCGTGGTGTGATGCTCCGCGACTTGAGTCGGCTACAGAGAGCTGGTTTATTGAGCATAAGGAGTTTAGACTTGTTGATTATGCCGCGTGGCTACGCAAAAATATCGGATTGTGGAGGCGTAAGGAGTTTGTCGATTTCAAGTATCTGGGTGTGACACTCTCGGCTGGTCGGCGGGCTGTTGTGGCTGTGACAACTACGCTCTTTTGTATCGTTATGATTGTTATTATTTGTGCTGTTGCTGTAGATAATCGTAGAAATGATTATCATCAAGATGACAGAGACTACTCAGGATATGGTTATACTCTGCTTGATAGGTTTATACTTAAGCATTAACAAATTAGGGTCACTATGAAGAGTGACCCTAATTTGTTAATGCCTCTTTGGTATCCTATCCGCAGTGGAAATATTGGCGGACAAGGCTGAGCATCTTCTCAGTATCGTTGTCAATCTCTTGACGCAGATTTTGGTCGTTATAGCTCTGCAACTTCTTGATAATTCCGTTAATCATTGCGGGGCTAAATACACCGTGTGCCTCAAAAATGGCGCGCTGAGAGTCAAGGCACTCTGCCGATGCGGCGCAGCTATCTGGAAGGGTCTTAAGGGCCTTGAGCCTCTCGGCATTCTCCGCCTGATGAATGTTGACATTGACATATGTCTTCTCTGCCACCTCAAGGGCATTATCCATCTCGAAACCATAACGACACGCCACAGCAAGGCCTGCGATAAGCTGATAGATATCTGCACTACCATCTGGCGAGCGCATCTCTACGGTCTGCTTCTGCGTTGTGTCGTAGTGTCTCACAAGCTCCAGAGGATTTGCTCTGCTGCACATATCGCGCTTGGCTGTCCAACCGAGTGGTACACGCACAAGAACTGAGCGGTTTCTATCGCCCCAGCAGATATTTGTCGGCGCCTCCTGATGAGGTACAAGGCGGAAGTATGATGTCGGATTTGTATTTCCAAAGGCTGTGATAGATGGCGCAAGGGTCATCATTCCAGCAATAGCCTTGCGAGCAGTTGCTGACAGAACGCCGTCCTCAACCATCTGATTTACACCATCTTTCATTATTCGCATATGGATGTGCAGACCAGAGCCCGCCTTGCCAGCGGTAATCTTTGGAGCGAAGGTAATGTCGTAGCCATACTCATATGCAAGGTTGCGGATAATCCACTTAGCCACCATAAGCTGGTCGGCAGCCTCAAGGGCAGGGACAGGCAGGAACTCAATCTCGTTCTGCTCGTAAATCATTCCGTCGATAGTAAAGTTACCCACCTCGGAGTGACCATACTTAATCTGTCCGCCCGCCTGAGCGATGTAAGACATACACTGGGTGCGGAAGTGGTTGAACTTCGCGTATGGAGCCGACTCGTGGTAGCCCTTCTGGTCGGTAGCAGGAAAGAGTCCCTCGTCTGGCGCGATAACATAGTACTCCAACTCGCCCATAGCCTCAAAATCCATTCCTGTAACCTCGTTAAAGGCCTTGCAAGCCTTGCGAAGAGTATTCTCCGGCGAGCTCTCAAGCAGCTGACCATCCTTGTTAAAGTATGAGCAGAGCATTGTAAGGGTCGGTATCTGAGCAAATGGGTCTACAAAGGCTGTAGAGAAGCGTGGCAGGACATAGAGGTCACTGCTACCAGCCTCAATAAATGGGAAGAGGCTACTACCGTCAACACGCTCGCCGCAGCTAAGAATTGTATTAAGGTACTCGGCATTGTTAATAACAAAGTTGAGCGTCTTGAGTCGTCCGTCGCCCGCAGGGTACATAAAGTTGACCATACGGATGTCGTTCTGGCTGATAAACTTTACAATGTCCGCCTTTGTAAATTGACTACAAGGCTTACCTAAGAAGGCGACTACCTTATTAGGATTAAGTTGTAACTGCTTGTCATTCATAGTATTACTATTTTTTATAATGTATGCTCTACAAGAATTTTTATTCCAATTAAAATGAGCACCGCACCGCCCATAAACTCCGCCTTAGACTTATACTTGCAGCCGAAGGCATTTCCGATATACAGACCTATAGCCGAGAGAACTGCCGTGGTGATACCTATAGTGGCTGCGGGTGCAAAAATCTCCTCCTTCAGAAAGGCGAGTGAGATGCCTATAGCCAGCGCGTCAATGCTCGTTGCTACCGCCAGCGGAAGCATCGCCTTTGGGCTAAAATCGTCACTACTCCTCTCGCAACCCTTTGTCAGCGACTCGTGAATCATATTAAAACCGATAATGCCCAACATCACGAAGGCTATCCAGTGGTCTACGCTCTCTACAAAATCAGCAAAACTGATGCCTAAATAGTAGCCCAAAACGGGCATAAGTGCCTGAAAACCACCAAACCAACCGCCAACAATAAGGCTGTGTTTTGGGCGCACCTTTCTTACCGACAATCCCTTGCCGATTGCTACCGCAAAGGCGTCCATAGATAGCCCCACGGCGATTAGAAGAAGGTCTGTAACACTCATAACAGTTGCAAATATAACGAAAAAGATGAAAAGTTTTACCTTCTGCCTTTCAACTTTCAGCATAATTTTATACCTTTGTGTGTTTTATGATGCGCAAACACTATTAAAAAACAATATTATGGCTGAATTTATTTATCAGGAGCCGCTCCCAATCGAGCGCGACAACACCGAGTATCGTCTGCTTACAAAGGACTATGTGAAGGTTGTAGAGTGTGACGGTCGTCAGATTCTTAAGGTTGACCCTAAGGGTCTTGAGTTACTTGCTAAGGAGGCGTATACAGATGTATCTTTCTACCTCCGCGCTTCACATCTGCAGAAGCTTCGTAACATCCTTGAGGATAGCGAGGCTACAGATAACGACAAGTTTGTAGCCTACACAATGCTTATGAACTCTGTTGTTGCTGCCGAGGGCGAGCTTCCAACTTGTCAGGATACAGGTACTGCTATCTGCGTAGCTCACAAGGGCGAGGATGTATACACTGGCGTTGAGGATGCTGAGTATATCTCTCGCGGTGCTTACCAGACATACGCAGAGCGTAACCTTCGCTACTCACAGGTTGTGCCTATCACAATGACTGACGAGCACAACTCTGGCACCAACCTCCCTGCACAGATTGACATCTATGGTGGCCATCCAGGTATGGAGTATGAGTTCCTCTTTATCACTAAGGGTGGTGGCTCAGCAAATAAGACCTTCCTCTATCAGCAGACTAAGGCTCTGCTCAATGAGGAGTCACTCGTTAAGTTCTTCAAGGAGCATATTAAGGACCTTGGCACATCTGCTTGCCCTCCTTATCACCTTGCAGTTTGTATCGGTGGAACATCTGCTGAGATGTGTCTTGCAACTGTTAAGAAGGCCTCTGCAGGCTATCTTGATGAGCTTCCAACATCTGGTAACGAGGGCGGCCGTTGCTTCCGTGACCTTGAGTGGGAGGAGAAGATTCTCAAAATTTGTCAGGAGATGGGTATCGGCGCACAGTTTGGAGGTAAGTACCTTGTACACGATGTTCGCGTAATTCGTGCACCTCGCCACGCAGCCTCTTGCCCAGTAGCTATCGGCGTTAGCTGCTCTGCAGACCGTAATATCAAGGCAAAGATTACCCCAGAGGGTATCTTCATTGAGCAGCTTGAGAAGAATCCAGCTCGCTTCCTTCCAGAGCAGGCTCCAGCAATGTCTCCAGCAGTAGATATCGACCTTGACGAGGGTATGGATAAGGTTCGCCAAATCCTTACTCAGTACCCTATCAAGACTCGCCTTAACCTTAAGGGTACACTTATCGTTGCTCGCGATATTGCTCACGCTCGCATTAAGCAGATGCTTGACGAGGGTAAGCCTATGCCAGAGTACTTCAAGAACCACCCAGTATACTACGCAGGTCCTGCAAAGACCCCTGCTGGTATGGCGTCAGGCTCATTCGGCCCTACAACAGCTGGTCGTATGGACCCATATGTAGACCTGTTCCAGAGCGTTGGTGGCTCTATGGTTATGGTTGCAAAGGGTAACCGTTCAAAGGCTGTTACTGACGCTTGTAAGGCTCACGGCGGCTTCTACCTCGGCTCTATCGGCGGCCCTGCTGCTATCCTTGCAAAGAACTCTATCAAGAGCGTTGAGGTTGTTGACTTCCCAGAGCTCGGCATGGAGGCTGTCCGCAAGATTTATGTAGAGAACTTCCCTGCATTCATCATCGTAGATGATAAGGGTAATGACTTCTTTGCAGACTTCGCACATTAGTTTGATTTTAGGCGGTGATTTCCGCGTTATACAATTTTAATTCAGACAGGGAAATACAGACAAGTATGTCCCTGCCTGATTAAAATTGAAAGCCTTGAAATCCCACACCTAAAATAGAATTTACGGGGGTGGGGTGTTTTCGTACCCGCTTATAATTGCTTCACTATCCGCCAATGGCGGATTTCTTCTATAGATGCCAATGGCTTGTTGAGGGTCAATGGCAATAAATTTGCTTTTTATTCGTTTCCAATATATGGGAAAGAGATTATTTGTCGCCATTTTGGCGGTTTTGATGTTTTGTGTGGCGTATGCCGAGGAGGTGGCATTCCAGACCAACGCTCCGATGATTGTAAATGCCTCGGAGGCGTTTAGGGTTGAGTTTGCGCTCAATGCAAAGCCCGATGATAGGTCGTTTGAGGCCCCTTCGTTTGAGGGTTTTGATGTCCTTGCGGGTCCTTCTGTCTCGCACGGCTCCTCTGTGCAGATTATAAACGGCTCAATGACAAAGAGTTACAACTACACCATAAGCTATGTTCTGCAAGCAAGCAGTGCAGGCGAGCATAAGATTGGCGTAGCGAAGATTGGTGTTGATGGCAAGAGCTACTCTACCCAAGTAACGCCTATTGAGGTGCGCAGTGGTGGGGATGATAGTGGTGCTGGAGACTCTCCGCAGAGTAGTCAGCAGCAGGAGCAGAGTCTTGAGCAGCGTGCCGCGGGTCAGATAGCAAAGGACGACCTTATGCTTCGCGTAAATGTCTCTCGCTCATCGGTGTACAAGGGCGAGGCGGTGCGTGCAACGCTAAAGCTCTACAGCAGAGTCAATGTTATCGGCTCTGAGGGGGCGAAACTCCCAAGTTTTGACGGCTTCTGGAGTCAGCAGCTGGAGGCGGAGCAGGGCCCTTTCCGCGAAACTCTAAACGGTAAGGTCTACGACGCCTACAACCTTGGCGAGTATATCCTCTACCCGCAGCAGAGTGGAAAGCTTACAATCGAGCCTGCCAAGATTACTATCATAGCGCAGATGTTTGTCCGCAATAATCGCCCACGCAACTCTTTCTTTGACAATACGCACGACATCTACAATCTGCGCCGCGAGGTTGTCTCGCCAGCCGTGACGATAGATGTCAAGCCTTTCCCTGCAGGCGCACCTCAATCGTTTACCGGTGCTGTAGGTAAGTATACGATGGAGGCGCACATATCTCTTACAGAGATGGCGGCAAACTCAGCGGCAAATATAGACCTGAAGATATCTGGAACGGGAAATATCGGCTTTGTGCAGGAGCCTAAGATTACTCTTCCTGCAACATTTGAGCTGTACGATGTAAAGTCAACAGAGCAGATTCGCACAACAGCTGCTGGTAGCAGTGGCTTCCGTCGCTTTGAGTATCCATTTATTGCAAGGGCTGAGGGTGATTATACCATTGCCCCAATAGAGTTTACATACTTCAGCCCTGAGAGTAGGCAGTATGTGACTCTCACTTCAGAGAGCTTTGCGGTCACTATCACGCCTGACAAGAGTAGCCCAGCCTCATCGCCAACAGTGACAACTATTGTGGGCAAGCAGGATGTAAGGTTGCTTGGTAGTGATATCCGCTTTATAAAGCTCACCCGTCCAAATCTCCACGCTGTAGTAGCTCCATTAGTATTCTCACCGCTCTACTTTGTCATTGTGGTGGCAATGTTGCTACTCTCTGTAGTACTGTACTTTGTCATTGGCAAGCGCATTCGTGATAGTCACAATACCGCTCTTGTCAAGGGTCGTAGGGCAAATAAGGTTGCTGTGCAGCGTTTCCGCGCAGCCGAGAGGTATATGCGAGAGCAGAATCGTCACGCCTTCTACGAGGAGATGCTTCGCGCGCTTTGGGGATATATCTCCGACAGATTTAACATCCCTGTCGCGGATCTTACAAAGGAGACTATTCGCGAGGAGCTTACTCGCCGAGGGGCAGTAGACCAGGCAAAGGATATTATCTCGATAATCTCGCTGTGTGAGGAGGCCCAGTATTCGCCTGTGGAGTCGGCAACGATGAACGAGATATATGGCAGGGGCATAGATATTGTCTCAAAGATTGAATCAGTAGTAAAAAAGTAGTACAATGAGATATATTCTTTCAATCATAGCGGCTATAGCATTGACCTTTACTGCTGCCGCGCAGAGTGATACAACAGAGGTGGTTGTAGAGCAGCCTGTAGAGCAGTCGTTAGATAGCAACACCCTCTGGGAGAGGGCTAATCAGGCATATATTGATGGTGACTTTGCCGCCTCTGCGCAGCTATACTCTGCAATAGAGAATAGGGGCCTTTACTCTGCTCGTCTATACTACAATATGGGCAATGCCTACTTTAAGGGTGGTAATCTTGGTAAGGCAATCCTCTACTACAACCGCGCACTGGTTGTAAGTCCTGCTATGGATGATGCTCGTTATAACCTCGAGATTGCCGAGTCGCTTACAAAGGATAAGATTGCGCAAGTACCGCAGTTCTTCCTTAAGCGTTGGATTGAGCAAGTTCAGCGTGCATTGAGCTGCACTGCGTGGAGTGTTATCTCACTGGTGTTTCTTGGTGCAACGCTTGTGCTGCTGCTCCTTTTCCTTCTTGGAACACGCCTCGCGGTTCGTAAGGGTGGATTTTATGGCACTATTGTCGCCTTTGCACTCTTTATTGTAACCACAGCCTTTGCCCTTGCCGAGCGTAGTGATATTATAAACCGCGAGGGGGCTATTGTTATGAGCTCTGCAATATCTGTCAAGAGCTCGCCAGATAGCGACGCCACAGACCTCTTTGTGCTTCACGAGGGTACAAAAGTCACAATCTCATCCGAGGTTGAGGGTTGGGCAGAGGTTACTATTGCAGATGGCAAGAAGGGCTGGACAGAGTTGTCTCATTTGGAAAGGATTTAGATGTTGATTAAAATTTATTTATCTCACTCTTTTATGCTGTTTACGACTCTTTTCTCATATGATTTTCGTTACATAGGAACCCCTATGCGCCTCAAATCATATAAGAAAACGGTCACAAAACAGCTATAAAATAATTTCGCAAACAAATCTTAAACAACATCTAATAATGTCACTTCTATTAGAAAATATCGTCAGTGAGCTTAACCGCTTGCCAGGCGTGGGTCGTAGAACGGCTCTGCGCCTTGCTATGCACATACTGAAGATGGAGCGGGAGGATGTGGCGGCAATGACAGAGAGTATCTCTGAGTTTAGAAACAATATTTGCCACTGCGCCAAGTGCGGAAACCTCTCTGACAGTGAGATTTGCGAGATTTGCGCCGATACAAAGCGCGACAGAACAACCCTCTGCGTGGTTGAGCAGGTGGCCGACCTACTATCTATCGAGAAGACCCGCCAGTATCGCGGTGTGTACAATGTCCTGGGTGGCGTTATCTCGCCAATGCAGGGCATAGGTCCGTCAGATTTGAGGATTGACCTGCTTCTTGACCGCATCGCTATGGGTGAGGTTAAGGAGGTTATTATCGCCATTTCGGCATCTGTGGAGGGCGAGACAACGCTCTTCTACCTTATGAACTGCCTCAAACGCTTTGAGCGTCTGAAGATAACAACTATCGCCCGCGGAATAGGCTTTGGCGATGAGCTTGAGTATGTGGACGAACATACTATCACTCAGGCACTTATAAACCGCCGCGAGGTAGATAAAAACCGATAACCTAAACCCATAACAATGAAAACCACACTAAAAACACTCTCTTCTGTAGCCCTTGCGCTTCCGTTGGCAAGTTGCGCGACAGAGGAAGAAAAACCAAACATTGTTCTATTTCTGATTGACGACCTCGGATGGCTTGACACATCTGTGGCCTTTGGCGAGGAGGTATACCCCTTTAATCTGCGCCACGACACGCCAAACATTGCTGCCCTTGCAGAGGCGGGTGCTGTGATGACCTCGGCATATGTATGCCCAGTATCTACACCTACCCGCACATCTATTATGTCGGGTATGAATGCTGCCCATACCAGAATTACGAACTATACATCAGTAACAAAGGATTGGAATCCCGATGCTACTGACACTCCAAGCAGCGAGCTTGATGATACTGTAGAGCGCACCGACTGGAACATAAACGGAGTAACTCCATCTGCCGAGCCGCTTGACCGCGCTGTGCATATCACCCCTTATCCGCAGATTTTGAAGGAGAATGGCTACTATACTATCCATGTCGGCAAGGGCCACTGGGCTCCAAATGGCACTCCTGCGGCAAATCCATACAATATGGGCTTCTGTGTCAATGTGGCGGGACAGGTTGCCGGCAAGCCCCGCAGCTACTATGGCGAGGAGAACTATGGAAACACGGCAGATAAGTGGAACTTCTTCTCGGTGCAGAATATGACCGAGTACTACGGCACAAAGACTCACCTTACCGAGGCGCTGACCCTTGAGGCACTTAAGACCCTTGACTATCCGATAGACAACGGCATACCGTTCTACCTCAACTTCTGCCACCACGCTGTCCATACGCCTATACACCGCGATATGCGTTTCTTCAGCAAATATATAGACCGAGGTATGGATGAGGGAGAGGCTCGCTTTGCATCTATGTGCGAGGGTATGGATAAGAGTCTGGGCGAACTAATGGCATATCTTAAAGCACGCGATGTGCTGGACAATACCATTATCGTCTTTATGTCCGACAATGGCGGCAACTCCGAAAATCTATCAAAGGGTGGAGTTCGCCACACCCAGAACTCGCCACTGCGCGAGGGTAAGGCTTCGTGCTACGAGGCTGGTATCCGCGTGCCTATGGTTGTCTACTGGAAGGGCAAGGTCGCTGCTGGCACGCGCCTAAATACACCAGTTGTTGCGGAGGATATCTACCCTACAATACTTGAGATGGCGGGCATAGAGAATTACAAAACTGTGCAGAGTATTGATGGCAAGAGCATTGTGCGCCTACTTACTGACGGCTCGCAGATGGCTAAAAAGGCTATGGAGTCGGGCGAGATTAGCACCCAGAAGCAGGCAAACGACTTTGTTGTACCTCTGTCCGTTTCGGGCATAGATCCTGAGCGCGAGGTACTTGCCCACTTCCCACACCAGTGGAAGCCATATCAGCTGCACGACATTGACTATATGAGTAGCCTCCGCAAGGGCGACTGGAAGATTGTCTACCGCCACCGCGAGCAGACCCTTGAGCTGTATAATATTGGCGAGGATATTACCGAACGCAATGACCTATCAGCGACTCAACCAGAGAAGCTCCGCGAAATGGCCGATGCGCTAACAGCCAAACTTGAGGGATACGATGCTCTTCTGCCAACCTTCCGCACTACAGGCAAAAGGGTCCCAATGCCAAACGAACTTATAAAGTAGGATATTATGAAAATAGTCTCCAATATTGATACCTTTGTAGTTGATATTAAGCAGATTATTGAGAGGGCTCAAAGAGAGGCATTCTCCTCAATCAACAAAGCAATGATTCAGGCATATTGGATGTTGGGTCGTCGTATTGTTGAGCAGGAGCAGGGCGGAGCTGCCCGTGCCGAGTATGGAAAATCTTTGCTTAAGAGCCTTGCGGCAGAATTAGTACCATTGTATGGTAATAGTTACTCTGCAAGACGACTACAAGACTACCGACAGTTCTATCTCTATTTCAGCGAGTTAGAGATTTGGCACTCGCGAATGCCAAATCTCACATGGACACACTTTAGAGAGCTGTTGACAGTAGACAATAAAGAGGCTCGTAATTGGTATATGCTGGAAGCTGAAAAGGAGATGTGGAGCGTAAGAACACTGCATCGTAATATTGCCTCTCAATACTATTATCGTTTATTGCAGTCTCAACAAATGTTGGTAGAGGAGTCACTGACAAATAGTAAGGCGGATAAGTTGGAGTTTATAAAGAATCCTGTTGTCGCTGAATTTCTCGGATTAGCTCCAAATGTGGACTTTTCCGAGACCCATATGGAGAGTGCAATTATTACCCACTTGCAGAAGTTTATAATGGAGTTAAGTTAGGCAAAGGTTATGCGTTTGTTGCCCGTCAGCAACATATCCGCACGGATATGGGAGACTTCTATATTGACCTTGTCTTCTATAATTACATTCTAAAGTGTTTCCTTTTGGTTGATTTGAAGACAGAACAGATAACACATCAAGATGTTGGACAGATGGATATGTATCTTAGGATGTATGATGAGCTAAAGAGAACAGAGGGCGACAACCCAACTATCGGCTTAATCCTATGCTCACAAACAAGTCAGGATATGGCAAGATACTCCATCTTGAAGGACAATGACCGTATGTTCCAAGCCAAATACCTTACATATCTGCCAACGACAGAGGAGCTGATAAATGAGATTGAACGCCAAAAGATGGTGTTCAGATTACAACAAGAGAATATTTAATTTAAATTATGACAACTATGAGACTTAAATCAATCTTTTTTGCGCTACTTTGCGCAACAATCCTTGTAGGTTGCTGCTCGGCGTGCCGTCAGCGACAGAAGAACGCTAAGCCACTGAAGGGAACTGAGTGGCACCTTGTACAGCTTGAGGGTAAAGATATTGACCTTCCTATAAACAGCTTTAACATCACACTTGGCGAGGATGGCTCTCTGGCAGGCATTGGTGCTTGCAACCGTCTGCTGGGTCAGTACACCGTAGCAGAGAACTACGCCATTGACTTCGGTCAGGTAGGTACTACAATGATGCTCTGCCCAGAGAATGGCGAGCTTGAGAGTCAGTTTACAGCCGTACTGGGCGGTGTTACCCACTACGACATTGACGGCGACCAGCTTATTCTGCTTCAGCAGGGAGCAATCAAGGCTCTGTTTAAGGCTCTGCCTTCAGAGGTGGTAAAATAGGATGTATAATAACCCTTTTTGAACAGATGGAATAGTAATTGTTCCATCTGTTTTTATTACCTTTGTATCGTTTAACGATAAAAGCACAATTATGAAGAAGATTATCAACCCGTGGTTGGGTGTGGAGGGATATCACTGCTTTGGCTGCGACCCTGACCATCAGCACGGCCTGAAGATGGAGTTCTACGAGGATGGTGACGATATTGTAAGCTTCTGGGAACCAGATGGCGAGCACCAGAGTTGGGTAAACACTCTGCACGGAGGCGTTCAGGCGGCGTTGCTTGATGAGTTGTGTGGTTGGGTAGTGTTCCGCAAGTTCCAGACGGGTGCTGTAACATCAAAGATGGAGATTAGATATCGCAAACCAGTACATACCAATGGCGGAAAGCTGACCCTCAAGGCACGAACTAAAGAGGTGCGCCGAAATCTTGTCACTATTGTGGGAGAGATATACAACAGTGAGGGAGAGCTTGCAACAGAGTGCAGTTGCCTCTACTTCCTATTCTCAAAGGAGAAGGCGGCTTCTGAAATGGGCCTTACCCGTTGCCTTGTCGAGGGCGAGGAGTAGATGAGTTGTTTTTGCTAAAAAATGGGGATGACAATTTTTTTAGTCATCCCCATTTTTCTTTAGTTGCTCTCAACGACCTCAATTATATCAACTTGCCAGCCGAACAAATCGTTTGCGCACTGCTGCTCAAGCTGAGTGATAGTAGACATTGATGTGGTGTCCGAAATAACGGCATTGACAAAGCTATCAACGGTCGGGAAGGTGTTATTGACCCTCTGGGCAAGACAGCGGTAGAATGCGTTCTGCTGTACTCGGTCAAGGCCACTTGGCAGGACATTGCTCTCTACAAGAGTGTTGTACGGGAATAGATGGCGCATATTGCGGGCATCGGTAGCCAGCTGCTCGACAATGGTCGTTACAACATATACCTGCACCGTGTCATTTACCGCAGGAAGCTCTACAAAGGTTGTATAGACGGGGTAGTCCTGCTCTATATCGGCAGCCACTTGGTCTGCAAAGAGCATATACTCCGCTTCGGTAAGGTTGTTTAGGTAGATCATCTGGCGATAATCCTTCAACATCTCACGAAGGGCTTGGCGCTGCTCTCTGTTCCACTGCTTCTGCTGTGAGCAACCGATAAAACTGCATACTGCAAGTGCCACTACGGACACTGAAAGTAAAAATCTTTTCATTGTTCTGATGTTTTTTGTTTACACCAGAATACTATCAATGTTTATGCCACAGATGCCACTCGTCTCAGCGATTGCTAAAGAAAGACCAGACAGCGAAATACCAACACCCATACTCCACCTAACTATCGGCTCTGTAACCTCCAACTCTCCAATCTTCAGTGGTTTCATAGCTGTATATTTTTGAGTTTTCGGAGGGGGATAATACAAAAAAGGGGGAAGCCCCCCTATATCGTTATGTGATAACAGCAGTCAAAATTTTCTATATCTCTTTTCTGAGTCGTGCGACTGGTATCCCGAGCATCTCGCGGTACTTAGCAACCGTGCGGCGGGCGATGCAGTAGCCCTTGTCGTTGAGGATGTTCATCAGCTGCTCGTCGGTCAGCGGGCGTCGCTTATCCTCCTCAGTAATGCACTGCTCAAGAAGATTTTTAATCTCGTAGCTCGACACCTCCTCGCCCGAAACAGTCTGCATAGCCTCCGAGAAGAGCGATTTAAGGAGTATTATGCCGAAGCTGGTCTGGACATACTTGCTATTTGCTACGCGAGAGATTGTCGAAACATCAAGGCCTGTGCGGTCGGCTATGTCCTTAAGAATCATCGGCTTAAGGCGGCTACGGTCGCCATCCTTAAAGTACTCCTGCTGATAGTCAAGAATGGTCTGCATAGTACGCATAAGGGTGTCGTGGCGCTGTTTTATGGCCGACATAAACCACTTAGCGGCATCTATCTTACTCTTTACAAACTGCACGGCCTCCTTCTCCTGCTCGCTCATGCGCTCATCGCTCTTGCCCTGTGTCTGGCGAATTACATCCATATAGTGGCGGTTAATCTTCAGCTCGGGGATGTTGTAAGAGTTGAGCTGAAGGTCAAAGCGACCATCGCGGTAGTCAAGGATAAAGTCGGGGATGATATACGGCGCACCGTCGCTATCCTCCGAGAAGAGGTTGCCTGGCTTTGGCGAGAGGTGTTGTATCTCCTGCACCGCCGCGCGGAACTGCTCCTCGGTAACGCCCAGACGGGCAATCATTCGCTCGTAGTGCTTCTTTGCAAACTCCTCAAAGTGGTCTGTAAGAATCTTATTGGCGAGTATTTTAGCCTCAGTATCAAGGTTTTGACTATTAAGCTGTAGCAGCAGAGACTCTCGTAAATCTCTCGCCCCTACACCCACAGGCTCAAGGTGCTGGATGATTGAGAGCAGGTGCTCTAACTCCTCTACATCTACCTCAATGCCTAATGTAAAGGCTATATCGTCGCTCACGGACTGTAAGTCGCGGCGCAAATATCCGTCGCTGTCAATACTGCCGACAATAAACTCGGCAATACCACGCTCAGTATCGGTAAGCGTGCGAAAACCGAGCTGTTCGATAAGGTACTCTTGCAAAGAACGACCGCCCGAAATCTGAAAATTTCGGGGACGGTCGTCCTTAGAGTAGTGGTTCAGGCGGCTCTTGTACGATGGGGTGTCATCCTCCTTAAGATACTCATCCATAGAGATCTCAATAGGCTCCTCACCCTCAGTCTCAGAGTGGTCCTCCTCAAGCACGATATTCTGCTCTATCTCCTGTTTGATGCGCTGCTCAAGCAATGCCGTAGGCAGCTCCAGCAGCTTTATCATCTGTATCTGCTGGGGCGAAAGTTTCTGCTGCTGCAGAAGTTGTTGTCTCTGTGAAATTGACATAGCTAACTCTTTTATTTCGCCTCAAACCGAAGAAAACAGCTCTTTTAGAACTCTGCGTTCTTTGGAGTACGAGGGAATGGAATCACATCGCGGATATTTCCCATACCAGTCACAAAGAGCAGCAGACGCTCAAAGCCAAGACCAAAACCAGAGTGCGGTGCAGAACCCCAACGGCGGGTGTCAAGGTACCACCACATATCCTTCTCCGGAATATGAAGCTCGTCAATGCGTGCACGAAGCTTGCCATAGTCTGCCTCACGCTCCGATCCGCCGATAATCTCGCCGATTTTTGGGAACAATACATCCATTGCGCGTACAGTCTTGCCATCCTCGTTCTGCTTCATATAGAATGCCTTAATCTCCTTTGGATAGTTAATCAGAATTACTGGACGCTTGAAGTGCTCCTCAACAAGGTAACGCTCGTGCTCTGACTGCAGGTCGCAACCCCAGTGGCAAGGGAACTCAAACTTACGGCCAGACTCCTGCAGGATGCGGATACCCTCAGTATAGTCAAGGCGCACAAAGTCATTCTCAAGCACAAAGTTGAGTCGCTCGATAAGCTCCTTATCCCACATCTTGTTCATAAACTCAAGGTCCTCACGGCAGTTGTCAAGGGCGTAGCGGATAAGGTACTTAAGGAACTCCTCAGCCAGCTCCATATTATCCTCAAGCTCGTAGAAAGCCATCTCTGGCTCAATCATCCAGAACTCAGAGAGGTGGCGTGGAGTGTTTGAATTCTCAGCGCGGAAAGTAGGGCCGAAAGTGTAAATCTGACCAAGCGAAAGAGCACCAAGCTCACCCTCAAGCTGACCAGAAACGGTAAGAGAGCAAGGCTTGCCAAAGAAGTCCTGAGTGTAGTCTACCTTACCATCCTCACCCTTTGGAAGGTTATTTAGGTCAAGGGTTGTTACCTGGAACATTGCACCTGCACCCTCACAGTCAGAGGCTGTGATAAGTGGAGTGTGGAGGTAGTAGAAGCCCTTGTCGTTGAAGTACTTGTGGATAGCATACGCCATAGCGTGGCGAATACGAAGCACTGCGCCGAAAGTGTTTGTACGCGGACGTAGGTATGCAATGTCGCGCAAGAACTCAAGTGAGTGACCCTTCTTCTGAAGAGGGTATGTCTCTGGGTCGGCCGTTCCGTAAACCTCAATGCTCTCAGCCTGCACCTCAACGCCCTGACCAGCGCCAAGACTCTCTACAAGAGTACCCTTAACGCAGATGCAAGCGCCTGTGGTAACAGCCTTGAGACTCTGTTCGTCAATCTTCTGCAAAT
Source organism: Rikenellaceae bacterium (assembly GCA_015059785.1). GTDB lineage: Bacteria > Bacteroidota > Bacteroidia > Bacteroidales > Rikenellaceae > Alistipes. Next base: position 24,785 of record SUZS01000019.1, read on the forward strand.
CAACCACAATCTGAATATTGGCAACACAACTACCGTCGTTTAGGGCGATAAATGCCACATTCTTGTTGCCTCGCTTTGTTCTTACCCAACCCTTTACAACAACCTGGCTGTTGTAATCGGTTGACTTTAATAATTGAGCTATACGCATAATTGTTTTTGTATTATATTTGTTTTCTTTGATTTCTAACTCGCAAAGTTACGAAAATAATCGTATCTTTGCAAAGTTATGAGACAAACTATGAAAAAACTTGCTTTACTTGTGGTTTTTATGGCGGTCTGTTCGGCGGTTTTGGCGCAGAGGACATATCGTAGCCAATTTACGCTCTACGATACTCGTGAGGACTCGGTAAACAGAGACCACTCCAAGACGCTGAACTATATCTCTTATGCTCCACAGAAGATGGGGGATATTGGCTCTATTGCGATGTACGGGCAGAAGATTGTTGTGCCTGCGTCGTGGAACGACTACAACGCTTATCTGCATATTGAGAACACTTTCAGCGCGTACGACATCGCTATAAACGGCTCTGTGGTAATCTCTGCGGAGGATGCAGCGACCCCTGCCGACTACTTTATCTCTCCATATTTGCGTCAGGGGGAGAACGAGGTGGTGCTGTTGCTTCGCCCGTCAAACTGCCCAGAACTTAGTGAGGGAACTGCCAAGTCACGATTGGCACAATTTAGCGGTTGTTATATCTTTGCCCAGCATCGCGCATCTATCTTTGACTACGACGCTGCCATTGTTCAGCGCGAGGGTAAGCTACACCTTGAGTTAGATATTATCGCTGGCAACGACTTTAATGTTGAGGAGACTATATCTATTGGTTACGACATATATACTCCTGAGCGTAAGCTTGTTGACTACGCTGTGCGTGAGTTTAATGTTGCCGCAAAGAGCCGCGATACCCTTAAAGTAAGGATTGACCTGGGAGCAGAGCTTCGCTACCTTTGGAGTGCGGCCAAGCCGTCGCTGTATCGTACAACACTCTATATAAAGCGCGGTGGAAAGCCATTTGAGTACCTACCTGTACGCATTGGTGCGGGTAAGACGACCTTTGAGGGTGGAAATATTTTCCGCAACGGTAAGCAGATAGTAATCAAAGATATAGCATATAATGCTAACCAGTCTCGCACCCAAAGCCGTAAGGATATCCTCGCGCTGAAGAGCAAGGGGTATAACACCCTCCGCCCAGATGCTCCACAGCCGCTCTGGTTCTATGATTTGTGCGACCAGCTGGGTGTTTATGTTATTGAGCAGGTGGCGGTCAATGCTACTGCCGAGCCAAATAATCGCGCTATTGGTGGCACAACGTCAAACAATCCGCAACTTGTTGCTCAATACCTTGAGCGCACAAAGAGTATGTACTACCGCACCCGCAACCACCCTTGCATTATTGCCTACAGCTTGGCGGGCAAGGAGTCGGGAAATGGATATTGCCTATATAAGACATACCAATGGCTCAAGAGCGTGGAGATAAACCGACCAGTTATCTGCATCTCGGCAGATGGAGAGTGGAATACAGATTTTGTAAGTGGTCTCTAACTATCGGATAATCTTTATCTCACTATCCTCACCAAAGGCGATAATCGAGCTTGGAGCGCCCGTTGGGCGACCCTGAAAGCGTGGGTTTACGACAAAATCAACCCCCTCTATAATTACCTTCTTAACCTCAGCAAGGCTCTTAGGAGTCTTCTCGCCAGATATGTTTGCCGATGTAGATACTATAGGCTTGCCAAACTTGTAGAGTAGCTTCTGACAGAAGTCGTGGTTGGGCACTCTCACGCCCAGCGTACCCTCCTCAGGAATAAGGTTAGCAGCCACACCAGCTGCACCTGGAAGGATAAGGGTCAGCGGTTTTGTCGCCATCTCCATAACCTCAAAGGCGATACCAGGGGCCTTGTTAACATAGCGAACAACCATATCGGCATCCTTGCACAGCACAAGCATAGACCTCTTGTCAGCACTCTGCTTAAGGTCGTAAATCCTCTGCACAGCCTCAGCATTTGTCGCATCACAACCTATACCCCAAACCGTATCTGTGGGGTAAAGAATTATCCCTCCACGGCGGAGAACCTCAAGGGCAAGAGCTATTTCTCTATCCATAATTGAAAAATTGTTACTATTTTGATGCAAAATTAAGAAAAATCTCAACTTTTTTATAACTTTGCGGTTTAGAAATCAATAAAAATTAAAAATATAAAATAGAGACAACTATGGGAAGAGCTTTTGAGTATCGCAAAGCGCGTAAGATGAAGCGTTGGGGTCATATGGCTCGCGTTTTCACAAAGATTGGTAAGGAGATTGAGATTGCAGTTAAGGCTGGCGGTCCAGATCCATCGGCAAACACTCGCCTGCGTATCCTTATGCAGAACGCTAAGGCTGAGAATATGCCTAAGGAGAATGTTGAGCGCGCAATTAAGCGTGCAACAGATAAGGATGCCGCTGACTATAAGGAGGTTGTATACGAGGGATATGGTCCTCACGGTGTTGCCTTCCTTGTGGAGACCGCAACTGATAACACAAACCGTACTGTGGCAAGTGTTCGTATGTACTTTAACAAGTGCGGTGGTAGCCTCGGTAACTCAGGTAGCGTGGCATTTATGTTTGAGCACAAGTGCGTATTCAAGTTCAAGGCAGCTGAGGGTGTAGATGCTGAGGAGCTTGAGCTTGAGATGATTGACCTTGGCGTTGATGAGTTCTACGCCGAGGAGGATGGTATTACCGTTTATGCCGCTTATGAGTCTTTCGGTGCTATCCAGAAGTGGCTTGACGACCAGGGCTATGAGATTATCTCTGGTGAGAGTGTTCGCATCCCTACCGACACCAAGGAGCTTGACGCAGAGGCTCGTGAGGCTGTCGAGAAGCTCGTTGAAAAGCTTGAGGAGGATGACGATGTGGTGAATGTTTATCATACAATGGCTGAGGCAGAAGAGTAATTTTGTCGTGATAGCGGGGCATCTACTTCCGCTAACCTATAAAATGAGCAAAGGGTCGTACGAGTTAGTACTACCCTTCGCTATTTTATAGCCCGAGCGTTGTATATGCCCCACTCTGACGACAAAATTGGGTGCGCTGATTGTAGTGAGATTAGTGAGTTTAGAGAATTTAGTGAGTTTAGAGAGTTTTTTTCGTTAATATTCCTTAACTTCACTAAATTCCTTAAATTCTCTGTCCTGCGTAGCCCACCAACGCTGCGCCACACTCTGACGACAAAATGCGGTTGTTCTAATTGAGCCACTACTGCTTTTTGATGCGGCGGAAAGGGAGTTTAAGTACGCCAAAGAATGCCTCGCCGAAGATGCCGCTGGACATCTTTGAGGTGCCCGCCTCGCGGTCGACGAAGATGATTGACTCCTCGGCAATCTTAAATCCATATCTCCAAGCGGTATATTTCATCTCTATCTGGAAGCCGTAACCTATCATCTGCACGCGGTCGAGGTCTAATGTGCGCAGAACCTCTGCGCGATAGCCCACAAAGCCCGCTGTAGCATCGCAGACAGGCATACCGGTTACAATCTTGACATATTTAGAGGCGAAGTAGCTCATCAACAGACGAGACAGTGGCCAGTTGACAACATTCACACCGCGAACATATCGTGAACCGATAGCCACATCGGCATCAGTCTCAAGGCGCGCTGCGAGTCGGCTAAGGTCGTCGGGGTTATGTGAGAAGTCGCAGTCCATCTCAAAAATCAGGTCGTAGTTATTCTCTAACGCCCACTTGAAGCCTGTGATATATGCCGTTCCAAGGCCGAGTTTGCCCGTGCGGCAGATAAGATTTATCCTCTCTGGAGACTGCTTCTGCTTGTCGCGGATAATGTCGGCAGTACCATCGGGAGAGCCGTCATCAACAAAGAGTAGGTTGTACTCTCCATTAAGAGATAGCACCTTATCAATCATTGCGGCGACATTCTCCTTCTCGTTATAGGTCGGAATAATTACAAGTTTTCTCATAGTAACTTCTCAAATTTTCGCTTTCCAAATAGGTGGCGCAATACTATTATACCTTTATATATATATCGAGGATTGCTCTTTGCATATCCACGAATCTCTTGTCTCTCCTTAGCCAGGCGACCGTGCCATGCGATAAACTCGCGCCACGCCCGCAATACCGCCTTTGCCCCTGCACTATTACCCCCTACAAGGTAGCTCAGCGCCGCCGCAAGGTCGGTAAATGGTCTTACAACAGCCACTACAGCGCGTTGAAGAGGCGAGGCGCAGCGAAAGAGCATAGCAAGGTTATTTCTGTGGTTGAGAAATATCTTGCGAGGCGAGTTAGCCGCCAAAGTTCCGCCACCGAGGTGGTAGACTCTGCTCTTAGGCTCTACCACAACCCTCCAGCCGTCAAGCTGCATACGCCAGCAGAGGTCTATCTCCTCCATATGGGCAAAAAAGTCGCTACAAAGACCCCCTAATGAGCGGTAGACACTCTTGCGAACGCAGAAGGCCGCTCCGCCAACCCAGAAGACCTCACGGGCATCGTTATACTGACCCTCATCCTTCTCAAGGGTTGAGAGTATACGCCCGCGGCAGAATGGATAGCCAAGATAGTCTATAAATCCGCCCGCAGCACCGGCGTACTCAAAGCTGCTGTGGTCCGCATCGCTCAGAATTTTTGGCCCTACAACACCTATGTTTGGGTCTGACTCTATTCGTGCAACAAGCGGCTCTAACCAACCCTCAGGGGTGTAGACATCTGAGTTGAGCAACACATAGCAGTCGTACTCGTCCAACTCTGCAAGTGCGCGGTTATACCCCTCTGCAAAGCCGTAATTGCTACCCAACTCCACCAACCTAACAGAGCTGAAGTCTCGTTTTATCAGTGTCACAGAGTTGTCTGTAGAACCATTGTCAGCCACAATGATATCTGCTCCGCCACTGTTGCATACAACTGTCGGCAGATAATGGGCAAGGTGATGCTCGCCATTATAGTTCAATATTACTACAGCAACTCTCATAAATCTCTGTTTTACACACCCTTACTGCGGTATATAGCCTCTCCGGTAACTGGGTCTGGGTAGTACTTCCAACGGCGGTGCGACCACATCCAGTAGGCTGGCTCGCGCTCTATATCCCTCTCTAATAGGCGAACATATCGCTCTGTAATCTCGTGCTTCTCTAACGGCTCACGACCATCGTGAACAAGTATCACATCGCAGTCATACCTACCCTGTGCTACCTTGCGCATGCTGAGGTAGACAACTGGCAGTGAGAACTTTGTGGACAGCTGCTCGCCTCCGTCAAAGAAGAGGGTAGGGCGGTTGAGGAAGTTGTACCAGTGCACCTTACCCTTTGGTGGCGAGTTCTGGTCTGACGCTAATCCGAGCATCATAGGCTTGCCTGCAACGCCCGTCTTGTGGTTCTCTATAAAGTAGCGCACATATCGCTGACTTGGAACGGGATAGACATCCTTGAAGGTCCTCAAATGCTGGAACAGTTCATCCCACGCCTTGCTTGACAGTGGGTGATATGCGCCAACCATACTGTATCCAGTAATTGCAAGGCCTACAAACTGGGCATATTCCCAAAACCCATAGTGCGATGCAAGTACTACAAGATGTCTGCCATCCACAACATCTTTGACAGAGTCTGGAACATTAAACTTAACAAGTTTCTCTCGCTCCTCGTCAGTAATGCCCGCCATATTCATCGTGCTGATAAATATCTCGGCAAGGTGGCTGTAAAACTCGTTACAAATCTCAGCAACCTCCTGCTCGCTCTTTAGTGGAAACGAGTCGGCAATCTGTTTTATTATCAACTTACGGCGATATCTGACAACATATCGCAACAAAAAGTAGATAAAGGCTGCAATACATTTGTACTGCACCCAATGGGGCAAAATTGCAACTGAACGACACAGCAGCCACAGACATTTAGCTCCGAAACTCAAATTGGGCTTTGTGGTCTCCATACTATTTTAAGGTATCTTGGGTTAGTTAGTTTCATTGTCTACAGTTACTGGCGGCGGTAAATAGGCTCGTCCGTAACGGGGTCGGGGTAGTATTTCCATCGGCGGTGCGACCACATCCAGGCAGCGGGCTCTCGTAGTATATCCCGCTCTAACTGTCGGACATATCGCTCCGTAATCTCATGCTTCTCTACGCTCTCAACGCCATCGTAGAGCATTATCACCTCGCCTCGGTACTTGCCCGCAGATAGTCTGCTCATACTGAGGTAGAGTACTGGTAGGTTAAACTTTACCGCCATCTGCTCGCCACCCTCAAAAAAGAGGGTCTTGTGGTTGAGAAAGTCGTACCAATGCACCTCTCCCTGCGGTGGGGCGTTCTGGTCAGCTATAAGCCCGAGCAGCAGTTGCCTTCCGTCAATGCCATCCTTGCGGTGTTGAAGGAAGTAGCGTATAAGCTGTGCACTCGGCACTGGCAGCGCGTCCTTGCTGTAGCGCAGGTGGTAGTATAATGCGTCCCACGCCTTATCTGTCAGTGGGTGGTAGGCACAGAGGGTCAGGTGGTTTGGAAACCTGAGACCTGCAAACTGTGCAAACTCCCAAAAGTTGTGGTGCGAGGAGAGGTAGACAAAGTGCTTGCCCTTTACCGCCTCCATAATGTTCTCTGGCACGGTTACATCTAACACCTCCAGTCTCTTCTGCTCGCTCATCCCCGCCAAAGTCATTGTGCCGATAAAGGTCTCAGCCAATGTGCGGTAATACTCTCCACACAGCTCAGCTATCTCATTTTTGCTGCGCTCTGGGAAGGATTCAGTGAGCTGACGAACAATCAACTTGCGTCTGTATCGTACTACATAGCGTAGCAGAAAGTATACTATATTGCCAATGCAGCCGTACTGCATCCAGTGGGGTAGTATTGCCACTGATCGGCAGAATATCCATAACAGCCACGCCCTAAGGCCCATCTTTGGTCTATTACTCTTCATCATTCTCTACTTCACTCTCCACTTCACTCTCCACTGACCTCTCTTTAAGGTCTTTTCCTGCTAACACAATTACAAATTCTCCCTTTGGCGGATGCGCCTTGAAGTGGGCAATCGCCTGAGCAAGCGTTCCGCGCACGGTCTGCTCAAACTTCTTTGTTATCTCACGAACAACAGCCACGCGTCGCTCTGCCCCAAAGTGCTCTGCAAACTGCTCTAACGCCTTGACAACCCTAAATGGAGACTCGTAGAAGATGATTGTTCTGCTCTCGCTCTCAAGCTCTGTGAGTCGCTTCTGACGCCCCTTCTTCTGCGGCAGAAAGCCCTCAAAGCAGAAGCGGTCACATGGAAAACCACTCTGCACAAGCGCAGGGATGGCTGCCGTAGCTCCAGGTAGCGTCTCAACATCTATACCCGCCTCAACGCAGGTGCGCACGAGTAGAAACCCCGGGTCTGAAATGCCTGGTGTACCGGCATCAGAAATCAGTGCTACATCCCTGCCCGCCTCAATAGCCTCACGAACAGACTGCACTGTTGCGTGCTCGTTGAACTTATGGTGCGAACGCAATGGTTTGTCTATGTTGAAGTGCTTTAGTAGTACCGATGAGGTGCGAGTATCTTCAGCAAGGATAAAATCTACCTCTCCAAGCACCCTTATGGCCCTGAGGGTCATATCCTCAAGGTTGCCTATAGGTGTGGGAACAATATATAGTTTTGCCATACAACTTCTAACTCAATTTTCGCTGCAGAAGGTCCATTACCAACTTAGCCCCCTCTGAAGATGCTCTCCAAGTAAAGTTCTCGGCAATGAATATTATGCAGTCGTCAAGATTATCAAAATTCTCTAAGGTGTCTATAGTACGCTCATATGTAGCCTCGTCGCCTCCAAATAGCTCGCGTATAAGCATAAATCGGTCGCCTACGCTTATAGCACTGCGTAGCGTAGTTACCGCTCCACTCTGTCCAATGCTTGGCTGCGAAGGTATCGTGTCGGCTATAGTCTGCGGCGTCTCAATAGTATCTGCAAGCACAACCTTATCCTCTGCTACCTCTGGCGCAGGGGTAGGAGCTGGTGCGGGAGCAGGTGTTGGCACAGAAACTGGCTCAGGAGCAGGAACTGGCGTAGGTGTTGGCTCTGCGACCTTTGGCTCTGGAGTTACCTCTGCACTTTTGCGCCTCTGGCGAGGCTTTGGCTCCTGGTGCGCATCATCTTGGTATAGTGAAATCAATCTGCGGCGCGATGGGGTAGGCCTTGTCCACTGGTCATCATCGCCAAAGAGCGACGGCTCTGTTACAACCACTTTTGCTGGCTCGACTGGCTCAACTGCCGGCTCGGGCTCGGGCTCAGGCTCAGGGGTCGGCTCAACAACTGGTTCTGGCTCTGGCTCTGGGGTTGGTTCAACAACTGGTTCTGGCTCTGGAACTGGCTCAGGGGTCGGCTCAGGTACTATGATTTCGACTTCCACCTCTGGCTCGTCAGTGCTTTCGGTTTCGTCTACAGCCTTGAATGCTGTGGGGGTGGGATCGTTAACAAGGACCTGCGCATCGTAGAATCTCAACTCCTCATAGGCGCGTCGGATTAACTCCAGTGCAGTCTCGCGGTCAATAGCCATGTGGTTCTGCTCGTACTCCTCCACAAGTGTTATAGCCTTTAGCAGTTGCTCCTTTATCTCAGTCAAATAATACATATAGAATCGGTTTTTGCGCAATATACTATTCTAATCTGCGAATATAGCAAAATTTATCATATTTACCAAGAATTTGGTAAAAATGGGTATTTATCTACCACGAATAGAGAATATATTGCCTGTTACGACTGCCACTACCCCAGAGAAGATGAGTGCAGCACCGACAATGTTGGCGTGGTCGATAATGTTTTGCCCGCGCAGCAGTGCAAGAGCCGTAGCTACAAGGGGTTGAATGTATCTGTAGAGTGCTGTATGTACTGCAGTGAGGTGGCGTGAACCGACATAGAGCAGATACATCGGAAGTACAGTACCGAAAATAGTGACATAGATAAGCTCTGCAATGGCAAATTTAGAGAGAGAAAGCGAGAAAATAGATATAAAATCTCGGTAGAAGAATGGTGCGGCCATAGTAAGTCCTATGATGTAGTACCACCCCATAATAGTAACTACTCCGTATAGGCGTAATTGGTTGTTTATCAATACTGTATTTGCCGCAATGGCGATAACAGCAAATAGTACCAACGCATTGCCAAAAGCCTCATTTGTGGTGCCAAACAAGTGGTAGTTTTTGTCTGTCAAAATGGTGACAGCTCCTGCAATGGCGAGTAGCGCGCCGACAGTTTTTACCCACGATATTGGTTGGGGACTGACAATGTGCGCCACAAAGAGTGTGAAGACAGGACCTAAAGTGGCAATCATTGAGGCATCTATAGGACTTGTCTGAGAAGCACCCCAAAGGAGCATATACATCCAGCCATAAACAACCATTATGGCGACGATAAATATAGAGCCAAAATCCTCAATAGCAATGCGATACGATTGCTTAGAAAATAGTACATAAGGCGCGAAGCATAGCGTAGCAACAGAGAGCTGCAGGATAAAAATCTGCTGAAAATTCACGCCATTCTGAGTCAGAGATACATATAGTGAGAAGTTAGCTCCGAACAGAACATTCGCAGCCACCAATGCCATATTGTACCCAAATTTACCCACGCCCTTCAGCGGGCAATTATTGAGCCAGGTGAATTTTTAGATTTTATTCAGTGCATCGAAGCCCTTGCCGTAGACGCCCATGACGGAGCCGATGGTAATAAAGGCGTCGGGGTCTACTTGTTGGGCAATTTTGAGAATGGTTGGCGTGTCGCGCTTACGGCAGACAACCATAACAATATTATGCGAGTGCTTTGTATACCAACCCTTTGCATCAATAACCGTAGCTCCACGGTGAGCGATATTATTCATCGCATCGGCCATAGCTTGATAGTCCTGGCAGACAATCATTATCTGATTTGACTGCTGGTTACCCGTCATAAGCATATCGACAACATAGCTAAAGACTGCCGTCATAACAAAGCCGTATATAACACCGTCAATGCCGATATCTGCTGATGCTGGCAGCAGAAGTGCCGAGCCGATAATAACCGAGTCAATAGAGCGGACAATCTTACCGTAAGATACTGTGCGATACTTGTTTATAATCATCGCCACGATATCCACACCACCAGTACTTCCACCCTGCGCGAAGCTCATTGCCACACCGACACCCGAGAAAATTCCTCCAAGGATTGTAGACAGTAGGCGGTTGTCGAGTTGGAAAATATCTATTACCGTTCCATCTGCTTGCGTAAAAATGGCCTGCATAGTAGACATTGCAAAGGAGAGCATACAGACGCAGAAGATGGTCTTTATGCCGAACTTCCAACCCACTATAAAGCCCGCAATAAGGAGCAGTATGGCATTGATAATGAAGACCATAACACCGATAGTGATTGCCCCATCTGTGGCGTAGTAGATAAGCAGAGACAATCCCGATGCGCCGCCACCCATACACTTTGCAGGTAGGATACAGCCAATCCAACCAAAGGCGTAACAAAACATACCGACAGTCATCAGCACATACTCCTTAACGACTGTAAAAACGCTCGATTTACCCAACTCAATCATAGGAAAAATGTTTAAGATATGTCTATAAATTAGGACAAATGTTATTTCTGTTTTTTGGTAAATTCTATTTCGGTCGCTTTTGGGTCTATTTCCATCAATTTTACATCTTTTCTCGGTTACAATGCCGCGATTAAGCCGAGTGCAATCAAACTTAAAGTTTGAATTGCCAAGGCGCAGCGGTAAAGGGTCGCCTTAAGGCGAGTCAATAGGCTATTGCGCCCTTAAAAGAGCTGTAAAATTGCCACGAAATATCCTCCAAAATCGTCTCGACCTAATTTATAGAACCTACCTTATTCAAGTTGCAAAGGTATAAAATTTTTCCCTTGATAGATATTTTTTTCTAATAATCTTTTCTCAAGCATAGCCCAAAGTGTCTCATTTCGGACCAAGCCCCAGTTTCTGCCGTAGTGATAACGCGGTGGTGCCTCACTGGCAAAGCGCTCAACAACAATATCGGGGCGCAGGCGACAGAGTATCTCCGAGAAGAGCTCTATATACTGCTCCACTGTCCAAAAACGGAACTTCTCTGGCTCGGCATCATACTGCTCTGCCATAGTCGTGCCACGAAAGACCTGCAGCTGATGAAATTTAACGGTTGTTAGCGGCAGGCGGTTGATTTCATCGGTCTGAGCGATAAGCTGTTCGTCGCTCTGCCCGGGCAGTCCGAGGATAAAGTGAGCCCCGCAGTGAATGCCTCGCCGAGCGGTCATATCCACCGCGCGAACTGCCGTAGCGTAGTCGTGTCCGCGATTTATAGATGCGAGCACCCTATCGTCAGTACTCTCAATGCCATACTCAAGTGCCACATAGTGACTCTTTGCCAGCGATGCAAAGTAGTCCAACTTCTCTTCATCCACGCAGTCGGGGCGTGTGCCGACAACAATGCCCGCCACAAGTGGGTTTGAAAGAGCCTCGTCGTACATCTTTTTAAGGCTTTCAAGTGGCGCGTAGGTGTTTGAAAAGGATTGAAAATAGGCCAGATAGCGAGAAGCGGTGCGATACCTACGGCGATGAAACTCTATTCCCTCATTAATCTGCTCCGAGATACTCTTTGTCGGCTGACAGTACGACGGAGTAAAGGCCGAGTTATTACAAAAGGTACATCCGCCCGTAGATAGCGACCCGTCACGATTGGGGCAAGTGAAACCCGCATTGACGGCGACCTTCTGCACGCGACTGCCGAACAATCGCCTGAAATATGCTGCGTAGCTATTATATGGTCTATTATCACCCCACAAGTACATACTATGGTCTGTTCTATAACGCAAAAGTAGAGAGATTTTTGTAAATTTTGCAATAAATTTGTATATTTGTGTGCTAAACTGTTTTACTATGGAGAAAAAACTTGAAATCGGTTACTACAAGTACACTATTGATCAGCTACCTGCCGACGACAAGCTTCTTGTCATTGAGGCGCAGGCAGCACTAAAGAAGGCGTATGCAAAGTACTCTGGCTTTAATGTGGGTGCAGCCGTAAGGCTTGCCAGTGGCAAAATCCTCCACGGAGCAAACTCCGAGAGCGAGGTCTTTCCTTCGGGAATATGTGCCGAGCGCAGTGTGTTATACTATGCCGAGGCTAACCACGCATCAGACCCCGTTGTGGCCCTTGCCATAGCCTCCGACCCATCCGAGCGCGAGTGCTACCCTTGTGGTGCTTGCCGTCAGGTAATTCTCGATGTTGAGCGTCGTCAGGGTCGGGCTATACGACTGATAATGAGCGGTAACGGCACAGCATCTATCGTAGAGAGTGCGCAGGCGTTGTTGCCTTTTACCTTCCAGTTATAACTATGTTTCATCCAAACGATATACTTTTTGAGGATAACCACCTTATTGTGGTAAACAAGCGCTGCGGCGACCTTGTACAGCCCGACCCAAATGGGGATTCGGCACTTGAAAACGAGATTAAGGCCTATATAAAGGCTCGCGACAATAAACCCTTTGATGTCTTTTTGGGTGTGGTGCACCGCATAGACCGCCCCGTGAGTGGCGTGGTGCTATTTGCCAAGACCTCCAAGGCTCTGTCTCGCATGAACGATATGATTCGCCGTGGCGAGATATCAAAGCGCTACTGGGCAGTGGTTGAAAATCGCCCAGAGACTGAGAGTGGCGAGCTTACCCACTACATTTTGCGCGACGGCAAGAGCAACCGCTCCTACTGCTACAACGCCCCAAAGGGGGACGCCAAGCGAGCAGTGCTTCGTTACACTGTGTTGGGATGCTCTGACCGCTACACGCTTGTGGAGGTGGAGCTTATAACGGGTCGCCACCACCAAATTCGCGCGCAGCTCTCAAAAATCGGCTGCCCGATAAAGGGAGACCTCAAGTATGGGGCAAAACGTTCAAATCCCAATGGCGGAATATCGCTCCACTCGCGCAGCATGACCTTTATTCATCCAGTGCGCAAAGAGAGTGTTACCATAGAGGCGCCAGTGCCTACAGATGACAACCTATGGCTATTCTTTGCACAATCTCAAGCGGGGTTATAGTATGAGGGCGGTAATTCAGCGAGTAAAGAGTTGCTCTGTAGATATTGCGGGGCAAACTGTAGGCAGTATTGATGCGGGGATGCTCATCCTGCTGGGCGTGGAGGCTGCCGATACGGCGGAGGATATAGATTGGCTTGTGGGTAAAATCTCGCGATTAAGAATCTTTGACGACCAAAATGGCGTGATGAACCTTGACATTAACCAAGTGGGAGGCAGAGCCCTTGTGGTGAGTCAGTTTACCCTCTACGCATCAACAAAGAAGGGCAACCGTCCATCATATATCCGCTCGGCACCAGAGCCTATCTCGCGCCCGATGTACGAGCAGTTTGTGGCAAAGTTATCACAAACACTCGGTACGGATGTGCCTACGGGTGAGTTTGGCGCCGATATGCAGGTGAGCCTTGTAAACGACGGCCCTGTGACAATATGTATTGATACTAAAAATAAGGAATAAATAGACCTAACCGATGAAAAGATTTCTAACCATTGTGGCTCTGCTATGTACCATTGCAGCCACACAGACCGTAAAGGCGTGGAATAACATAGGCCACGCTACTATCGCCGTTATTGCCGAGAGGCATATGACCGAGGAGGCTAAAGAGAAGTGCCGTCACTATTTGAAGCACAACCTGCCTTACTACGCCTCGTGGATGGACTACTGGCGCAACTGTCCAGGCTTTGAGGAGACTTCCTACTGGCACGGCGTACCTGTAACCGAGAAGAATAAACAGGTTAAGGGAGAGACTCGCAATGCCGCCTATCAGATTAAGCGTATCTGCAAGCAGATGCGTAAGTACAACAAACTTCAGGACTCTATTGTTGCCGACAACCTCAAGTACCTGATTCATATGGTGGGCGATATGCACTGCCCAGTCCATACAAAGTACAGTCCTAACGAGCCAGAACTTAAGCAGCGTTCAGTAAAGATGAAGGGCAAGAAGATGGGCTTCCATTCATTCTGGGATGCCTCTATAGGCTACTATAACAAGAATTTGAAGTGCGACCAGATTGCCGAAAAGTATGACACGCTGACCGATGAGCAGATTGCTGCCATTTGTCAGGGCAATCCAGACGACTGGGCGGCTGTAAATGCTGTAGAGATGCGCGAGATTTACACCCTACTGCCAGTGCATAGCGAGGTTACAGAAGTGTCAAAAGAGAACCACGCACGAATGAAAGAGATTGCAATGCAGCAGGCTCTGCGTGGTGGATATAGATTAGCAAAAGTGTTGAACGAAATTTTCTCAAAATAGGCTATTATGAAACGATATATAGTATTGGCAATCTGCTTGTTAGGTATTGGCACAGCCTCAGCGTGGAATAAGTTTGCGCAGCAGTGTATAGCAACGCTTGCAGAGCAGAATTTAACTGAAAAAGCAAAGAGTGAAACAACAAAAATCCTCGGTGGAGACCTTGCCTCGGGCGCGTGGTGGCTTCAGACTGTCGCCAAGGATGAGGCAACAAAGCACACTGCCTCTTGGCACTACATCAATGTTACTGCCGACCTTAAATCAAAGACAAATTCGCAGAAGGATGGCGTTGTGCAGATTGAAAACTGCATAGATATTCTTACAAACCGTGCCGAGCATAGCGACTCTACAGTCGTGGCTGCACTGAAGACCGTAATTCACCTTGTTGCCGATATGCACAACCTTGCACATGTGCGCATTGAGAATATCCCGCACTCTCGCCGTAACTTTGATTTCCAAATCTCAAATGGTTTCTCAGGCAAGAAGGCTGCTCTTGCAACATCTTCTTGGCGCAAGTTCTGGGATTCAAATATCATCAACCGCCACGCCACATACACCCCACAGCTCTTTGCCGACGACCTTCAGACCTGCTATGGCGCGGATAAGGAGCGTTTTAGCAAGGGTGATGTTCGCCACTGGGCAGCAGATATGGCTAGCCTTGCCGCTCCGCTGTATAAGTGGGCTCAGCCCGATATGATTATGTCCCGCGAGCAGCATAACCGCCTCGAGCCTATGAACGACAAAACTATGGCCCGCGCAGGCTACCGTCTCGCCGCCCTGCTGAACGATATCTTCAAGTAGAGCGTTCTATTTATAATAGGTATGCCCCTTTCAGTTTGTGCTGAAGGGGCTTTTCTGTTGTAGAGTCACTCCACTCAACGCTAAAAACGCACTGTTCATAGTGAAAATTGGCGTATTGGTGGGTGGGGAGATGTCTGTTTATGATTTTTTTTATATCTTTGTACAATGCAGAATGTGCAAGAAATATTTAACTAAATAACTACTAAATTTATGAACAGAAAGTTTTATCAGACTCCTACCCTTGAGCAGGAGAAATTCAGTGCCGAGCAAGGCTTTGCGCTGAGTGTAGAAAATGGATTTGAAGGTCCTTCTTATGGCGAGGAGGATGTAGAGTGGTAATCTATGTTTAACAGTTAAAAGACAAAAGACAATGAAAAAGATTTTTAATTTGATTTTGGCTGCGCTGGTAATCATAGGTGCAGCAGCTTGTACTAAGAACGAGGAGGTTGTAAGTGAGCCACAAGGCGAGAGTCTCTCTTTCTATGCCGAGGTTGTAAATGGCGACACTCGTGCATATATTGATGACGCGGATGGCGACAAGACCTGGAACACTATCTGGGAGGAAGGCGACGCCGTTTATGTAGGTGCCGACAATGCTGATCCATACATATTTACCTATACAAACGGTAAGTTTACTTGTAGTGAGCAGGGAGTAACTTCTCTTATTGGTCAGAGTGTAACCGTTGGACCTTATCAGGTCAATGACGACTCTACAGTAGGTAAGAGTGCTTGGAGTTTTACAGGTACAAGGGTAGAGAATTTTGATGCCGATGTGAAAGTTCAGCTCACTGCAGACACATCATTCTTCCGTTATACATACAATGGCACAGGTGAGGTTACAATTACAGTCGCTCCTGCTAATGAAGTTACCAAAGTCTTTCGTTACTGTGAAAAGGAAGATGTGCTTGATTACTTTTCATCAATTACTCTTAAGGGTGCTGCTACCGATAAATTCGTTGGCTTTTGGCCTCAGACACTGTCAGGCCTTGAGGCTACACTCTCTTACTCTATTAACGGTGTAAAGTGCAAGGAGACTTCTATTACTTTGGCTACTGGTAAGGTTTACAACCTCGGCACACTGACTGATCCAGTAGCAACAGAGTACGGTGTTGTTGGTTCATTCCAGGGCTGGGATGTGGCTGCTGGCAAGACAGTGACTATGTACGAGGCTAAAGATGGATGGTGCGTGGCAAGAAATATTGAGCTTTATAAGGACGATGAGATTAAGATTGTTAAGGGTAACTCTTGGGATGTAAGCTATGGTCCATCTGCTGCGGGTGTTCTTGAGGTAGGTGTTGAGCACGATGTTGTTTCAGAGAATAGTCAGAATATCAAGGTTGCTAAAAATGGTAAGTTTGATGTATATTTTAATCCAACTACCAATAAGTTTAAGTATGAGTGTGTTGATGAGTATACAGATCTTATGGTCAACATCACTATTAACAATAAGGCAAACTGGAATCCTCTGTACATTATCCTAAAGAGTGGCGATACTCTCCTCACAGCAGCATCTGGTAACCTTGTAAGCGGTAATAAATATGCAGTAAGTGGCGACTATATTGGTAGCAGCCTTAACTACCAGTTTGTTTCTGGTAGCAAGAAGAGTGAGGCCGCAAATGTAACTATCACAAGAAATGGTGCAACAGTAATGCTTGAGGAGACTATCATTAAGTTGAAAGTTCAGCTGAATACAGATAACTCTAAACAGTGGTGGGGTAACACTATGAAGATTCATGTCTGGAATACTGGAACATCATTTGATACTAGTTGGCCTGGTACAGTGATGACTTTTGAGGGTAATTATACTTGGAGCATTAATGTCCCTTCAGAGTTGGTTGGTAAGACTATTAATTACCTTGTTCATAATGGTAATGGTTGGCAGTCTAAAGATGCAACAGTTACTATCAGTGCAAAGGGTAATACCATTACTGGTAGCTCAATTAATATCAACTAATTCAATATAACATACTGTAGAGCCGCTTTCGGGCGGCTTTTACAGCGTATATAGAGAGAAAAAATGGAAAGAAAAAACTACACAAAACCAGAGGTAAAACCTCTGATGGTGGCACTTGAACGCGGATTTGCTGCAAGTGTTGAGACTGGATTAGAATTACCCTCTTATGACAGTGAGGATGTAAGTAATAACTGGAAGTAATAGAAAAGAAAAATTAGAGACAATATGAAGAGATTTTTTTATGCGATTATTGCCGTAGTAGCCGCTTTTGGCTTTGCGGCGTGCGAGAAGGATAACACCGAGCTTGCAGGCAAGGGACTCTCATTCTACGCAACAATAGAGGGAGGTGACTCTCGCATTGCGATGAACCAGACGGGTGATGTTTGGAACTCTGCTTGGGAGGGCGACGAGAGCCTCACTGTAACCCCAAACTTTGACAGCTACTTTGTTTTTACAAACACTGCTGACAATCCAAACCGTTTCTCTTGTACTATGGCGGGCGTTGAGACACTCAAAAGTGCAGAGAAGGTCTATATCTTTAACTCACAGGCTCTTAACTCTGTAAATAGTACTATCGGCGCAGATGGTATGTTCCTCTATGCTGAGACGGCTTGGACAGAGAATATTACTCTTATCCCTTCAGCTGCGATGCTACACTTTGCTTCAGAGTACTATGTTACTTTTGCAGCCAAGGATATGTTTGGCGATGGCAACAGCGGCCGCCTCTCTGAGGTTACCGTTGCTGCGGGCGAGAGTGTATTTGTGCCAATCTTTACTGGCAACACAACACTGAGCTACTCTATCGGTGGCAAACTGTGCAAGAGTATGGAGCTTGATGTGAAGGCTGGCGTAGTATACGAGCTTGGCACACTTGCTCCTGCGGGCGATACTCCAACTCCAGACCCTGCAGGAAATACTGTATATCTTGTGCCAAATGCAGATTGGACGGCAAATGGTGCTTGGTTTGCTGCTTACTACTGGGACAATGCTGGTGGTAATGGCTCTGTAAAGCTTACTGATGAGAATGCTGACGGCATCTACGAGGGCGTTCTGCCTACAACTGCAGAGGGTATGCTCTTCTGCCGTATGAACCCTGTTTACCCAGAGTTTGGTTGGAACTCGGAGACCGAGACAGACCATGTATGGAATCAGACAGGCGACCTTACTGTAGGCGTTGCACCAAACAACTACTTCTACATCACTGGTTGGGACACTGGCGAGTGGAACGCTGCAGGTTATGTTCCAGAGGTTCCTGCACAGAGCTTCTCTCTTGCAGGCTCATTCAACGAGTGGGGTAACCTTGTGATGACATTCTCTAATGGCATCTACTCTGCAAAGGGCGTGACTATGGCTGCTGCTTGCGAGTTCAAGGTTAAGGATACCTCAACTTGGGATATCAGCTATGGCGGTGGCGTGGCAACACTCAACCCTAACCACTATATGAAGGTCTATGCAAATGGCGCAAATATTACAATTGCCGAGGCTGGTACTTATGATGTATACTTCGACCTTAACAACCTCAACCTCTATGTTGTAACTGCGGGTGCTGACTACACAAATGTGCCACTCCAGGAGGAGGGTACAGGTGGTGGCGGTGGCGACACTCCATCTACTGGTAGCTATGCTGTTGCCGGTACATTCAACGGCTGGGGCAATCTTGTGATGACTCCAGAGACAAACGGCATTCACTCAGCAAAGGGCGTGGCTCTGATTGCTTATGATGAGCTGAAGGTTAAGGACGCTGCTACTTGGGATATCAGCTTTGGTGGCGGTATTACCTTCCTTGATCCTAACAACCATATGCAGCTCTTTGAGGCAGGCTCAAACATCTCTATCACCGAGGCAGGTACATACGACATCTACTTTGACTCTGTAAAACTGCTTCTCTATGTTGTCACTGCAGGCACAGACTACACAACAGCACCTCTGCAGACCGAGAATGGTAAGGAGCCAGTTGTTGAGGAGCCAGATGCAACAGATGCAATACTCTACCTCGTTCCAAATAGTAACTGGAAGGCAGATGGAGCTCGCTTTGCGGCTTACTTCTTTAACAACTCTGGCAATACTTGGGCATCAATGACAGATAAGGACGCTGACGGTGTTTACGAGGTAAATATCCCTGTAGGCTATAAGGCTGGCGAGAATGTAATCTTCTGCCGTATGAACCCAGGCTCAGCTGCAAACACTTGGTCCAACAAGTGGAACCAGACCGAGGACCTTGTTATCCCTACCGACGGCAAGAACCTCTACACCGTCAAGGATGGCACATGGGACAAGGGCGGCGGCTCTTGGAGCGTGAAGTAAGGGTACTTTGATAGTAAAATAAAACCACTTTTGGGTAAGTCCAAAAGTGGTTTTTTATGGTAATGATGCCAAAAGCGGCGCTTGAGTAAAAATGTAATTGCCTATAAATTTGGAAATTACAGCGATATTTTAGAGATTAGTAGAAAACGGTTTCTACTAATCTCTATTTTTTATGGTAAAAAAGC
>SUZS01000020.1 GCA_015059785.1 Rikenellaceae bacterium
TTCGTCAAATGGTTCCTTTTTCTGCAAAGTAATCAGGGTAAAGCAAGCAAAAAATAGGGTGAGAAATACTGCGTTTCTCGCCATTTATTTACTCTCTAAAAAGCGCCACTTTTGGCATCATTACCCAGAAAAGTGGGTGACTAAAAAGTAAAAATAGTCACCCACTTTGGTACTGAGGTTGAATAAAAAGATGTAGTTTTAGGCTTAAGTTCCTTTTCACCGCTCACGCTCGGCATAGTCTGCAAGCAGCCTCTGCTCTCACTTAATCGCGGCGCTGCGAAGCCCGAAAAAGCGGAGTTTACTTGGCGTAAATGAGCATTTTGAGGGCGAGCGTAACGACAAAATACACTTTTTATTCAGCCTCTTTTGTTGTATGTTCTATTACTTGACTTCAGAGGCCTAAAACAACTGCACCATAAGCCATATAATACCTACGACACCGATAACCCAACGGTAGTAGGTTGTATAGATATAGGCAACTTCCCAGACTCTCCAGCTCTCGTGACCATAGATATAGTACTCATTCTCACCCACATCGGCTGCTCTGTAGCACTTTATAGGCAACACTGGGACAAAAAACAGGCACAGAAACAGATAGTAAGAGTTAGTTGGAACAGGTGTTGAGCAGTCCTCACGACCCGCTTCATAGAGGCTAAATCCACAGCCGTTAAGCGTAAAGAGCCAAGGGCTGCACTGTTCATAAGCTAAATAGCGTGTTGGACGCTCCGCCTCAATACGCATCGCTATTTGTCGTCTTAGCAAGAAGAGCACTACAGCGATAAAGATTAGAATTACAGGTTGTACGATGTTCATTTTGTTAAAGGTTAGTTAGTTTATAATATTATGTATAAGGGGACCGTCCAACACATAGCTGACAGTCCCCTTTTGTATAGCGTAAAACTACTTCGCGTAGCTTACAGAACGAGTCTCGCGAATAACGGTAATCTTTACCTGACCAGGATAAGTCATCTCATCCTGAATACGCTTTGCAATATCGTGTGACAGTGCCTCAGACTCAGCATCTGAGAGCTTATCAGCACCCACAATCACGCGTAGCTCACGACCTGCCTGGATTGCGTAGGTCTTAACAACGCCGTTGTATGAGAGGGCGATATCCTCCATCTCCTTGAGTCGCTTGATGTAGGACTCAATAACCTCACGGCGAGCACCTGGACGCGCACCAGAGATAGCATCGCAGACCTGAATAATAGGAGCAATCATAGATGTCATCTCCACCTCATCGTGGTGAGCGCCAATGGCGTTGCAGACATCAGCCTTCTCCTTATACTTCTCTGCCAACTTCTGACCAATAATTGCGTGTGGCAACTCTGGCTCATCATCAGGCACCTTACCAATATCGTGCAGCAGACCTGCTCGGCGAGCTGTCTTAGGGTTAAGACCAAGCTCTGCAGCCATAATACCAGCGAGGTTTGCAGTCTCGCGAGCGTGCTGAAGTAGGTTCTGACCATATGAAGAGCGGTACTTCATCTTACCAATAAGGCGGATAAGCTCTGGGTGCAGACCGTGAATACCGAGGTCAATGGCAGTACGCTTACCAACCTCAACAATCTCCTCCTCAATCTGCTTCTTAACCTTCGCCACAACCTCCTCAATACGCGCTGGGTGAATTCGACCGTCGGTTACCAGCTGATGAAGTGCAAGGCGAGCAATCTCACGACGCACTGGGTCAAAGCCACTGAGGATAATTGCCTCTGGGGTATCATCTACGATAATCTCAATACCTGTAGCGGCCTCAAGTGCGCGGATATTACGACCCTCACGACCGATAATACGACCCTTAACATCCTCAGAATCAATATTAAAGACTGTCACAGAGTTCTCAATAGCAGTCTCGGTTGCCACTCTCTGGATTGACGCCACTATAATTCGCTTCGCCTCCTTTGTAGCAGTAAGCTTCGCCTCCTCAATTGTCTCATTGATGTAGGCGGCAGCCTCGCTCTTTGCCTCGGCCTTCATATTCTCGATAAGAGTATTCTTAGCCTCCTCCGAGCTCATTCCAGAGATCTGCTCTAAGCGTGCATTCTGCTCGCTCATCAGCTGCTGTAGCTCAGCCTTACGCTCCTCAAGGGCAGCAATCTGAGTCTCCATCTTTGCCTTAATCTTGTCATTTTCAGAGAGTTTGCGCTCCAGCTCCTTCTGTAGCTGCTGCACCGCCTGCTCAGCCTGACGCACACGCTGCTCGGCCTCCTTGACCTTCTGATTACGCTCGTTTACAGCGCGATCGTGCTCACTCTTGAGTTGTATAAACTTCTCCTTTGCCTGAAGGGTCTTCTCCTTCTTAATCATCTCAGCCTGCGCCTCTGCATCGCGAATAAGCGCCTGCGCACGGGACTTGACCGCCAAATGTGTCAATACTCCCACTATGGCTGAAACAACTACGGCAACTCCTAAAATTGTGATGTATTCCATAGTTTGTTTGGTTAATATATTGTTTTAATAAGTGTCCTTTTTAGCTATTGGCTATTAGCTATTAGCCATTAGCCATTATCACAACAATGTTTTTGTTGTCAGAATGGTGGATTTACCACGCTCGGCAAGAAAAATTGGCGCAGGATAGTATCAAGACATACAGACCAGCCGATTTTTCTTGGCAGCGGCAGGAAATACGCCATTATCACAACAAATTTTTGGTGTCAGAGTATAGCAGCTACGGTTTGAGGGATGTGCCGCAGATGCTATGCTATCACAACAATCATTTTGTTGTCAGAATGGTGGATTTACCACGCTCGGCAAAATTGTCTGCGATGGGGTGTACTTCTGTACTGCTCATTGCAAGCAATTTTGTTAGCGGCAGGAAATACGCCATTATCACAACAAATTTTTGGTGTCAGAGTATAGCAGCTACGGTGCATCGTGATAAATTACTGGATGGGACATACTCCTTGTATTTCCCATTCAGGAATTTGAGGGATGTGCCGCAGATGCTATGCTATCACAACAAAATAAAAAGACCGCAAAGACTCCTTGTTAGGTAATGACGAATCTGTAAATAAGTCATTTGTGGGGTTCTGCTTGCTCTCGCAATCTTCCATCGGTACCAGCGGCACTCACCGTTTCCGGCTACAAGGCCTGATTTTGATAGTTGAGACTGCCCCAATGTAAAAAGTGTTCAGTTCGCAAAACGAAAAGGAATCTATGCGGGTAGATTTTAGTATGTAAAGAACGGTGAGAGTGCTATTTCAAACGGCTCTCTATCTTCTCTATTAGTGCAGCAAGTGCTTGGCTATCAGCATCAACACTATTCTCACTCTCTAAGCAAACAAGTTCTACAGCAAGGTCTAAGGCTACGCGTGCAAGGTAGTCACGGTCGTTGTAGCCATCGGTCTTATCTGCCATAGTCTCAATAAGCTGAGAGTTAAGCCTACGCTCGCCTATGCGATATACCTCCTCAAGCTGATCGGGGATATCAAGCTCGTAGCTCTTATTGAGCAGTGTAAATGTATGTTTTCTAATAGCCATACTCGTCCAAGTTCATCCTAAATAGTTGCCGAAACAATCTCAATACACTTTTCAACCTCCCGCAATAAACGGTTAATCTGTGCTCGGGCAGCCTTGTTATCAGCACCCTCGCCGAGCATTGCTCCGGTAAGTTTTGCCTGCGCAAGTGCGCGTTCTGAGTCAGAGAGTTGCTGCTGGAGAGTTCTTATTTTGCGCTGTTGTGCTGCTGTAAGCATCTGCAGGCGCTCTAACTCCTCAGTAGCAAGAGTGTACTTCTCGAGCATTGTCTCAACGCTCTGTTCCAACCTTTGTACAATCTTATTCTCTGCCATAATTTCACTATTATAACACAAAGATAGTATATTTATTTTTAATTTGCAAACATTTTAATTCTCGTCGCCGCTTCACAAAAGAAAAAACTGCCCCGAAGAGCAGTTTTTTTTGCAATCTATAGTTAGGCAGCATTAGACAATACCCTGCTCAAGCATAGCCTGAGCAACCTTCATAAAGCCAGCGATATTTGCGCCCTTAACATAGTTGATATAGCCATCCTCCTGCGTACCATACTTAACACAAGCGGCGTGGATAGACTCCATAATATAGTGCAGCTTGCTATCAACCTCGGCAGCAGACCAACTAATATGCATAGCATTCTGAGTCATCTCAAGGCCAGAGGTTGCTACACCACCTGCATTGACTGCCTTACCTGGAGCAAAGAGTATGCCTGCACTCTGGAAAGTAGCGATAGCCTCTGGAGTACAACCCATATTAGAGACCTCGGCAGCGCACCAAGTGCCATTTGCCAGTAGCTCGGCAGCATCGTCGCCGTTAAGCTCGTTCTGGAAAGCGCATGGCAGGGCAATGTCGCACTTAATGCTCCACGCCTTCTTACCCGGGATGAATGTTGCATCTGCAAACTTCTCGGCAAATGGAGCAACAATATTTCGGTTAGAGGCGCGCAGGGCGAGCATATAGTCGAGCTTCTCCTTTGTCATACCCTCTGGGTTATATACAACGCCATCTGGGCCAGAGATAGCGATAACCTTTGCACCCAGCTCGGTAGCCTTTGTAGCAGCACCCCAAGCGACATTACCGAAGCCAGAGATAGCCACAGTAGCACCCTTAATGCTCTTGCCAGCCTTAGAGAGCATATGCTCAACAAAGTAGAGCGCACCGAAGCCTGTAGCCTCTGGACGGATAAGCGAGCCACCCCAAGTCATACCCTTGCCTGTAAGCACGCCGGTGTTATACTCGCGAGCGAGCTTTTTGTACATACCGTACATATATCCAATCTCGCGACCACCTACGCCCACATCGCCTGCAGGGACATCAGTATCTGGACCTATATTTTTCCACAGCTCCCACATAAATGCCTGACAGAAGCGCATAATCTCGGCGTCAGACTTACCCACTGGGTCAAAGTCGCTACCACCCTTTGCTCCACCCATAGGAAGGGTAGTCAGCGCATTCTTAAATGTCTGCTCAAAGCCCAAGAACTTGAGCATAGATGGATTTACAGCCTTATGGAAACGAATACCTCCCTTATATGGACCTATAGCACTATTAAACTGGATGCGATAGCCGAGGTTTGTCTGAATCTCGCCCTTATCGTCTACCCAAGTGACGCGGAAGGTAAAGATACGGTCAGGCTCAACCATACGCTCAACAATCTTTGCCTTCTCAAACTCTGGATGAAGGTTGTACACCTCCTCAATAGACTCCAAGACCTCCTGCACAGCCTGCAGGTACTCGCTCTCACCCGGATGCTTGCGCTCCAGATCCGCCATAATAGTTTGTACTTTCATATTTTTGAAGTTTTAAGGTTATTCCTTTACAAAGTTAATCAAAAGTGGGGGAAATGCAAATATTTTGCAGAGATTTTTACTATCTTTGCGCACTATGAAAGAGAATTGGAAAGCGGGGACAATGATCTCTCCAGTGCCAGCGGTAATGGTAAGCTGCGGAGATATAGATGGACAGAAGAATATTATTACCATCGCGTGGACAGGTACAATATGCTCTGAGCCAGCAATGTGCTACATATCTGTAAGGCCAGAGCGACACTCATATGAGATGATTCGCCGCAGTGGAGAGTTTGTCATCAACCTTACAACAGAGTCCCTTGCGCGCGCCACAGATTGGTGCGGAGTGCGTTCAGGCAGGGATTTTGACAAGTTTGAGTATTGCGGTCTTACGGCTGAGCGATGCAAAAATATCTCTGCCCCTGCCATACAAGAGTCGCCCGTGAATATTGAGTGTCGCGTAAAGCAGATTATCCCACTCGGCTCACACGATATGTTTATTGCCGAGGTTGTGGGCGTTATGGTGGACGACTCGCTGCTTGACCCACAGACAGGAAAGCTTGACCTCAGCCGCGCACATCTGCTCGGATATGCACATGGAGAGTACTACGCACTTGGCGAGAAGCTCGGCACATTTGGCTGGACAGTCAAGGGCTCAACACTAAAAAAGGAGAAGAAAAACAAGAAGTAATATGGAACAGCAGGAGTATTTACAGAATTTTGAGAAGAGGCTTGCCGAGCAACTGACAAAATCCCTCTCGGACAAGGGTATGCTTGGTGGATATACCTTTGAGGTCGAGGAGCTTACGGAGCTTTGGCACAGATGCGCGCCAGATTATATGGCAGATGCCGTACCGCAGATTGCAGACTATCCACTGGCTGCTATCGCCTGGGCAGCATACTTCGGCGCAGGAGCAGCTGTGCTGTGGGATAGACAGAATATCGCTAAGGAGGAGAATGTATACCTCCGACTGCGAGACGCTCGCGGCTTTGACGAGATGGATGAGTATTCAGCCTATCTGATGCTCGACAACGGCATAAAGCAGGCCGATATTGACAAGCTTGAGGATGCACTGCGCAGTGCTGCACAGAGTGCCGAGACTGCAATCCGCAAGGAGGGCATTGAGCCACAGAGCGTTATGGCATTTCACATCTTCGCGCGCGTGGTAAAGGTATTCTTCGTGTTAGGATTATCTGCCGCACTCCACCTTATGGGATATAAGTACGAGAAGGTTAAGGTTGATTTGCCAAGCTAATGTATACCCTGCAACTAACAACATCGTACGCCGAGAATTGGCGCTACAACATTATGGTCACCCTCAGCCTGCGCGACAGCACTGGCGAGCAGGTGGGCTACCACTCTGCGGAGGACTCTCCCCTACCCGTAGGTAGCAATAGCGACTCTGCGCCAGAGAGCTGGACGCGCCGCCGCGAGGTGAAGATAGCGTTCGGCGAGTGCCATAGCACCCGCTTCTATGTCTACTTCCTGCCAAACTCCCTGCCTCCAACAAATACACTGGCAGGATTTAAGACCGACTTTGCCGTACAGGTAAAGATTTTCAGAGACACCGAGGAGATATTCTCTGACAAACTTATGGTAAACTGCTTCGGCGGCTGCGGCAAGGAGTATGTAGTGCAGATGGCGTGACGCTGATAGTACCGAAGCTTTTTGAAAAAAGCTTCACCAAAAACTTTATGAAAAACTCCGTTTTTCTTCCGTGCTGATGCGGATTTAGGATAGCCTTGCGGCTATTACGACAAAAAATAGAGCCATTCACTTTCAAGCACGCTTGAGTGAGGCTCTATTTTTCATCGTACTCTCTGCGAGAGTTTCCCTAAATCCGAATAAACACTTTCAGACGAAGTTCCGTCACTAAATTCTTTAACTTCCCTAACCTCCTTAAATTCTCTGTTCTGCGTTAGCCAGCCAACGGCTAATGGCTAAAAGCTATTTTGTCGTCAGAGCGGGGCAGGTACGGTGCATCGTGAAAAAAAGCAGTGGCGGATAGTACTAAAAGGTACAGCCGCCACTACTTTTTAAGGGATGTGCCGTAGATGCCCCACTATCACGACAAAATCACGACAAAAACATTGCCAAGAGTTCTATCGGGTGCAACACCTGCTTGGTAGTTGACATCTCAATCTGCCACTTACAGGTCTCGCAGTCGGTAGCTACATAGTCGCACTCTGAGGCCTCAATAGCGGCAAAGAGAGGTGCGCCGATAGCCTGCGAAGTCTCGTAGTTCTCCTTCTTAAAGCCGTAAGTACCGGCGATACCGCAGCACTGAGAGTCGAGCTTAACAAGCTCCACATTTGGTATAAGCTTCAGCAGCTCAATAGAGTACGGAGTCCAACCCATACGCTCAAGGTGGCAAGGGCTATGGTATGCCACGCGAACACGGGGTGCGTCAGGGTTAAACTTAAGTGTATGGTTGCCGTCGCAGAGCAGATTATAGATAAACTTGGTTGCAAGGTCAATACCCTCGCGAATATCCTTATTATCAAGGCCCAGCAGATGCTCATACTCATCGCGCAGGGTGAATGTACAGGTAGAGGATGTAGCCACAACAGGCAGACTCTTCTCAACAACAGCCTTACGGATAGAGTTGATATTTGTCAGAGCCTGCTTCTTAGCCTTCTCAATAAAGCCATTGGAGATAAGCGCCACGCCGCAGCACTTCTCCTTATCAAGTAGCTGCACGCCATATCCCAGAGCATTCATAACCTTAACGAACGCCTTACCGAGTGGTGGGTTATTATAGTTTACATAGCAACCATGGAAGTAAGCCACCTGCTTAGCAAACTGAGCCTGAACTTTACGCTGCTTGCGCATCCACCCCTCAAAAGTACCAAAGGCGTACTTTGGGAAGATACGGCGGTGGTCAATATTCATCACACCCTCAACGATATGTCTTACAGGCTTAAGGCCGAGCGTTGCATTGACAACTGGAGAGACAAGCGTTGCCATAGAGCCGACAAGGTCTGTATTGGCGAGTGTAAACTCACGAAGGCCAGGCCTCTTTGTGCTATGCTTGATGCGCGCGCTCTGGATAATATCGCCAATGCGCACATCCGAAGGACAAGCCACCTCACAACGCTTACAATTAAGGCACATCTGCAGGCTCTGGTCATAGAAGGCTGGGCTTTTCATTCTCAGACGCTCGCCATCAGGGCCTGCCTGCTTTGGTCCCGGATAGAGCGGATTTACTGCCGCCACAGGACAGTAGACTGTACAAACGGTACACTTGGTACACTGCTCAAGATTATTTTCGCTATACTGATACATTGCTCTATCTATTTATAATGTCATCTGCCACTTTAAGCGCCGTAAGCATCGCCACACCAGCGCCACAACCCTCCTTAACTGGGTTATATCCCGCAAGAACGGCTCCACAAGCATATAGATTCTCAATAGCCACACCGTTCTTAACGGCCTTAAAAGTATTATCCACAACCACGCCGCAACTCATAAATGGCTGAGCCTCAAAGATGTTGCGCGTAGTATATCCATTCTCTGGCGTTACTGTATCAAGGTCAAACAAACACTCCTCAATACGCTTACCATCGCCCTTGAGTCCGCCACCGATAAAGCTACCCGAAGCGAGCACAAAGTCCTCGGCAGTAAGAGTTACGCCCTTATTTGTTGTGATAGATACCACTCTACCCTCCTCCATAGCATACTTCTCGGCTGTGTGCGCCATAAAAATTGTGCCGCCCATAGACTCAAAAGCCCTACGCAATGCGCGCTCCACCTTAACACCCTCAACAGATGGTGGGAGTGTCGGCACTGTGAGAATCTCGCGGTCTACCATTCGCTCTAATCGCGCACGAACATCTGGGGTATCAAAGCCCAAAACGGCAGGCATAACAACCACCTCGGCACTACCAACCTTGCCAGAGATGATCGTTGCCAATGCTCTGATATTCTCCTCCTTATCAAGCGCGCGGGCAACGGCCACAGAGCGCATCTCTGTAGGGTTATTGCGGCGTACAGTGAGCTCTGGAAGCGCAAAGGCGTGTGTTGTAACCTCAACACCCATACCCTCAAGGTGCTCTACAATAAACTGAGTGTAGAAGTCCAAGAATCCCTCTGGGTAGACCACCGCAGCACTCTTAAAGTCCACACCAACCCCGTCCTTGCTTGTAAGAGCGCCCTCTAACGAGAGCCAGCACTCACGCCACTTTCCCGTAGGGGTTACAATATAGTGAGACTGCTCAGCACTACCTGTAGTAGCAATGCCTGCAATATTGAGAATCTCTGTTGCGCGAGAGGTAAGTTGCTCAAAATTTTCCTCGCCAATCTTTGAATATGGATGCTCTGCTCCAAGAGTGGCAATAGCCTCTAAAGGTCGCTGGGCATTGTATAGTCCGAAGCTGCACGATGAGAAGTGCAGAGAGCTGTGTCCTGTAGCTACAAGAGCCACCTTTCTACCTGCACGGGCAACCTCAATGCCACACATCAGCGCGGATAGTCCACCGCCAATAATCACTGTATCGTATCTCATCGTTACTCCTTCTGGTTTTTGTTAGACAAATCGCACACACCATCATAAATCCAGCTCAGCAGCTCGCCCTCACGCAGAGTATCTCCCCACGCTACAGCCGACATACCCTTCCAGCGCTCTGTGATAAAACTCTGAAGGTCCGCCTTAGCCTTTGCTGAACAAATCTTAGCCGTTGTAGCCATCACTGCCGCAGCACGAGAGGCACAGAGTGAGCCCTGACAAGTTCCCATACCCATGCGGGTACGACGACGAAGGTCAATTAAGTTATTGACATTAAGCTCATTTACTGCATACTCAACCTCGCCCACAGAGACCTGCTCACATTCGCAGACAAGTGCTCGTTTGGCAGCTGTAGAGCTATCTATATTCTCCGCCTTGCTTCCGTGGCGATAAAAAGCCGAGCTCTTCGCACCCAAATTGGAGACTGCTGTGCGCTTACAGTCTTCAAGTGATGATGACGATCCGGGCAGAAGAGCCTCGGCAGTTGTACATTTTTTATCTATATTAAGCTTCTTGCAGATAAGGTCTACAGTCCACTCCGCCATAAGACGATATGTCATCAGCTTACCGCCCGTAATTGTCACAAAGCCCTCCACACCATCTCTTGTAGCGTGGTCAAGAACAACAATGCCGCGGCTGACACTTCGTCCGCTTGGATCATCGTCCGAAGCAACGAGTGGACGCACACCAGCATATGCACGAAGCACTCGCGTGTGCATAAGTGCTGGGGCAAGCATACTACCCTCGCGAAGCAACAGCTCTACCTCCTCTGGTGTGACATACATATCGTCACACTGGTCAAACGGCACCTTGCTTGATGTAGTTCCGATAACGGTAATATTATCGCCCGGAACAAGAATATCCGCATCAGCAGGCTTGCGACAACGGTTTATCACAACATTATTCACACGATGTCCAAAGACAAGCAACGCACCCTTTGCCGGCAGCATATTAATGGTAACCCCCGCCTTAGCGGCAAGGTCACGACCCCAAATACCGCAAGCATTTACGGTAATCTGTGCGCGATACTCGCTCTTTTCGCCCGTAATGGTGTTTGTAGCCTTCACGCCCACTACCCTACCGTTTTCAATAATCAGCTCATCCACGCGAGTGTAAGTTAGCACCTGTGCGCCATGTAGACGGGCATCCATAATATTGGCAGCCGTAAGACGGAACGGATCTACCGAGCCATCCGGCACCTTTACAGCACCTATCAGCGCTGGATTTACTGACGGCTCAAGCAGCAGAGCCTCTTTAGGATCAATAGCCTCGGCAGAGATGCCCGCAGCAAGACACGACTCAATAAATTTCTTCTGGAAATCAAGCCCATCCTCAGGCAGTGAGATAAAAATACCACCCGTATCCTCCACGCAATGAGAAGCTATGCGTCTCAAAATCATATTCTCACGAATACACTCCTCTGCGCTCTCGCGATCATTTACCGCATAACGAGCTCCCGAATGCAACAAGCCGTGGTTGCGACCCGTAGCACCCGTAGCAATGTCGTGACGCTCAATAAGCAACGCCTTGATACCTCTGAGTGCACAATCTCGCGCAACACCCGCGCCTGTAGCTCCTCCACCAATAATAATTACATCGTACTCTTTGTTCATCGTAGTAATGTGTGCCAATCCCCAACTTTGGGATTATCGCCACAAAGTTACAACAAAAACAAAAACAAAAAAAGCAAAAGGAAAAATTTTTTACCTTTTTCAATAAGAAAAAAGAAAGAAAAGCAAATATCAGCAGAGAAAAATAGCACAAACATCTATCTTTTTGTTTCCTTTTCTCAATAAAAGGATAGTATCGGCTACAAAAGAGATAGAGCAGCTATCACAAATAGCCACTCTACCACATTATATATACAAAAAAAATGAGGTCTTCGGGGTATTCGATTCTCTGAAAGAGCACCTTCCAGGAATCTTAGTAGGACCCTTTGTCCTACAACCGCCGATTTCCTCAACCAACCTAAAACTACTAACCTAAAATGAACCTTAAAACTTCGCTGCAAAGATAAGGGCTTTTTTTGAACCGTGCAAGAGTTTTATTAAAAAATTTCAATAATTTTTTCATTTTTCTTAACAACTACCCTTTATACCTATATTAATATAAAGATAAGAGAGGTTCTTAAAGCATCTGGAAGAGATAGACAATGTAGTACCAGCATATAAAACGACCAGCCTTACCGATGAGCATCCAGAACATTGCCGGCACAAACTTCACGCGGTAGAATCCGAGTGCCACAGCAAAGACATCGCCAATAAAGGGGACCCAAGTAAGCAGGGCTATGGCCGCGCCGAAGCGGTCAATCTTCGCCTTTTGTTTTTCAAGACTTTCACGACTTACATGAAGCTTTTCAATCCACTCCCACTTACCTATACGACCAACGCCATAGCTTGTTGCGCCACCGAGCCAGTTTCCCAGCGTTGCCATAGCTATTGCCGACCAAGGCTCAATGCCAGTTGCCAGCAGACCTACAAGGAGCACATCTGCACTGAACGGCACCACTGTAGCTGCCAAAAAAGAGCCTATAAATAGACCTATAAGACCATATTCCAGTAAAAAATCTAACATAATTTAAGAGTACAGAGAACAGATAATTTCCCACTCCCTAATTTCACTAATTTCCTTAACAGCCAATAGCGCAACCAATTTGCTATTTTAACGCTGATTTACAACGCTCGGCGACAAATGGCTGTGCAGGATAGTACTCAAATTGTACAGCCAACAGCCATATCGCGCTAACCACAGCGCAACCTATTTGCTATTTTTGCACTGATTTACAACGCTCGGCGACAAATGGCTTGCAGGATAGTACTCGAATTGTACAGCCAAACAGCCATATCGCGCTAACCACAGCGCAACCTATTTGCTATTTTTGCACTGATTTACAACGCTCGGCGACAAATGGCTGTGCGGGATAGTACTCAAATTGTACAGCCAAACAGCCATATCGTGCTAACCACAGCGCAACCGATTTGCTATTTTAGCACTTATTTACAACGCTCGGCGACAAATGGCTGTGCAGGATAGTACTCAAATTGTACAGCCAAACAGCCATATCGTGCTAACCACAGCGCAACCGATTTGCTATTTTAACGCTGATTTACAACGCTCGGCGACAAATGGCTGTGCAGGATAGTACTCAAATTGTACAGCCAAACAGCCATTTGGCGTTAGCGGCAGTAAATCAGTGAATAAAATAGCAAAGCTAACGGATGGAGTTCATACGAATAGAAGCCTTCACGAGTGCAATAGCGCGAATCTTATCTACAGCAACATCCTTATCGGCGTGGTGCTGATTTTGGCTAACGAGGCGAACATAGCCCTGCTGCTCGGACTTCTGAACATACTTAACGGTAATATACTCCTCGCCATTGATGTCTATAGAGAGCAGGTACATATCACCCCAAAAGACATCGTCAAGACTCTGCAGCTGCTTGTAGAGGACAATATCGCCACTCTTGAGCAGCGGGTACATAGAATCGCCAACGACATAGATAGCTCCGTCACACTTTGGGAGGTTAGGAATATGGATAAAGTTCACAGGCTCAACGCTCATATGGTCAGCAAAGAGCGGCACAAGACCAGCAGTACCCTCTATAGAGTACAGCGGTACTGACTGCATCGGCAGCGAACTATCAGTCTTAAGCCTAAATGCTTTAACAAGCGCAGGGTCGGCATTGAACATTTCGCCCTCACCAGACTCCAACCACTCTGGCGAAACATTAAATTCTTGAACAAGAATACTCTTGTTTCTATTCGACAGCCTCGCCTTGCCAGTCTCAATCATTGAGAGCGCCGTCTTGCCCACACCAAGTCGCTGAGCCAGTTGCTCTTGCGTCATACCGAGGGTTTTGCGTATAAGTTTTAACCTCTGTCCCATAAAATACTATGATTAATTATTATACAATTTTTGAACTTTCGGAGTACAATTTTACAATTTTGATTATATCTTTGCAGCAAAGATAAAATATTTATCTTAAAAATGCAAGCAATTATCTAAAATTTAACACACTACTATATTAAAACATACACAGTTATGAAGAGCATTTGCACTATTACTAAAGGTTGCTACCGTGATTTTGCGGAGCAGATTGCCCAGAGGGTAGGTTCAAGGAGCTACTTGAATGGGGTATTTTTCAGCGACTCGCCGAAGGGACAGCATCGCTTAGAGGTCAATTTGATTATCTACCGCGATCCAATAAGTGGACTGATTGTGGATATTGACGCCGTATGGTGGGACAGCTACACAATTATTGAACAGGAGGATGGTGAACCGAAGCTGATGATTAACGATTTTGATTTTTCAAGATTAAAGGAGGAGTTAGTATGAGATTTGACGAGTTTGCAACAGCGGTTTACCCTTTTATAGAGCTACAGCCATTCCACCGCAGTTACTACCGCCTACTTGAGGCCTTTGCAGAGGGTAAGGTGCGCAAATTACTCATCACGATGCCACCCCAGCATGGCAAGAGCGTAGGAGCAAGCACCCTGCTGCCCGCATATATGCTTGGACTCAACCCCGACCTACGCATAGCCATAGCCTCCTACTCGGCATCGCTTGCCAGCAAGTTTAACCGTCGCGTGCAGCGCATAATTGAGAGTGATGAGTACGGCGAGATATTCCCCGACACGACAATTAAGCGAGGAAACAAGAGCTGCTCATATATCCGCACAGCCGACGAAGTGGAGATTATCGGACATCACGGCTCGCTTATCTCTGTAGGTCGTGAGGGTAGCCTTACGGGCAACCGCGTAGATTGTTTTATCCTCGACGACCTCTACAAAGATGCTATGGAGGCCAACTCCCCTATCATCCGTGAGAACTGTCGCGAGTGGTACACCTCTGTTGTGCGCACACGAATGCACAACGCCTCACAGGAGATTATGGTCTTCACTCGCTGGCACGAAAATGACCTTATAGGCACAATCCGTGAGTGTGAAAAGGTTATAGACCTCAAGCAGTGGAGCGAGCTGGACTCTGTATCGCCCGACACATGGGTAGCACTCAACTTTGAGGCGATAAAATCCTCGCCCGCCACAGAGATAGACCCCAGAAGTGTAGGAGAAGCTCTCTGGAGCGAGCAGCACAGCGCGGAGCTACTACTCTCCAAGCGCCGACTTGACCCGCAGAAGTTTGAGTGCCTCTATCAAGGCAACCCCACAACGCGCGAAGGATTGCTCTATGGAGACGGATTTGCAACATACACAACCCTACCCAAAGAGATTGTCCGCTATGGCAACTACACCGACACCGCCGATATGGGCGACGACTACCTCTGCTCGGCATGCTACGCGGTAGATAGCGACGGGGTGATATATATTACCGATATTATATATACGCGCGAGCCTATGGAGGTTACAGAACAAATAGTAAGCAATATGCTCAACAGCTCACAGACCCGCGTAGCCACAATAGAGAGTAACAATGGCGGCCGAGGATTTGCCCGCGCACTACAACAGCGATGCCCGAAGGTGCGCATAGAGTGGTTTCACCAGAGTGCCAACAAAGAGGCGCGAATACTATCCAACAGCGCAACGGTAATGCACCGCATACGAATGCCACAAGGCTGGAACAAACGCTGGGAGGAGTTCTATAACCATATAACGACATACCGCCGACTCTACTTCTCTAACCGCTGGCACGACGCGGCAGATGTTCTCACCGGCATCGTAGAACACGAATCGGGCAACAACCTGCGCAGAGTTCACTTTTTTAGAGGCTGACGCGAACTGCCCGCTTTTTGAAAAAAGCAGGGCGTGCAAAAACTTTCGGAAAAACTTCGTTTTTCTTCCGTGCTGATGCGGATTTAGGGTAACTCTGCGAGTTATTGAAACAAAAAATAGACCTTTTTCAGTTTTCAAGCAAGCTTGACCTGAAAGGTCTATTTTTCATTTCACTGCCTTGCGGCAGCAACCTAAATCCGAACAAACACACAGACGAAGTCTGTACCTCTTAAAAGCTAATGGCTAATGGCTAACAGCTAACAGCCAATTTTGTCGTCAGAGTTTGCCAGATATGGTGCATCGTGAAAAAAAGCAGTGGCGGATAGTACTCAAAGGTACAGCCGCCACTGTTTTTTAAGGGATGTGCCGTAGGTGGCACACTATCACGACAAAATTACTTTACAACGATCTGGATATCATCAATCAAGAAACGCTTTGACTTACAACGGATGATAACATTATCACCAGGAGCAAGAGTAACATCTGCAGTGTAAGTAGTCCACTTACCGTCGTATAGATAGTTGCTACCATCAGTAAATGATGAGCAAGATACTGGAAGCTTAATCTCCTTAACCTCAGTAAAGTTACCTGCGTGACCAACCTCGATACCGATAACTGGCTCGTCAGTTACAACAGAGCAAGCCTTGAATGAGAATGTACAAGGTGTACCCTCAGCAGCAAGAAGTGCGCTGTTAAGAACTGGAGTAGAGATGTAGTTGTAAGTCTCAGAACCAGCACCAATCTTGATGTAACCCTGGTGAGGTGATACAGAGTCTGACATATGCCAGCCCTGAAGTGAACCAGCCTTTGCAGTACCTACATAGTTACCTGGAGAGTCAGCAGTGTACTTCTCCTCGCCATTTACGAATGGAGCCTTCTCGTTGTAACCCCAAGTACCGAGCAGGTGAGAAGTTGTACCAGGATATACGCACCAGTTCTCTGCATTAACGAAGTTGTGAGGATTCTCAACATCCTTCTTGCTAGAGATAAGAGGTGTTGTACCTGCAGTGTAGTTGATGAAGTCCATCTGCATTGTGATATCATCAAAGCCCTGGAAGATAACCTCCTTAGCGTCAGCAACGTGTGCAGGCTCAGTCTTGCAAGAGAATACTGGAGACCACTCTGAAGCACCCATAGGGAAGTTCATTGATACACCATTAGTCTTAACATCACCAAGAGCAACAGTCTTAATGCGGAAATAGTAAGTAGTTGCAGCCTGGAGCTGACCTACAGTAATACCAGTAGGAGCTGTAAGGTTTGAACCACCACTCTTACCATACCAAGAAGTAGCAGCGAAAGAAGTTACGCCTGAAGCACCCTGACCGTCACGGCAGTAGATGTCGTAAACAAGGTTAGTCATAGCTTCGTCAGTAGCAACCTGAACAGCGTAAGCACGCTTGTCGTTAGTACCACCAGGGATAAGGTCAGTCCAGCTGATAGAGAGTGTAGTAGGACCTACATTATCAGTGTTCTGCCAAATCTTTGCAGTCTTACCAGATACAGCAACTGGCTCTGAAGGCTCATAACCAGCAGCAACACCCTTAACCTCAAGTGCGAAGTCTGCATCAAGACCAAGGTTTGCGTCTACGCGGTATACAGTGTTAGTGTCAGAAGTAGATACAAGAACAGCGTCAAGCTTTGTACCATTCTGGAATACCTCATAACCCTCTGCCTTAAGAACATTAGTTACATTGATCCATACCCAACCGAAACCAGGAACAGCAGCTACCTCTGGAGTAGCAATCTTCTTAATCTCAGCAAGAGTCTTGAATGGAACTGGCTCGCAGAATACAGACTCAACCTCACCAGCGATAGCCTTAATGCGAACTGAGTACTCAGTCTCAAATGAAAGACCCTCGATAGTAGCCTCTGTCTCAGCTGTTGCAGGAAGTGCAGTCCAGATTGGCTGACCACAAGCATCACAAATGTTAGTATACTCAACAACATACTGCTCTGCGCTGTTAACCTTATCCCAAGTTACCTTTGCAGTAGTATCAGTAGGAGTGATAACTACATTCTTAGGAGCCTGGAGCTTAAGGTCACCATAGCTAACAACCTTAATCTCGATGTTATCAATGTAGAAACGGTGCTGACCAGAAACACCATTACGGTGACCACCGACAGCAAGGCGTGCGCCATTGTTGATGTTATCAATAGAAACGGTGTAACGAGTCCAAGCATCAGTAAGGTTGATAGTAGTTACAGCTATACGGTCTGAAGCAGTTACATAGCTATTGCTAGCGTTGTCAGCCTGAGTACAACCGTTAAGAACCTCAACGATGATTACACCTGGGTCAAGACCCTTGCTTGCATCCTCTGGATAAGCATCATAGATAGCAGCATCGAATGAGAGCTCAACTGTAGCAGTCTGCTGGAGGCAAGTGATCTCTGGAGCAACAAGCCAAGCACACTTTGAAGATGCACCCATCTTAACGTGACCTGCGCGTGCGCAAACAGCACCATTAGTGTTATCCTCTGACATCATACCCCACTGGCTAAGACGAGTGATAGCGATGTACTTCTTAATAGTGTTGAACATACCAACCTCTACAGAAGGGTCAACGAGGTAGCAACCACGACCCTCAACATCGTTAGCAACTGGATCCTCACCCTGTGCAATCCAACGAGCATCCATGAGGTTACGGTTGTCGTAAGAGTAGTTAGAAGCACCACGGGAGAGGTCAGCAGTAATGAAGAGGTCAGAGAAGTCCTCATAAAGGATTACATCACCTGGGTTAGCAGGAGCTGAAGGCATAGTAACAACCTTTGAAGCCTCAGTCTTGAAGGTAGTTGGAGCAACTGGCTCAGTACCCTCTGTTACATTCTGAACAAGAACATTGTACTCTGTCTCAGGCTCAAGAGCTGTGAGAAGGAATGAGCAACCGTTGTATGAATCAGAAGTCCAAATATCAGAATTTGCAGGGATGTTCCAGCTAACTACGAGGTCATTACCCTTCTTAAGGATAATCTTGTATGCGTTAGCGAAGTCAGCGCTGTGGTTCTTCCAGTCAGAGCCAGACCAAGTAACGATAGCCTCAGAAGCACTCTTGTAAGAGATCTTTACAGTTGGAGGAGTCTTGTCATCAAGCTCTGTTGGAGCTACGATACCCTTACCAACCTTAATGTGAGCGAGCTCACCAGCATCGTCAGTAACCCATACCCACTCAGAGTAGTTTGAGCCAGGGTAGTTAGCGCGAACACGAAGCATATACTGCTTACCAGTTGCAAGACCGTCAAAGAGAATCTGGTCACAAGCAGTCTCGTTAGCATCGATGTTTGGTGAACCAAGATAGTTTGATGTTGCCAAAAGAACAACAGATGAAGAAGAATACTGGTCTGGAGTGATAAAGTCATGCAACTCACCCTCCTCCATTGTATCCATATTCGGTCTAACTACCTGCGCAGTGAACGAACTTGCACCTGCAGCGATAGCAGACGATGCATCCCAAGTAAGCGCGAGAGCGGTCTTTGAAGAGGCACCTGCATCCCATGTTACGCTACCTGGAGCTGTCAAATTTGCTTTAACACCGCAGTCTACGTCAGGCGTATCTGTACATGCACCAAACACAACTGACAGGCAAGCAAATGCAGCTATAAGTTTGCGATTGAATTTCATAAAAAAATTTTTTTACTGGTTGATACAAATAAAATACAACAAAAATCAAGGTAAGGCTAAAAGCCCCTCCTTAATTCTCGTTATCCCGACTTTGAACTCAACAAAGACGACGTACGAATGCACGAATCAAACCCTTGCCGAGGCGTATATTTCAAACTGTATCACAAATGTAAAGCAAATTTTACAAACTACCAAACATTTTATTAAAAATCTATCCTTTTTACCTATTTTTTAATACTTTTTGAACTCTAATTACCTCAAAACACCCAAAAACAAGTTAAAAATTTTAATAATTAAAAAATTTTAATAACTATGAAATCAAAAAGTAGCGTTACACTTTTAAGCTACACGACTCATTTAGCGGAGCAGCTAAGTCGTTACAATCGTGAGCGCACAGCCGAGACATACACTGCAGCAACAAAGAGCTTAATAGCCTTCTTAGGTGGCAGTGACATCCCGCTCAGTCAGATAGGGTGCGCAACTATCACCTCATACGAGGCACACCTGCGTCTGAAGGGGCTAACGACAAACACCACATCGTTCTACATCAGGAATTTACGTGCCATATACAACCACGCCGTAGATGATGGCATAATCAATGACGCACAACCATTTAGACGCGCCTACACAGGCACGTGCAAGACCCAGAAGCGAGCCATAGATGCGGCATCAATACGCAAGATAGCCAACTTTCAGAGCGACAACATCGCCCTACAGAGTGCAGCCGACCTATTCATGTTCAGCTTTTACGCCCGTGGCATGGCTTTTACCGACATTGCAACCTTGAAGTGGCAGAATATCAGCAACGGCTACCTCAGATACAAGCGACACAAGACGGGGCAGACGATTGTAATTGAGTGGAATGAGCATCTACAGCGAATAGCCCAGAAGTACCAACAAGGCTCAAGTGCTTACATCTTTCCGATAATCAAAGGGGTAAATCCTCGCCGCGAGTATCTCAGCGCGTCGCACGCTATAAACCTGAATCTCAAGAAGATAGCCCAGAGGCTCGGCATAGCAACAACGCTCACCTTCTACGTAGCTCGTCACAGTTGGGCAAGCATAGCCTACACCATCCAGATTCCAGTTCCGACAATCAGTCGTGCCTTAGGACACAACAGCGAGTCCACCACCAGAATATATCTCGCGTCATTAGATAATTCGGCAGTGGACAACGCCAACAGGTTGGTTTTGGAATCGGTCTCTTTTTAAGAGAGGGAAAGAGATAATAAATCAGATAGTTACAACCTTTTTGTGCATAAATTTGAAAAACCTTAACACCCAAACAGATTAAAAAAAAACGAAAAAAATTTGCACAATGAGAAAAAATAACTATCTTTGTTCTCGCATACCTCTCTTAAAAAGAGATGTAGCGCAAAAAAGCAAACAAAAAAACAAAATTTTTAACAAAAAAAAACAAAAACAACCTTAAAACCGTTATTCAGATTTTCAGTATGTTTCAGACTGTGCGCTCTTCTGAAGTTGCATGCAACCGATGAAGAATTAAAAATTTAATTACAAACTGAAAATTATGAAACACGTCTTACTATCGATTTCCGGAAGATTCGGAAAGGTGCTGACAGGTGTACTGTGTGCGATCGCATTGCTCGCTGCAGGAAACGTAGTGGCACAGTCCCGAACTGTTTCCGGTACAGTTATCGACGCTGCAACTAAGGCTCCAATGCCAGGTGCAGCAATCGTTGTTAAGGGTACATCGACCGGTACTGCTACTGATGCTAACGGTCAGTACACCATCAGCGCTTCAGCTAACGCTGTTCTGGAGTGCTCATTCTTCGGTTACAAAACTGTTGAAATTGCTGTCGGCAACCGCTCGGTTATCGACTTTTCTCTTACCGAGTCTAGCACTGCTGTAGACGAGGTAGTTGTCGTAGGTTACGGTACCCTCAAGAAGGCTCAGCTCGTAGGTGCAGTTGAGAACTTGGGTGGTGAGGAACTCGAGGGTCGTTCAACTTCTAACGTCTCTCGTTCACTCCAGGGTATGGTTCCAGGTCTTAACATCATGCCTCGTGACGGTAAGCCTACAAAGGGTGGTGACATCTATATCCGTGGTGGCTCACAGTCTGTATCTATGCGTTCTTCTGCTACCTCTGGTACTGGTAAGACCATCTCCCTCGGTCAGGGTGGTTCTGCACTGGTTCTCATCGACGGTGTTGAGGGTGACCTTAACTCTGTAAACCCTGAGGACGTTGAGAACATCTCTGTA
The DNA here is from genome assembly GCA_015059785.1 of Rikenellaceae bacterium. Classification (GTDB taxonomy): domain Bacteria; phylum Bacteroidota; class Bacteroidia; order Bacteroidales; family Rikenellaceae; genus Alistipes. The sequence continues at coordinate 21,337 of SUZS01000020.1, forward strand.
CTTAAGGATGCTGCTTCTGCATCTGTATACGGTGCACGAGGTGGTTATGGTGTAATCCTCGTTACCACTAAGACCCCTGCTAAGGATAAGGTTACAATCAACTATAACGGCTCTGTATCTCTTAACACTCGTACTGTAAAGTGGGAGGATAACTTGGAGGTAGACGGTCACATTTGGTTGGAGAACTTTGAGCAGTACTTCCAGAATGACTCTCGTACCCCAACCTCTACTGGTAAGCTCCCAGGTAACGTGAACAACCGTTCTGATACCTTCGGTACTGTTATCGGTGTTGATGAGAATGGCAACGAGGTTGAGCGTCCATATAAGGAGGAGATGCGCCTTCGTAAGACTGACAAGAACTATGCTCTCTATGGCGTTGAGCACGGTTATACTAAGGCTGGTAACTACGCTTACTACGGTTCAACTAACTGGATCGACCTCTTCTACAAGGATCTCAATGTAAGCCACGTTCACAACCTCTCAGTTTCTGGTGCTTCTGAGCGCGTTAAGTACTCTATCTCAGGTCGTTACTACAACCAGGATGGTATCTACGAGTTCAACAACGAGCAGTACAACCAGTACAACCTCCGTGCTAAGGGTGAGGTTAAGGTGTTCAAGTGGCTCACACTGGGTAACAACACCTCTATCTACCACCAGAAGTATCACCAGCCAATGGTAACAGGTGGTGCACAGCCAATCCTTCGTCAGTTTGAGCACCGTGGTCAGCCTATCTACACTCCATACAACGAGGACGGTACACTTTCATTCTATGGTGCTGCTGTAATGTACGGCGCATTCTCAGGTGACCAGTCATTCCAGGAGAACGTTAAGATGTACGCTTCTACCACTACTACTCTGACTGTAGAGCCTATCAAGGACGTACTCAAGGTTGTTGGTGACTTCACTTACAAGGCAGACCGTAACACTCAGCTCCGTGTATCTCCAATTCAGACTGGTTACTCTGGTCCTGGTGGTGCTGAGAACTACAACAACTCTTCTTACAAGTCTGACTGGCGTTACAACACCGATTACATCGCTGCAAATGCAGTCCTCACTTGGACTCCAAAACTTGGTAAGAACCACGACCTCAACGTAATGGCTGGTTGGAACCTTGAGTCTAAGAAGTATCGCCGTCTTTACCTCCAGCGTCTTGGTCTGATGGACCCTACTCGTCCTTCATTTGAGCTTATGGACTCTCAGGAGTACTCTGTAGAGGATGACGGTTACGATCACAACTCAGTTGGTGTATTTGCCCGTGTAAACTACTCACTCCTTGGTCGTTACATCTTCGAGTTCGCAGGTCGTTACGACGGTGAGTCACGCTTCCCTACTAACCAGCGTTGGGGATTCTTCCCTTCAGGTTCTATTGGTTGGCGTGTTGCTGACGAGCCTTGGATGGATTGGTCAGACGAGTGGCTTGACAACTTCAAGCTCCGCGCTAACGTAGGTTCACTTGGTAACTCTATGATTGATGACTACGCATTTATGGACCTCTGGTCTGTAAGCAAGACCTCTGAGATCATCAACGGTTCTAAGGTTCCTTATGTAACTACTAATGGTATGGTTTCTCCATCACTTACTTGGGAGACCTCTACTACATACGATATCGGTTTGGATTTGGACTTCCTCCGCAACCGTCTCTCATTCTCTGGTGACATCTACTGGAAGTACACTACCGATATGATTACAACTGGTCCTGAGTATCCAGCTATCCTTGGTGAGGAGTCTCCACAGATCAACTACGGTACCCTTAAGACTAAGGGTTGGGAGGCAGCTCTGACATGGCGCGACAGCTTCAAGGCTGGTGGTAAGGACTTCAACTACTCTGTACGTTTTGCTATCTGGGATACTCGTATGTGGATCCACAAGTTCTCTAACGAGTCAGGTAACATCTACGCATTCTACGAGGGTATGGAGCTTGGTGATGTATGGGGCTTCAGAACAGACGGTTACTTCCTCTCTAACGAGGAGGCTCTGAACTGGTCTAAGGACTCATTCCACAAGAATGGTTCTAACTTCCGCGCATTTGCCGGTGACCTTAAGTTCCTCGACCTCAACGGCGACGGTCAGATCAACACTGGTAAGGCTACTCTTGATGATCACGGTGACCTCGATATTATCGGTAACGAGCGTGCACGCTACCACTACGGTATCAACCTCTCTGGTAACTGGAACGGCATCGGACTGAGCATCTTCCTCCAGGGTGTTATGAAGCGTGACTGGTATCCTGATCAGGAGTCTGGTTTCTTCTGGGGTATGTACAACCGTCCATACGACTACCTGCCAAAGGTACACCTTACAGACCGTGTAAATGTTGATTATTCAACTGAGAACTGGGTGGTAACTAATCCAGGTGCATACTGGACTCGTCCTGTAGCTTATGCTGCAAACCGTAACGTAGGTCCTCTTGCATACGAGAATGACTACTACATGCAGAATGCTGCTTATCTCCGTGTTAAGAACATCACTCTCGACTACACCTTCCCAAGCCAGCTGACTAAGAAGTGGCACATCGAGAAGCTGAAGGTTTACTTCACTGCTGAGAACCCATTCACATTCTCTCCAATCTTCAAGCATACAAATATGTTTGACCCAGAGGTTATCGGCGCTGGTGATACCGACTTTAACGACGGTGGTGCAACTGGTCTGTCTGGTTCTGGTCAGGGTTACTCATATCCAATGTTTAAGACCTTCACATTTGGTTTGAATATCACATTCTAATGTATAATAGTATGAAAAAGAGAATATTAAATTTATTTGCTGTAGCAGCTGTAGCCCTTGCGGGTGTCTCTTGCGAGAAGTTCCTTACAGTGGAGCCTATCGACAAGATGTCAGCTGATACATATTTCAAGAATGAGCTTGAGCTTGAGCTCTATTCTAATGGACTTATCCAGTCCTACCTGCCAACTGCTGATGGTCTTGGTTATAGCGACTATGCTTGTGACCTATTCTGTTCAAAGACCTCATCAGACTACTATCGTCCAGGCATTTGGACTCCAGATAAGCAGGGTAGCTGGGCAGTTAGCAACTGGCGTAACATCCGCCGTGCAAACATCATGCTCACTAACATGACCCGCGCTCAGGGTAATGTTTCAGAGGAGGTTTACAACCACTATCAGGGTGTTGCTCGTTTCTGGCGTGCATACTTCTACCTTGCAAAGGTTCAGACTTTCGGTAATGTGCCTTGGATTGACCATGTACTTGATATCGAGGACGAGATTCTCTACGCTCCATGCGATGACCGTGAGTTTGTAATGGCTAAGGTTCTTGAGGATCTTAACTTTGCTTGCCAGAACCTCTCTGGTGATACAAAGTATGACGGCGTAATCAACAAGTGGGTTGCTCTTGCATTTAAGAGCCGTGTATGTCTCTATGAGGGTACTTTCCGTAAGTATCACAAGGTTAACCCATCTACAAATGTAGCTTGGAACAACCAGCACGGTACTGCTAATGACTTCCTTCAGGAGTGCGTAAACGCATCTGACGAGCTTATGAAGAGCGGTAAGTTCTCACTCCACAAGGATTACTATGATCTGTTCCACAACACAAATATTGCTTCTTCTCCAGAGGCTATTTGGTGGAGTGACTACGATGGTGGTGAGCTTAACCGTATGCACGAGCTTACTTGGGTTGTAAACTCATCTACTTACGACCAGCAGGTATCTCCTACCAAGCTGATGATGAACCACTACCTCAACCTCGATGGTACTCCTATCACTCACGAGGGTAAGGTTTCTATCAACGACGAGTTCACAGGTCGTGACCTTCGTCTTCTGGCTTGCGTACACCACCCAGGTTATGAGTACACTAAGACTAACGGTGAGAAGCTTCTCAAGCAGACTAACACTACTTACACTTACAACTTCTACCAGAATGTTAAGTTCTCTATCGAGATGGAGGAGAACTACTCAAAGGGTAAGAACGATAACGACTATCCAATTCTTCGCTACGGTGAGGTACTTCTTAACTATGCTGAGGCTAAGGCTGAGCTTGGTAACGGTAACCTCTCTAAGGAGGATTGGGACAAGACTATCGGTCTTCTCCGTGCTCGTGCTGGCGTAGCTAATGTATACCCTGACGGTGCTTGGGATTGCGGTTGGTTGAAGGCTTACTACGGTAACCTCTCAAACATCCTTACTGAGATTCGTCGTGAGCGTACTGTAGAGCTTCTTGCAGAGGGTCTTCGTGTAAACGACCTCTATCGTTGGAAGCTTGGTAAGCTTATCGTAGATCGTCAGACTAACAACCAGGGCTGGCTCGGTGTATGGGTACCAAAGGATCAGGTTGGTGGTATGGAGTATAACGGTGGCAAGTACACCTTTACTGCTACAAAGCCTGAGGCTGGTTTCGGTTACAATGTAACAGGTTCTAAGGCTGACCAGAACCACTCTTTCTCTGAGGGTGATCACGGCTTCCTTACTTACAATTACAAGCTCGAGTGGAACGATAAGATGTATGTTCGTCCTATCCCACAGTCTGTAATCAATGTAAATCCAAACATTCAGCAGAACTACGGTTGGTAGAAATAACAATCTAATACGATGTTAGGTAAACTAAAATTAATTCTTTTAACAGCAACCCTGCTCTGCGGGGTTGCTTGTTCTGATGATGATACCAAGGGTGGTAACAACAATAACAATCAGGGCAGCGGAAACAACAATGAGCAGACAGAGACTGTAGTTATCAATGGTACTACTATTGAGAGTGGAAACACTGTATACGGTCTTATCTCTGACTCTGTTACAGGACAGGGTATTGCTGGCGTGGCTGTTACAGACGGCACAAATGTCGTTAAGACAGACAGTAACGGTGTATACCAGATACCAACAAACCGCTGGGCTAAGTTTGTTTGGTTTACCATTCCTGCAGCGTACGAAGTGCCTGTAGACCCACAGAACGGCCGTCCAATGTTCTACACCACCACAAAGATTAAGGTTGGTAAGCAGAACCGCTATGACTGGAAGCTCAACCCACTGCCAGCAGTTGAGGATGAGTTTACTATCATCGCTATTGGCGACCCACAGTGTGAGGTAGCATCAGAGGCGGAGCGTTTCAGAACAGAGACACTTGCTGATATCAGAAGTACCATTAGCGGCGCACAGAGCTACGAGAATCGCTATCACAACGCATATGCGATCACTCTTGGTGATATCACCTTTGATAACACCGTACTCTGGCCAACAATGGCTGAGCTCTGCTCAAGTGTACAGCTTGACAATGGCAACAACATTCCTATCTTCAACTGTATAGGAAACCATGACCATGATGCAGATCGTCAGAATGACAAAGAGGCTACTGAGCTTTATGTTGAGAATGTAGGCCCTACAGACTACTCATTTGACCGCGGTAAGGTTCACTTTGTAGTTATGGACAATATTATCTGTACTACCTCAACAGGTTTTGGTGCAGATAAGACTTGGAACTACGACGGTGGCTACACCTCTACACAGATTGCTTGGCTTGAGAAAGACCTTGAGGCTGTGGAGGATAAGGCTAACAAGATGATTGTCCTTAGTGGTCACATCCCATTCCGTGCAGGTAGCAACAGTGGCGGTAGTAATATCAACAAGGACAAGGGTTATGCAGATGTTCTTCAGCTTCTGACTGAGTTTGGTGAGGCTCATATCTTCATCGGACATACCCACTATCCAGAGAACTATATCCACACATCCTACAAGACGCAGAATGGTCAGCCAATCTTTGAGCATGTTCACGGAGCGGCTTGTGGTGGCTGGTGGACCAGCAACATCGGCGTTGAGGGCTCTCCAAATGGATATAGCATCTATGAGGTTAAGGGCGCAACAATGCACAACTGGGTTGCTAAGGGCACAAACAAGAACCAGACAGAGCAGATGAGAGTCTACAACGCTAACGACACCTATGGTCATAAGTATGTATACACATGGACCACTGGTGGTACTGGCGGTAAGTCAAACATCAAGACCTCTGGACGCGCAGACCTTGCTAACTGCTTCATCGCAACAATCTGGAACGATGACCTTAGTAACTGGGAAGTTGAGCTGATTGTTGACGGCGTGAGCCACAGAATGCAGCGTGTGAACTATAACCTTGCAGATATGTGCTCTACAGCCTTCTTCTTTAATGAGAAGGGCAAGGACACAAACACTTGGAACAAGGGTATGAAGCACTTCTGGTTCGTTAAGGCTCCATGTGGCGACCCAAGTCAGGAGAAGAACTGGACTGTAAAGGCCACCCACACCGTTAAGAGCAGCGGTCAGCAGAATGTCTACACCGCATCTGGTTTCACATCATCCTACGACGGATTTTAGTGAGGCTACGCAGTAACTGCGTATTTAGGATAGCCTTGCGGCTATTACAATGACAAAACAGAGCTAAACACGAAAGTGTTGTTGGCTCTGTTTTCTCTTTCAACTTTGCTCTTTAGCCAACAGCTAATGGTTTCTGAAAAGCTATTCTCGGTGCGCCGGAGAGGAGTGTGATTTTTCCGCAGAGGGTATAGCCCAAGCTATTAAGCAGGCTCTGCATAGCGAGGTTGTCGCTGTGGGTATCTACCCTAATATCTGTAACTCCGTGCTCAAGGGCAAGTGCCTCGGCATAGAGCATCATCTGCCTTGCAAGTCCACACTTAAGCGCACTATTTCTAACAGCAAGGCGATGCACAACCGCATAGTCGTTACTATTTAGCCACTGGCCGTCAATAGTGTTATATGTAACCTCACCTGCGAAGGATATTACTGCCGTAGCGACAACAACACCCTCACATTCAAGCACATAACTCTCTGACCGAGAGATATCCGCAGCGATAATATCCGCTGTCGGATAGCCATCCTGCCACTGGTCAATGCCACGACTACGCAGCAGAGATTGTGCATCAGCAACAATCTCCATAATTGTGGGTATATCTACCCTATTGCTCTTGCGAATCTTCATCTTCTGCAATTTCCAACCGTTCAACAATTTTATGAGCCTCCTCGCCACGCATAATGGCGCGGATTAAAATTTTAGACAGTTCAAGTTCTCGCTTAAGGTAGTGAGCCTTAGCCTCTTTTTGTCTATCCTTTATCCTTACAAGCAGATACTGGTAGAGGTCTTGGTGGTAGATGCCATTATCGCGCAGATACTCCAGATACCAGTCCAACAATCTCTCAATCAGGCGGTTATACTTTGGGTTTAACGCCTTTATCTGCTCAGCAACAGCGACAAGTTTGCGTCCCTGCTCTTTACGCTTTGCCTCAATCTTAATTGACAACTCTTTAAGTTCACTGCTTTTAACAATGGTTGGTTTGCGCTCAACATCCTTTTTAACACTCGTGCGCCCTCTCAACAAGTAGATAGATACCACCACAACTACAACCGCTCCATAGACAATATAGGCGTAGCCTCCTAACCAGAAGTAGAGCGAGATTGCGACGGCAAGCACAAGCCCCAATATTTGGGATAGATTGTGAGTTTTCATAGTACAAAGGTACTATTTTTCTTCTCAACAGCAAAAATATTCTATATGGCTGTAAATATAGTCAGTATCGCGGTTATAGCGCGCTGTGGCGCATATTTCTCTACTATTTTTCGTTACTTTGTCACATAGATTTTGAGAGAATGATTTGTGCAGAGATTATAATTGTATTGGTTGCCATAGTAGTTATGGTATATATGCTTGTCAGGGAGTATCTTCGCCCGGGACTTGTTCTATTCTCCATTGTTGTACTGCTTCTCTGCTGTGGCGTTATCACTACACAAGATGCTCTTGCTGGCTTTGCAAATAAGGGGATGATTACCGTAGCTCTGCTCTTTCTTGTCAGTGAGGGCGTTCGGCGCAGTGACTGCCTTGGTCCTATTATGCGTCGGATATTTCCCACTGCCAGCTGCACAATAGAGCGCGGATATGGCGCAATACTACCAACAGTAGCCTCCATTTCTGCCTTTCTGAACAATACGCCGATTGTTGTAATATTTATACCACATATCAAGGCGTGGTGTGGTCGTATGGGTCTACCAATCAAAAAGTTCCTTATTCCACTCTCCTATGCCGCCATATTAGGTGGTATGTGCACACTTATCGGCACATCGACAAACCTTGTTGTCCACGGTCTGATGCTCGATGCTGGGCTTGAGGGTCTAAGTATGTTTGAAATTGGTAAGGTGGGCGTGATAATTACCGTTGTGGGTTTGCTATACATCATCCTTTGTGGAAATAAGCTACTTCCGAGCGACAAAGATGCGACCGAGCAACCAAATAACCACATTGTTGAGGTTGTCCTTGCAGCTCGCTTCCCTGGCATAAGGTGTAGTCAAGCTCAGTTTGATTTTCAGAGGCACTATGGCGCAACAATCCTTGCTATCCGTCGTGACGGCGAGATTGTGGAGGATATGGATGAGTACACATACAAGGAGAACGATACCCTTGTGCTCAATGCTGAGAGCAGTTTTATAGAGAACTGGGGCGAGAGCAGTATCTTTCTTGCTATGACAAATGGCAGTGAGCACACCATTCAGGCACCTCGCTGGAAAAGAGTCCTTGCGCTGCTACTTCTTACGATTATGGTTGTCGGTGCGGCACTATCTGATATGTTCATCTGGGCAGCTATTGTGGCGGTAATTATGGCATGTACAAATATCTTTCCGGCAAAGAAGTACACAAAGTTTATCTCGTGGGATATACTTATAACCATAGCCTCAGCCTTTGCTATCAGCCGCGCGATGAGTGTTTCTGGACTTGCTGATGCAGTTGCACAAATGGTTATTGGTCTATGTGGTACTGTCTCGCCATACGCTATACTGGCAGTGATATACATCGTAACGAACATCATCACAGAGCTAATAACAAACAACGCCGCAGCCGCCTTTGCCTTCCCTATAGCGCTCTCGGTAGCCACGCAGTTAGGAGTAGACCCTACACCCTTCTGCGTAGCAATCTGCATAGCCGCATCGGCGAGCTTCTGCACCCCTATCGGCTACCAGACAAACACTATTGTTCAGGGTCTTGGAGGCTACCGCTTTAACGACTTTGTGCGCTTTGGGCTGCCGCTGAGCCTTATAACATTTACCATTTCTATGATTTTTATACCTATATTTTGGAGCCTATAACTATGAACAACATCCACCCAATCTTTGATAAAATTGCGAGTCGCGAGCAAAAGGAGCGACAGCTGCGCCAGAGAGGAGTAACACTCTGGTTTACAGGGCTTTCAGGCTCTGGCAAAAGCACTATAGCCATAGCCCTTGAGCAGTTGCTAACTAAAAAAGGCTACCTATGCCAAATTCTTGACGGGGATAATATCCGCAGCGGGATTAACTCCGACCTCGGCTTTTCAAACGCTGAGCGCACAGAGAATATCCGCCGCATTGCGCACATCTGCAAACTATATAACCATACGGGTATTATTACCCTTGCCTGCTTTGTAAGTCCGACAGAAGAGCTTCGGAGGTTAGCAAGAGAGATAGTTGGCAGTGTTGATTTTGTCCAGATATACATCTCTACACCCCTTGCTGAATGCAGCAGGCGCGATGTTAAGGGTCTATATGCCAAGGCACTGCGAGGTGAGATAGCCGACTTCACGGGAGTAAGTGCTCCATTTGAAGTTCCAGCAGATGCAGATATAACAATAGATACAACACTGCGCAGCGTAGAGAGTTGCGCCGAGGAGATTTTTTCACAAATTATTAAGAGGATTGAGTATGGAGAAGTATAGTCTTTCACACCTTCGCGCCCTTGAGGCCGAGTCGATACACATCATCCGCGAGGTGGCCGCCGAGTTTAGCAATCCGGTAATGTTATACTCCATTGGCAAGGATTCATCTGTTATGGTGCGCCTTGCCGAGAAGGCCTTCTACCCAGGTAAAGTGCCCTTTCCACTGATGCACATAGACTCCAAGTGGAAGTTCCGCGAGATGATTGAGTTTCGTGACACCTACGCCCGCAATCACGGCTGGGAGCTTATCGTGGAGTACAACCGCGAGGCATACGAGGCTGGTGTAGGGCCATTTACGCACGGCAGCAGGGTTCACACCGACTTGATGAAGACCCAAGCATTGCTTGCAGCACTTAAGAAGCATGGCTTTGATGCCGCCTTTGGAGGTGCTCGCCGCGATGAGGAGAAAAGCAGGGCCAAGGAGCGTATATTCTCCTTCCGCAACGCCTTTCAGCAGTGGGACCCGAAGAATCAACGACCAGAGCTATGGGACACATACAACACCCGCATAGGCAGTGGCGAGAGTATTCGTGTTTTTCCGCTCAGCAACTGGACAGAGACCGATATTTGGCAATATATACGCCTTGAGAAGATTCCGATTGTGCCGCTCTACTACGCTGCAGAGAGAGCCGTTGTAGAGATTGACGGCAACCTAATTATGGTAGATGATGAGCGTATGCCACTTCATTTGCGCGAACAGGCCACTATGCGCCGCGTACGCTTCCGCACACTGGGCTGCTATCCTCTCACAGGGGCTATTGAGAGCGATGCCGACACAATAGAGAAGATTGTTGAGGAGATGATGACAACGACCCGCTCGGAACGCACCACGCGCGTTATTGACTTTGACCAAGAGGGAAGTATGGAGCAGAAGAAGAGAGAGGGGTATTTTTAGAGAACAACGACTATGAAACAGACTATAGAGGATTTTTTGGCGCAGGATGAGCAGAAGGAGCTGCTGCGACTACTTACTGCAGGCAGCGTAGATGATGGCAAAAGTACACTTATCGGGCGTTTATTATACGACAGCAAGCGACTCTACGACGACCAGCTACAGGCCCTTGAGCGAGACTCGCGCCGCACTGGTAATGCGGGCGGGGGTATTGACTACGCGTTGCTATGCGACGGACTGAAGGCAGAGCGTGAGCAGGGTATTACAATAGATGTGGCATACCGATATTTTGCCACCTCGCGCCGTAAGTTTATCATTGCCGACACCCCAGGACACGAGCAGTATACGCGCAATATGATTACCGGCGGCTCTACGGCAAACCTTGCGATAATACTTGTTGATGCTCGCCACGGTATTTTAACACAGACACGCCGACACAGTTACCTTGTATCGCTTCTTGGCATAAAGCATATCGTTCTGGCTGTCAATAAGATGGATGCCGTAGGATATAGTAAGGAGGTGTTTGAAAATATTGTCACTTCCTATCGCAGTTGGCTTGCCACTCAACAGTTTGACTTTGCCGACCTGCAAGTGATACCTATCTCTGCGCTCTGTGGGGACAATGTTGTAGAGCGGTCAGAGAATATGCTGTGGTACAGCGGGCCAACGCTGCTTAACTACCTTGAGACAGTGCCAACACAGAGCGACGACAACCTCAGCTCTTTCCGCTTTGCGGTGCAGTATGTGCAGCGACCAAATCAGAATTTTCGCGGATTTTCTGGCAAGATATCCTCTGGTGTTATCCGCGTAGGCGACAGCGTTACTGCCCTACCATCAGGTAAACAATCAACAGTAAAGAGCATTGTCACCTATGACGGCAACCTTGAATATGCCTTTGCGCCGCAATCCATAACCATCACTCTGAGTGACGAGATAGACCTCTCGCGAGGTGATATGCTTGTGCTTAGCGACCAGCCTCGACCACAAATTGGGCATAACATTACGGCGATGATGGTCTGGATGGATGAGCAGCCGCTGGATAGTAGCAAACTCTTCTACCTCAAGCACACAACAAATACCGTAAGGGCAAAAGTTTCGGAGATTTACTACCGCATAGATATCAACACTGCCGAAAATATCCCCACCAACTCCCTATCGCTCAACGAGATAGCAAAGGTGTGTATAACCACAGCCAAGCCTATATTCTGCGACCCATACACCGAGAATCGCCAGACAGGAGCCTTTATTGTTATTGACCCTATAACAAACTTTACATCGGCAGTAGGTATGGTTATAGAGGTTAGTGATAAGGGCTGCCTATCAAAAGAGGTGGTAAACATATCTCTCAAGCAGTTGGGCATTGATGTTTCACACAGCAAGGCTATTGCTCTGCTATGCAAGGAGTTAGAGAGACAATGTGGTATAACAATAAACTGTACTGAGTAATGAGTTTCTCTTTTGACCGCCTACCGTTCAACACCCTTGTAGGGGCAGACCGTAAGACCTTTGACCGCGTGACAAGTGGTGTAAATATTGACCACAAGGGCAAGTATCTGCTAACAAAGTGTTGCCAGAGGATATTAAGTCCGCTCTACGACATCAACACGCGCGAGTATAACGCTATGGCTAAGCCAGAGATAGTCTCGCCCGTATTTATCATCGGCCACTGGCGTAGTGGGACAACCTTTGTGCATAATGTTCTGAGCTGCGACCCACAATTTGGCTACTGCACTACATATCAGACCGTCTTTCCGCACCTGATGCTCTATGGCAGTTCGTTCTTCAAGCGACTTGCTGGATTGTGTATGCCAAAAACTCGCCCGACGGACAATCTTGAGCTGAGCGTTGAACAACCACAAGAGGAGGAGTTTGCCCTGACAAATATGACCCACGCGGCCTACTACCACTTCTGGAGTCTGCCTAACCTTACTGAGAAATACCGCGCCAAATATCTCTTTTTGGAGAGTTGTACTGCAGAGGAGCGTGCAGAGTTCTGCGTGGCTACAAAAAAGATGATGCAGATAGCTCTTCACTGTCAAAATAAGAGCCGTTTTCTATCTAAAAATCCGCCACATACGGCACGCGTCGCGCTATTGCACCGTATGTTTCCAGATGCTAAATTTATCTACCTTGTCCGCAATCCTTACTCGGTATTTGAGTCTACAGTAAAATTTTTCAACACGACAATCTCTCCGCTGACTCTGCAAAAAGTGAGTGCCGAGCAATTAGAGCAGAATATCCTTACGACCTACCGTAAGATGATAGATGTATACAACCGCGATAGGCTTCTTATTCCTGCACAAAACCTCTTCCAGATGCGTTTTGAGGATTTTGAGGCCGACCCAATCTCAATGACCAGTCAGATATACCGCGCCCTAAACCTCGGAGAGTTTAACGCTGTAAAGGGGCGTATTGTGGAGTATCTAAACTCGCAAAACAGACACCAGAAAAACAAGTATAACTACTCGCCACACACAATCGCACAAGTGGACCACTACTGCGCAGCGACCATAGACGAATGGGGATATAAACTCTAACGCTGTTTACCCTTAAAGAGGCAGTAGCCTATAGATATTCCCGCCTTGAGTGGATTAATCTCTGATGAGCCGTTAAAAGGGTCTGGATAGATATAGTCCTCATGCCCCTGCGGGTTCATAACTATCTCTCCATTAGGCTTATAGCCGTTGTACCATGAGCGCATATATGCAAAGGCTATAAAGGCATCAAGGCTCCACCGCTCTGTAAAGTGGTGATGGTAGCCTATGCCCACACCCACAGTAAGGCCGAAGCCCTTGCCGTAGTTTTTGTTGAAGTTTAATAGCTTGCCATTTCTGAAAAAGTAGGGTTTGTTGATATCAAATCCCATCATTCCTGCGTTAAATGCCCCGTAGAAGCCATTTGGCGCACCCTTAATGTAGTAACGATACTCGCCCGAGAACATTCCAAAAAAGAGATGACGCCCCTCAATACTCTTCCACGGCGAGAATGTTGCCTCCACACTTAGTGTCGAATGTGGAGCTATAACTGCCTCAACCTGAGGGTTTATAACACCCACTAAGGCATACAATCCATTTAGCTTAGCATATATCTGAGCCTCTGCGCAACAAGCTACTGCGGCTGCAAAAATCACTGTTATCAATCGTTTCATACCACAAAGATAACGCAAAAAGTATGAAACATAATAAATTTAGGCTATTTTTTCCAACCACTCTATACTCAATCAACAACAAAAAATCTTTTTTTAGCCACATTTGGTACAATCTAACAAAAAAATCACTATCTTTGTATGCCCTATATAGGCCAATAATGATTATGAACTGCAACATTTGCAACATATTCACATCACTCGCTACCCGCCTACCACTCGGGGGGGGGATTTTATACACCTATAAATCAACATATTACAGCGTTTTAGAAAATTATTTAGGCGACAAGCGTTCTTGTCGTCCAAACTATTTTGTACATATCAATTCACTCAATTATTAACTAATTAACAAACACTATGAAAAACATTTTCCGTTTTTTGATGGCTGTGGCAGTTCTCTTCACAGCATCGTGTGCGAAGGAGGACATTAGTTCTTCTATCGTAGGTGGCGGAGAGGTTGAAGTAACATTCTCTGCATCTCTTCCAGAGCTTGGTACCCGTGCCTATGCAGACGGTACTAATGCTGGCATTCTCTATTACAAAGTCTTTGACAATGCTACAAATGAGGCTTTGCCGCTAATCTCTGGCTCTGTAAAGGGCTCAAAGGTCTTTACTGTAAACATACCTATGTTGAAGGGTATGACCTATGACATCGTCTTCTGGGCTCAGAAAGAGACTGATGACTACTACACTCTTATTGGTAAGGAGTTGACTGTAAAGTTTGACGAAAACAAGAAGAACGCTAACGACAACGACCGCGATGCGTTCTATGCTTATGTTGATGGTTTCAACCCTGCTACTGCTAAAAACGAGGATACACAAATCTCGCTCTATCGTCCATTTGGTCAGCTCAACGCTGCTACAAGCGACTACGACAATGTAGAGAATAATGGCGTAAAGCTTACAACAAGTTCTTTGAAGGTTACTACTTTCTCAAAGCTCAACCTTGAGACTGGTATTGCTACAGACCCTGTAGCGGTTACTTTTGATGCAACAGCAATGCCTTGCACTCTTACACCTAACAAAGAGACTCTGAAGAGTGGTTATGAGTACCTCTCTATGAACTATCTGCTTCCAGGTACTGTTGATGCAGAGTACACATTCAAGGGCAAGCGTAGTGACAACTCAGAGGTTGAGTTCACTGGTACAACTTACACCAATGTTCCTGTCAAGGCTAACTACCGCACAAACATCCTTGGTAAGCTGCTGACTGCTTCTACTGAATTTACTGTTGAGATTGAGGCAGACTTTTACGAGCCTGCAGAGGTTGTTGCAGCTGACACAGAGGCTCTTCAGGCAGCTCTTGACTCTGCAACAGAGGGCGATGTAATCTACCTAAAGTCTAATGTAAACTATGGCGTAGTTTATTTGGGTAGACCAACCGCTGACAACAATACTGTAATGTATTGCGAGACTCACGACTTCAGCACAACTGACGCAGAGGAGTTCAAGGCGCATCTTGGCAATGGCGCTTATCACACTACTCCAAGGTACACTACCACTCTTAAGAATGTAACTATTGTTGGTGCTACAGGTGCAACAGTTGCAGGTCTTGTTGCAACAGCTGGTCACGCATACGGCGAGGTTTATGATTATGTTCTTGATGTAAAAAAGAACGGTAGCGGATACTATAACACACTGAATATGGAGAATATCACATTCTCTAAGGTTGCTTTCACTGGCAAGGTTGATATCAACACTTCTGACGCAACTTCAGTTTACAACGGTGTTACTTTTGACAACTGTACATTTACCACTGGTGGTACTGCTTCAAGCAACGGCGCTGCAATTCGTTACTACAACGAGAACAACAATGGTAATGTGAAGAATATTGTTGTCAACAAGTGTACATTTAACAACTGCTATCAGGGCGTATATACTGGTAGTGTAAATGGAGTAACTGTAACAGAGTGTACATTTAACACTACAGGTCACAATGCTATCGCAGTTCAGTCAAATGGTGTTGTTGATTTGAAGAATGTAGTTATCTCTGACAACAACTTTGACAACATTGACGACCGTATTATCCGTTTCAATGAGATTGGTGCAGACTCTAACATCACTATCACAAACAATACTGCAACTAACTCTGGCGACGACGCTGGTGAGGTTATTAAGGCTAACTCTATTGCCGCTGGTATTACTACATATATCAGCAACAACAACTGGGGTACTGGAACTGTTGTTGTTAACCCTGAATTGAGGGACAACACTGTTTATGCTACTGCTGACAGTGTAAAGGCTGCTCTTGCTCAGGATGTAGATGGTGTTACTATTCTCCTTGAGGCAGGCACATACGAGGGTCTCTCTTTCACAAACCCTGCAAACTACAAGGCAAAGAATGTAACTATCGTTGGTAAGGATGGTGTTAATATCGCTGGATTTGGTATTAACGGTTGGAGCGCAACCGAGAATATTGAGATTAACGGCCTTACTTTCAAGAATGTAACCTTTACTTCTGGTCTGCTCCTCTCTACCAAAGTTATGGCAAATGTTACAGTAGAGAATTGTGATTTTGTTAACGATGCTTGCGTTCATCAGAACGACGGAGCAGAGAAGCTTACAAATCTCGTAATTAAAGATTGTACTTTTGCTGGTGATATAAATGGCAACAAAACAGCCGTAATGCTTGAGAACACAGAGAATGTGACTATCAGCGGTTGTACATTTACTGATATTGATTTCAATGTACTGCAGGGCGGTGTTCTTACTGGCAATGTTCTTGTTGACAACAACACTGTTAACGGCACTGGCGACCGCGTTTTCCGCTTCGTTAATACATCAAATGTTAATATTACAATCTCTAACAACACTATTACCTCAAATGGAGACGGCAATGGCGAGCTTGCAAAGGCTTCTAACCCAACTAAAATTAAGCTGAGAAACAACACTTGGAATGGTAAGAGCGATGCAGAGGTTGCAGACAAGTTGATTAACATCAACATTACTACTAATGTTGCTAACGCAGACGAG
The DNA here is from genome assembly GCA_015059785.1 of Rikenellaceae bacterium. Lineage (GTDB taxonomy): Bacteria > Bacteroidota > Bacteroidia > Bacteroidales > Rikenellaceae > Alistipes. The sequence goes on from SUZS01000020.1 coordinate 38,018, forward strand.
CTTACAGATGCTCTCAAAAATAGTGGCACTGTAGTTTTGTCACAAGATGTTGAGGCTGAGGCTGCTACAACAGCTCCTTATGGCAACAAGTATGCTTTTAAGTTGGATGGTGGTATTCTTGATGGCAATGGCCACGAGCTTGAGGTGGAGTGCTATGGCGACGACTACGGTGTTATGACATCAGGTGGTACTGTTAAGAACCTTACTATCAAGGAGGGTTGTCGCGCCATTATGATTATGTACCCAACTGAGGATATTATCCTTGACAATGTTAACATTGGCGGAGATGGTGTTCTCTACCCTATCAACACTGGCGAGGCTGGAGCAGAGGGTATAAAACTGGTTGTTACCAACTCTACTCTTGCAGGATGGGTTAGCTTCTCAAATATCGAAAGTGCTTCATTCACAAATGTCGAGTTTAAGCAGGGCACATACTACAATGACATCTATGGTCGCGTGCTGAAGCCATATGTTAAGACTACTATTACAGACTGCTCATTTGTTGCACATATGAACTTGGATTTGTCTAGTCTTACTTCTGGCCACAAGATTACTTTCAAGAATTGTACTGTTGATGGTCAGGCTGTCAATGCAGGCGTGTTTACCGTTCCAACAACAGATGCGCAGTATGACACTGAGCTCTTTACTGTAGACCTCCCAGCTTGGGCTTCAAGCATCAACGATTGCATCGTTTTTGAGTAATCAAACGACTTCGTACTTATTAATTAAGGGATTGGCTCTATCGGGCCAATCCTTTTTTTGACTATTTTTTGTCCGAATTTTACACAATCTCGCGAAAAATTATTATCTTTGTAGGCCTATATTAGGCAGATTTTGATATTTTGTATACACTTAATTATTATTTATTAACCATTAACCAAATTCTAACAAAGATTATGAAAAACATTTTTCGTATTCTGATGGCTGTGGCTATTCTGTTCACAGCATCTTGTACCAAGGAGGATGTATCATCTTCTATTGGTGGCGGTGAGGTTGAGGTAACCTTTACCGCAGATCTTGGTCAGCTCGGCACCCGTGCTTACGGCGAGGGTAACAACGCAAACCGCGTTTACCTCGGTGTTTACGAGCCAGACTCTAAAGACCCTCTTCCGCTCGTTGATTATCAGAAGGGTTACCCTGTAACTAACGGCAAGGCTACTATCACTGTCGTTCTTTTGAAGGACAAGGAGTATGACCTCGTTTTCTGGGCGCAGCACTATGTTGACAACGACGCTGACGAGGTAAACGACTACGCAGTTTACGGTCGTAACTGGGAGGATCGTTCTATCACTGTTAGCTACGACGATGCTGTTTCACAGGATGACAAGCGCGACGCATTCTTCCTTGTAAAGGAGAACTTCAAGGCTGGTCACGACGAGACTGTTTTTGAGCTTCGCCGTCCATTTGCTCAGCTTCGCGCTGGTATCAGCCAGGCTGACTATGACTATGTTAAAGCTAACGGCTCTGATGGTATCGCTAATAGCACCGCAGTAGTTAAGGGTGTTGCTAATGTTCTTAGCCTTAACGATGAGGTTGCAGAGGTTTATGGTGATGAGACCGTAACTTTTGACGCAGCTGATGTTGCTACTGGCGAGGATGAGAAGTTCACTGTAAACAGCGCTGATTACTACCAGCTCTCAATGAACTATCTGCTTGTTAGAGAGAAGACCCTTGTTGATGTAACTTACACATTTGCAGACGGCGAAGCTAACTACACTCGTCCATACTACAATGTGCCAGTACAGCGCAACTACCGCACAAACATCATCGGTCAGCTTATCTCAAGCCCTATGGACTTCACAGTTATCATCAAGCCTGAGTTCGAGGGCGAGCACACTGTTGAGGTTTGGGATGGTCAGAGCGTTGCAAAGCCTGCAAAGGTTGATGGCAAGTATGTAATCGAGAATCCTGCAGAGCTTGCTTGGCTTGCAGCCGCTGTAAATGGCACACTCACTCGCGCAAGTGAGCCACAGACATTCCTCGGCGAGACATTTGTTCTTGCTTCTGATATTAACCTGGGCGATGAGCTTTGGACTCCAATTGGTCGTTCTTCAATGCACACATCTACTTTCCGCGGTACTTTTGACGGTCAAGGTCACACAATCTCTGGTCTGAAGGTTCAGACTGAGACTGGTGCTGGTCTGTTCGGTTTGGTTAGCCCTGTTGCTATCAAGAATCTTACTATTGACGGTGCAGAGGTTAGTGGTAACCACTATGCTGGTGTCCTTGTTGCTTGGATTCAGGGTGTTGATAAGAACCACCGTTGCGCTGTTATGAACTGCCACGCGAAGAATGTTAAGGTAGCTGTTACACCAGATGCAAACCACGACAACGGCGACAAGGCTGGCGCTCTTATCGGTTATGCTGTTCGTACTGATATTGACAACTGCTCTGTAAACAACGCAGAGGTATCTGCATACCGCGATGTTGCAGGTCTTGTAGGTCACTTGAATGCAGCCTCTGCACTAAGCAACAGTTCTGTAGCTAACACAGAGGTGGTTGCTGACCAGCGAGCAGAGTATATCTCTGTTGAGGCTCCTAATGCAGGCAAGGTTGCCGGTCGCGTAGCCGAGACTGCTACTATTGATAATTGCACAGATACAAATGTAAATGTAACTATTATCTACTCTACTCCTGCTGAGGTTAGAACAGAGACTATCAATATCACAGAGTCTGGAAATTATGTATTTGACAACCTTACAGTAAGTGTAACAGATAAGGATGCTGTACAGATTGCAGAGGGCATTGAGGCTACAATCACTCTTGTAGGCAATGTTGTAGTAGAGTCTAAAGCTGGTAGCGCAATTGCTGCTAAAAACGCAACTCTTACCCTTGTAGGTGGCAACCTTACAGCAAAGGGTAATGGCAACCACGCATTTGGTATCGGTGGTAACGGCGCAACTGTAACCCTTGATGGCGTTACTGTAGAGTATGTTTGCGGTGGACATATCCAGCCACTGTGCGTAAACGATCCAAAGTATGGTAAGAGCGAGCCAGAAGGTGGTGCTGCTATTGGAGGAGCTGTTGTAAACATCCTTAACTCTACTATTAAAAAGGCTGACGGTGGTAGCAAGGCTGCAGCTATCGGTGCGCAGTACTGGCAGGATGCTGTAATCAACATTGAGAACTCTACAATCCTTGAGGCAAACGGTGGTAACGCATCTGCGGGTATCGGTGGTAGCCGTTATACTGGCGATAGCAAGTATAACCTTGAGATTAACATCAAGAATTCTAATGTAACTGCAACTGGTGGCCAGTTTGGCGCAGGTATCGGCTCTGGCTATGACACTCACTGCAATCAGCAGGGCTATACAGCTACAAACGAGATTAACATCGACGCAACCTCTACAGTTAAGGCTACTGGTGGTAAGTATGCTGCTGGTATCGGTACTGGTTACCACTCTGCATACCTTACTGGAGCTATCGCAGCGGGTGCAAATGTTACTGCAGTATCTGGCGATATATACTATAAGGATGCCTATACCACTGCTCAGAACATCGGCTACGGCGTTGTAGACCCTGCTCGCGAGTTCTCTGGTGCAAACACAAATGTTACCTTTACCGTTGCAGGCGAGGTTATCGCTGCTCCAACAGCTAAGGCAATGGTAGATAGCGCAGATGCACTCAAGGCAGCGATAGATAGCGGTAAAACTACTATTCTGCTCAAGAATGGTACTGACTACGACCTTAATGGTATTCAGAAGGATGGTCTTACACTTATTGGCTGGGGCGAGGGTGTAGAGATTGCTAACACAACTAAATACGCAAGCGGTAAGTCTATTGGCGCAATTTGGAAGGCTATCAACCTTAAGAATATGACTATCACAAACACTGTTTACACTATGGCAGATGGTAGCAATGCTACATTTGAGGATGTAACATTTGCGGCAGGTTTCCGTCAGGGCTATGGCAAGGGCGTTGTATTTACAAACTGCACATTTGGCTCTAACAGTGAGGGTTATGCACTCCACTTCCAGACAGACAGCGCAAGCGAGGGTGGAGTGATTAATCTTACTGGTTGTAATTTCAATGGTGGTAAGGTACACCTCGGTGGTAAGCGTGCTTACGCATTCAGCGGTTGCGAGTTTGCTACTGGTACAGACTTCCAGGTTTGGAGCAACATCTCTCTTGAGAACTGTACTGTAGGTGGTGTTGCTGTTACTGCAAGCAATATGGCAACTCTATTCCCTAACCTTGATGCTGCTAAGGTTACACTGAAGTAGTAGCATCTAAAATTAAAGATGAGACCGGCTGAAATGAAGTGACCCCAAAAGTTTGGACAAAAAACTTTTGGGGTTTCTTTATGCGCAAAAAACACGATTACGGAGCATTGCTCAAATATATGAGGATGCTCGAAGAAGGTTATTCTGTTCGTTACATT
>SUZS01000021.1 GCA_015059785.1 Rikenellaceae bacterium
AAGCGTGATGAATATGGCTCAGCCAGACAATCGTATTTTTTCTTATCCATTGCCAATTCTCACGTGAGTTCTTCTTAAAGGTTTGATAATCATAAATTCTATATCAAACTTCATCAAATATAGTAAATAAGTATCATTAACCGTCCAAAAAACCGTGTGAATCGGCATAAAAAGGGGGTGAATATAAATATTTTGTATACTAAATGTCTTTGACCTGAACATTAGTCATAATATTGGGACATATAAACAATTTATTGCCAAATGGTCGGTTTACCGCCAATAATGGTCACTTCACCGCTATGCGGGTGGAGTGATTTTTTTGTCAAAAATGGCCTCTGAGCACTGTTTCGGCACGATATTTGTCACTCATCGTGACGAAATTGTAAAGATACTATACTTGATAATTATTTGGAAGTTTCAAAAATCGTATATATCTTTGCAATACAAACTAATGTTTAACTCTTAAAAACACTTATTGCCTATAGGAAAAATTCTACTCTGAACATTTTTTAAGAAAGGAGAAGAACATGAACGCACAGAACTCAAGCGACCGCGAGTTGCTTAATAGTTATCTGCAGGGCAATAAGAGTGCAATTTCCACTCTGATAGAAAAACATAATCGTCGTGTCCGCGACTACATTCGTATGATGGTTGGGGATAGCGACCTTGCTGCCGATATTGCGCAGGAGACTTTTATTAAGGCTGTAAGTGTAATTGACGAGGGGCGTTACACTGACAAGGGCAAGTTCCTGTCGTGGGTGCTTCGCATTGCTCACAACAAGGCTTTGGATTATTTCCGTTCACAGAAAAATAACAGCTCTGTCAGCGAGTCGAGCGCAGGATATAATGTGTTGGGAACGATAAAGTATGCCGACAAGAGTATTGAGGATAGTATGATTAGCGAGCAGGTCGATGCCGACATCCGAGCTCTTGTGGAGCAACTGCCAGACGAGCAGCGCGAGGTTGTAATGCTGCGCTACTACTCAGATCTCTCATTCAAGGAGATTGCTGACCAGACAGGCGTAAGCATCAACACAGCCCTGGGGCGTATGCGATATGCGCTGATAAATCTGCGAAAGATGATAAAAGAGAGAAATTTGTCATTGAGCTAACAATAAATAGATAGGCAACGGCGTTAATTTAGTGACTCACTAATAAACCGATTGCCTATGTATCAACTCGACCCTTTGTATTGCACAAACGATGAGCAACTATTGATGGAGCATGTCATATGTAACGAGCCAGAGCTGCTCTATCTCGACACCATCCTTCGCGAATCATTAAACAGAAGCAGATAGCTTCTGTTTTTTTTATTGAAAGGCTGTTTTACTTTGGAAATAGATGTAATTGAATTACCTTTGCTTGAATTTTAGTACAGACTATGGCGAAGAGAAAATTAGCGACCACACAGATAGACCCTAATATATGTTTTGAATGCGGTGCGCCTGCAGTAAAGGAGCATTATGTAGTTCCCCGTTCATTGGGAGGCACAAAGAGGGTTCCTCTTTGCTGGAATTGTTACAATAAGGTGCATAGTATAGGTGGTGAGCGGATAGACAGAGTATCTGATATGCCAGTAGCTACATTTGTTGCAACCAAAGTACGAACAGACAACACTTCAATAGGCTATAGTTGCTCCAGATTGGCCGCAGGAGTTACTGCAAGTGGCGCTCGAGCAATAAAGGGACATCCTGTAAATATCCTCTTCTCGTTATATACAGCACAGTTCGAGATGAGGGAGGGCAGCCTAAGGAGATGTGGCGAAGCTAAGTTTCAAAAACTTGCCGATGAACTCAACGCTCTCGGATATACAACACTAAATGGCGAGCCATATACCGCCCGCCATTGTAGATATTTGTATGCTCAAATGTCTGTAAGTGGATATATTGAGTAGATTACCTATTATACACCTCAAGGTAGCCTTGGACCATCTTCTCAACGGTAAGTTGTTCACTAAAGAGGCGGGAAGAGTGTTGGCTAAACCTTGTGTAGATATCTTTGTCCTCCAAAATGTACGATATCTTGGAGGCAAATAGCTGAGCATCATTCTCAAGGGCATATCCATTTACATCGTTGATAACTATCTCGCTAATTCCACCCACATTTGAGGCAACAACGGGCTTACCAAAGCTCATCGCCTCAAGAATTACCATCGGAAGTCCCTCATAATTGGACGGAAGCATCAGAATGTCTGCCTTAGAACAGTATGCTCCAGCATTAGGTATATTGCCCACAAAGTGACAATTATCTGGCAACTCGCCAAACTCTGTCACCTCGCGCTGGTTGCCAATCCAGATAAACTCGTACTGCGGTAGTAGCTTGGCAACAGCTACAAATAGGTCTGGCTTCTTCTGCGGAAATACTCGGGCGATAGATAGAATTTTCTTTTTCTCGGTGCCCAACACATCTAATGGTTGCAATGTAGAGCAATCTGGCACGGAAATACCATTGTATACCGTTGATACATTGTTCTTTATACCCTCCTCAATAAGGTGTTTCTCATCATATTTGCTTACACCGACAATCGCCTTGCAGAAGTGCTGCAAACAACGCTCAATAGGTAAAAATTTCCTAAAGGCCAATCGCACAGAGTCAAAGCCATGAACAGTATAGACAGTCCTTTTTGATGGAAATACTATACGGCCCAATGTGCCAGCTTTAGAGGAGTGAAGATGAACAATATCTGGTTTGTACTTGTTGTACAACTTCCTCAACTCAATAGCCGCCAGAAGGTCGTTCTTAAGAGATATAGATCGCTGCAGATGAGGGCAATTCTCTCTTATAACCTTATCATCAACCATATCCCACATCTTTCCATCGCCCTGTCCCGCTGCAAGGATGACCTGATGCTCTTTACTGAGATTGTTTGCAAGTTGCACAACAACAGTCTGCGCTCCCCCCAATTCAGATTGGGTTATAACTTGTAGAATTTTCATAACGGTTTATTGCATCAATAATTCATTTATACACCTATACAAGTCTGGTTTGTAGGTATTTATACAATATATAATTGGTTAAACGCTTGCCCAAATACTTCTGCGCCATTGCAACTTTTTTAACTTTTGGGTGTAGTTGATAATTAAGAAGCCAATTATATTCATACAATCTATTTAACTCTTCTTTTCTTTGTTTCTTATTCATAAAACCGGTCATAGCTCTTAAGATACAGAGTTCATAAGCCCAAAATGAAAAAATAGCTGCCTGTATTTGCCCAGTGCACTCTTTTTTATTTAGTTCGACTCCCTCTCTTAATAGCATAAGCAAGTCGCTGAATTGCTTATATGAATATGATGAACTCCTTGATGTAGCAACATTTTTTCTATACATATACATGTATAAATTTACAAATCGGCATTTATCACTCTTTTTGAGCAGTTCGATAAACCAAGGAATATCCTCACAGTATATACCTTTAATAAATTCTATGTTACCTTGCAATCGCTCTCTTCTAATAATCTTCATACATTGACTCATAGGAAAAGTACCTGAGGCAACGAGTTTTTCTATACATACATCTGATGTTGTTGTTTTGAGGATTTCATCATCATACTTCACCCAAGGAACCACCTTATTTACATCTTCGTAATAGTACGAACAATTAAAACCAACGAAATCACATTCTGGAGTTTTCTTTACCTCATCAACCAGTTTCGACAAACTACACATGTCCGACCAGAAATCATCAGCGTCCATAAATGTTATATAGTCGCCACTAGCTAAATTTAAACCAGTATTTCGAGATTCTGATGGACCTCCATTAGGCTTGTGGATAACCTTAACCCTATCATCTTTTGCTGCAAAATAATCACAAATTTCAGGAGATTTATCCGAGGACCCATCATTAACTAATATTATTTCTATGTTCGTGTATGTCTGATGCAGCACGCTTTCGACACACTTGACAAGATATTTCTCTACATTGTATACGGGTATGATAACAGATATAAGCATATGTATTTCGTGTTGTTTAATTCTGGTAATTAATATTGAAAGTATATGAATGAAGACTTATACTCTGCTGTCCCCATAAATACTTTTATGAAGTAAATTATTGATGCATAAGCCAAGACGAGTAATAGCTCGGCGTGTCGCTTACGATTGTATAAGTTGACACATAGATAGTATATTGGGAGTATGGATGGAATCCAGAAATAATAGGAGAATCTACCGATAAGATGATTAATTAGAAGCGCACATCTCAATGAGTATGAGAGGATGCCAAACTTAAAGAATAATCTCTCCTTATCTGACAGAATATCCATCTTTAGTAAGCGTAACGCATATAAGTATAACGGGAGAAGCAACAACTTCGAGATTTTGTACACCAAGTCCATTGAGGCACTTGTGCTATTTTCGTTGTCCGCATACATTCGCTCATAGTGAGTCTCTTCTCTTACTTCGTCAGGTAGAAATTCAATTAGATGCTGGTTTAGATAATCGTCTGCAGGAATGAGAGCAATAAAGCAGGCGCCAATCAATAGTATTTTAGGGTACTTTGTTAGAAAGTTTGTAATCTTCTCTAAATAAGTAAACAGAACACCAATTAGCGATGAAAAATGGAAACCTGTAGCTACTGCAATAAGAGACAGTCCTTTCAGTTTGCTAGTATACAGTTCAACAAAAGCCCAATACATAAACGCTACAGCAGTACACTGGCGAATACCATTCATCTGATTATTAAAAAATGTAGATACAGTAACTAATAAAAAATAGAATATGCCCCAGTTCTTAATGCCGAGTTTATGTGACGCAATGAATATAATGATGGCGTTTATAAGCGCATATAGATAGAATTGACCTTGTCCCTCAAGCCCAAAGTCGTATGCAAATCTTGAAACCCAAGTAAATATTGGCTCAAAACGGGTCTCATGGTGGGGGTATAAAAAGAAGCCTAAATAGTTATCGTAGTCTGCGCCTATATTAAGTTGTCCACCAATAATAAAAACCCACAACAAAATGACTGGTATTATTTTTATCAGGAAAAGAAAACGATTCTTTTCTTGAACTTGCGACAAATACCAACAAGAGAAAATAAGGTTAATTATATACAACATTTATTTAGTCTGCTTTATATTCTTTTGCTTTTGCTAAAAAATCTTCAAAGTCCTTAAATGGTGCTTTGTGCCTTTCTAACCACGAATTGTACCCTCTTCCAAGTTGGCTTGATATAGGGAGCTTAGGATACTTATCAATATTTGACTTATCTACAAATAAATGGAATTCTTCATAGAACTCTTCATAGTATGGCTCTCTTTTATATCGCTCTCTAATACTATTTGCATACTCAAATGCCTCATAAATACACTCTGTTTTACGGCGTGCGTAGAAGTCGTCTAATGAGCATATAACCTTTGCAGGTCTTCCTACAGCTACAGAGTTTGCTGGAATATCTTTAGCGACTATTGATCCGGCTCCGATGATGCAATTATCACCAATTTTAACACCTTTGAGAACGATACAATTGGTTCCAAAAACAATGTTATTACCAATAATTACTCGCCCTGAAGAGTTGATAAAGTCACAATATTTTCCAATAAATACACTTGTTGCGTAATCGTGTGTTAATATTTGAAAGTTCATATTAAAATCTACATTATCCCCAATAGTTATCAGACTCGGCCTGGAGATATCAATTCTAATAGTATTTCTATGTCTAAAGGTACAATCTTGACCTATTTTAACACCTTTACTACGCAGATACTGGATGAACCAGCTATTGCGAATAAGTGATATATTATATAAAACCTTGTTAATTATCTTTTTAATCATATCCTACTATTTAAAAATACAAGAAGATGTATGAATTACAAATGAATCTATATCTGGCAGACGATTATAATCTCCATAAATCAGTCTTAGATAACTATCTACATTGTTGGGCGCAGGGAATGTATATCCCTCAAATTGCACTCTTGTTAAAGGGTGTATATCTTCTATGTGTCGTTCTTTTAGGAATCCGCTGCCGTAAGAGTGGTGCAAGTCTTTCGTGAAAATCCTAAAAATTGGACGGGCGATAGGGATTGTCCATAGTGTGATTTTTTGAAAACACTTTAGTATGTGCCATAGAAACTTGTTATCGCCACATTTTCTTCGCCATCTTCCAATTACCTCAAATACGCCACCGTAAAGTCTACATATGTATTTAGGAACTCGCTCAATGCTAAAAATGTCTACATACAGCCCTCTATACTTGTAGTACCTATCCAATTCAAATTCACTTATTTCGCTATGTAAATCTCTAACTTTGGCAAATGTGCGGAAATAATTCTCATCACTTTTATAGGTCTGGAGAGCGTAGTTGTCATTATCTGTAAAGACCTTAAGAAATTTTTCGTAGTCCTCTCTTAGCATCTCAATATCTAAATCATCGTCCCACGGAATAAAGCCTCCGTGTCTAACGGCTCCTAATAGTGTTCCAGAGCTAAGCCAATATTTAATATTATTCTCTTTACAGATTTTGTCTATATAGAGCAATATCTCCAGCATTCGTAGTTGTTGCTTACGAAGCATAGAACCCTCTGGATTAAAACGCTCTCTGAGTTGTTGTTGAAGTTGATAATCTATCATCGTTTTGCAAATTTTCTTATAAATAGTGTAACTATATCTTTAGACTCTACAATAGCTTGAATCTTAAACAAATAACATATCGCTAAGTATAGTACAACAAAGAGTGTCGAAATAATTATCCAGTGCAAAGATGTGTAAAGTGTAATTAGATAGACAATTACACCCGTCGCAAGTGTGCAAATAAATGTCGGTGTGACATCTTTAATCTGTGTAGACAGGTTGTATTTTATATAGTGCTGTGCCAGCAGTGCATTTGTAAGATAGATGTTGATGTTACTGATAACCATAGCAAAAAGTACGGCGGTCATATTAAAAGATGCACCAACTAAAAGTAGTACAATGAGCATACCCCACTTATAGCATCCCCAATAGAAAAGAGCCTTACTCTTGCCTACGGCCGCCACGGCGTAGTAATTCAGGTTGTAGACTGCGGAGCAGAAGCCTCCAATACACAGGATTTGGAAGTATGGCACAGCCTCGAGCCACTTCTCTCCGTAGAGTAGATTAAATATTGGCTCTGCTACAATAATGAGTAGCATCATTAGAGGAAATACAATAAAGGCAATTAAGCGAGTATTCTTTCTAAGTAGCTCACAGAGCTGGTTTAAGTTATTTTGGTGTTCTGAATATACAGGGAAGAGTACTTGGCAAAAAACAGCAGGAATTGTCATACTTGCAACCTCGTCCATCTTTTTTGCTTGAGTGTACAATCCAGTATTGGCCGCCGAAAATTTTCTACCGATAACAACACCTTGAATATGTGTGCATACATCTTGCATCATATTTGCAATAAGCAGATAGCCACCATATGAAAAAAGGCTCTTTAGCGATGAAAATGAGAACTCCCAAGATGGGCTCCATTTAGAAGTACACCAAAATATTAGAGCCCCTAAAAGGGCGTTTGATATCTGCATTGCCACCAAACTCCATGCTCCATATCCCTTATGCGCCAAATAAAACGCAATCAATGCCGCTCCGGTGTATGATACAATATCGGTTATGGCTATCTTCTTAAATGATAGAGACTTGCGTAGCTTTGTCTTTTGTACTAATGCAAATGAGTTTATTATTATAACGACACCTATTACCCGCAACAGTGGAGATAGCTCTGGAAGATGAAAGAATGTCGCAATATTAGGCGCAAAGATGTATATTATAGAGTATAGAATAGCAGAAAAAGCGATATTCCACCAAAAAATTGTTGAATAGTCTGTCTGTGAAGGGTTTAACTTCTGAATAAGCGCCGAGGCAAACCCTCCATCTATTAATGTTTGAGATACCACCACAAATATCAGAATCATGCCCACCATTCCAAAATCATTTGGAGTGAGGAGCCTGGCAAGTACAAGGTTGATGACAAATTGCAGGAGTACTACTCCAAATCTGTCAACAGCTGACCATAAAACACCCTTTGTTGTACTATTCGCTTGAGCCATTTAACTAATTGCGTTTACTTTTGATATTCCCCATTCGTACACCATATCAATATGTGGCACATCTACTTGATACTTGTGTGCCAGTTCCCAAATATATCGCAATCCATAAGGGAAGTCCTCTGTAAAGTATCTACTACTGAAGTCGGGAACCCATCCGTTATCAATCTGCTTCATTGGGGATGTAATGCCCTTAAAACCTTGTATAGATGACAGCTTGTTTGCCAGAGATTCCGCATCGTAGCTTTCATAATAGTCCAGTATAGGTGCTAAATATCCCTCACTCACAGGTAGTAATTTTAGCAACTTAAAGAACTCATTGTCCATATTGATTAATAGCTGTGCAGCCTCTTTTGTCCACTCTTCATAGAAAAGAATCATTCTATTGAAGACTTTCCCTTCATTCTCCCCGCCAAACATTGTGTATAAGCGTGATGTGTGAAGTAGGGGATTGCTATTTGTCAAACTGGCCTCATAAAAATTGTTGAGCAGGTTCACGGGGGCTCCAAAAAGACTCTCTATCAAACAACGGAAACCCTCTTTGTCATTATATCGCTCTACTGCGATATTGTGGATACTCTTGTATCCAAGTAGATGGGCGCTTTGTCCATACTGCTCAGTGCGGGCAATAAATGGAACTCTCTGAAAGCCCCAAAGAGGGACATTGCTATCAAGTATCTCTAATGCCTCGAAAAAGAAGCCTGTTGATGAGAATACCGAGCCAACAAATGTACGCTCGTTAACATATGGACGAATCTTGATAAGTTCACTTTTAATTGCATATCCAGGTAGACACAATAATACTATAGATGCGTTTTGTAGAGCCTCTTCTGGATTATTGCTAACAATATTAAGTCTCCCGCAAAGTGTGTGCTTTTCGGGGGTATGAATACTAAGTTCGCGTGCCCATAATTGAGGTCTCTGTGTAAGAATGTTAACAGAGACATCTCTTTTTGTGCTAAGATATCCAGCAATTACATGGCCAAGAGAGCCTCCTCCGCAAATACAAATTGTCATCATTATTGTATTGACTTTAATGCTTCAACAAGTTTGTGGTTATCCTCGCGATTGCGAATGGCGAGTCTAATATAGTTTCCCTGTCTAAAGGCTGACTTACCCGAACAATCCTTAATGAGAATGTTGTAGTTTGTGAGGAGTTTGACCGCAAGCTCTGTGGAGGTTATCTTATCGTCAACAACCTCGCATAAGAAGTAATTAGCCTGTGATGGGATTACACGCAGGTAAGGAACAGTTTGCAACTCTGCGTAGAAAAGCTCTCTCTCCTCTCTAAACAATCGGCAAGCTGCAGTATAGTCATTATGATACTTCTCATATATCTGCATATAGAACTCGCCGAAAGAGTTGATGTTCCATATAGCCACCTCTTTCTTAAGCTTTGCAATCAGTTCAATATCCCCACTTGCTAATACGCCTAAGCGGAAGCCTGGTACGCCATAAGATTTTGATATGCTCTTAACAACAGATAGGTGAGAGTTGGCACATAGAATCTCATTGTTTAATAGTGTGTACTCTCCCTCTACATCTACAAAGTCTACAAACGACTCATCGACAACAAGTTTTATACCTTTACCCTTGCTCCACTCTATCAACTGTAAGAGGCCTGTATAAGGGATATAGTTGCCAGATGGATTATCAGGGTTGATAATAAGCAGGGTCTCAATATCTTTGTCTGAGAAATACTCAATAATATCATCTGCTGTATACTTAAAGTCTGCATTTGTCGGCAGATATGAGATAACATTCTCCTTGACACTTCTATTAGGATACTCCTCAAATGTTGGGTATATAACTCCAATCTTTCCCGTGTGATTCTCTATAAGAGCCTTAATTAATTCCGCAGCTCCATTTCCGACAACAATATAATCTTGCTTTACCGAAAAATATTTTGATGCAAGAAGACTATTTACACGCATACCAGAGGGATATTCGCGCATAAGAGTTTCAAAGCTGGCCTTGATCTCGTCTATCATTTGTTGCGGTGGAAAGTACGGATTTACCAAATAACAGAAATCTATAAGGTGTGGATATCTCCAGTAGCCACCAAAGCGAGATGATATGGCTTTGAATCGTTTTTCATCGCTCTCCTCAAACATACTGGAAGCGATATCTAAGTCCTGTATATCATCAATTTCGTACCATTTCTCCCCATGTAATGGTAGTGCTTTTAATGGTGAGTCCTCTAATAGGGCAATAACTCGTAGTACTTGCTCATAGTACTCATTATTACCCAATGCTTGGCAGTATGCGCTAAGGAATGGGACATAATGTGTAGCAGAGAAGCTCTTGCTAAACTTGTAAATATTGACAGTTTTATAATACTGGTCGATATCGGAGTATTTGAAATATGATTTAGATATAAAATTGCCTATTCTATTCTCGCGGTCGAGGGTGACTACTGTCCCATCCATCCAGCTCTCATACTTGTCAACAAGGGCAAGGTTAGGGTAGTCATTCTCAACTAATCTCTTAACAACGGCGGTTTCGTAGATAAGGTCGGACTCTAACAATAGGGTATCTTCTGCAAGAAGGTAATCTTTTGCTAAATATAGTGAATAGATATTGTTTGTTTTGTCGTATATCGGGTTCTCTACATAAATAATCTCAATCCCTTTATAATTGTGCCCGACATAATCTATTACATTTTGAGCTTTGTAACCAACAACCATTATTAGCTTCGTCACGCCGACTTCATAAAGGCACTCTAATGTGCGATCAATCAGTCGTATGCCATTAACTTTCAACATACATTTTGTATTGTCTCCAGTTAGCTCTCCTAGTCTTCGCCCCATTCCTGCGGCTAATATTATTGCTTGCATAGTTTTATAATTAATCTTAATCTCGTTTGAAAATATCTCGTGAATAGACTCTATCCTTTACATCGTCGAGACACGGTTCGTATCTATTGGCGATAATAACCTGGCTTTGTTGTTTGAAAGCCGCAAGGTCATTTACCACCTCTGACCCAAAGAATGTAGAGCCATTTTCGAGAGTTGGTTCGTATATAATCACTGTCGCGCCCTTTGCCTTGATACGCTTCATAACACCCTGTATTGCACTTTGGCGGAAGTTGTCTGAGCCCGCCTTCATTGTCAGGCGATAGACGCCAATAGTACATTTGCGCTCACAGCTACTATCGTATCCATTGAGGCTACTGTAGGAGTAATAACCCGCTTTGGCAAGGACCTGGTCGGCGATAAAGTCTTTGCGGGTGCGATTGCTCTCTACGATGGCGGTCATCATATTTTGAGGGACATTGTCGTAGTTTGCCAACAACTGTTTTGTGTCCTTAGGTAGGCAATAGCCTCCATACCCAAACGACGGGTTGTTATACTGGTCGCCAATGCGTGGATCAAGGCACACCCCTTCAATAATCTCTTGTGTATTTAGTCCTTTAATCTCGGCATAGGTATCAAGCTCATTGAAGTAACTAACTCTAAGGGCTAAATAGGTATTAGCGAATAGTTTTACCGCCTCTGCTTCGCTGGTGCCCATTAGCAGGATCTCTATTTTATCCTTTACTGCACCCTGATTAAGAAGTTGTGCAAAGGTTGCAGCCGCAGTAGCGGATGCTTCGCACTCCTTTTTGTGACCTACTATAATTCGGCTTGGGTATAGGTTGTCATACAGGGCGTTATTCTCACGAAGAAACTCTGGTGAGAATAGGATATTGTTTGAGCCAAACTGTCGGCTTATGCTCTCTGTATATCCGACAGGTACGGTGGATTTAATTACAATTACCGCCTTTGGGTTGCACTCTATGGCTGTTTTGATTACCTGCTCTACCAAAGATGTATCGAAGAAGTTCTTTTGACTGTCGTAGTTTGTGGGTACTGCAACAACTATAAAATCTGCATTGCTGTATGCGCTGTGTGCATCAAGTGTAGCACAGAGATTAAGTTGCTTTTTGGCAAAAAAGTGTTCAATATCCCTATCTCCAATAGGTGATTTTCTATTATTTATAGCCGCAACCTTTTCGGGTATAACATCAACAGCGACAACCTCATTGTGTTGTGCTAATAGTGTGGCTATAGATAGTCCCACATAACCCGTTCCTGCGACTGCAATTTTCATATTATTGTTATTTAGAATTTCTTTCCAAAGATAATTCCGATAAAGGTTTTCCACAAAATGGTAATGTCAAACCACCATGAGCGGTGACCTAAGTAGTAGAGGTCGTACTCTAAGCGGCGCAACATCTTCTCCATAGTATCTGTATATCCGTTATAGAATGTTGCGTAAGAGGTCACGCCTGGGCGAATCTGGTAGAGGTACTCATATCGCTTATCGTGCTCCAAAATCTGGTCAATGTAAAACTTGCGCTCGGGACGAGGACCAACGAAGGCCATATCTCCCTTAAAGACATTCCACAACTGTGGAAGCTCATCAAGGTGGTGAGCCCTTAAGAATTTACCGATTTTAGTAAGGCGAGGGTCTCCATCACCGCCTCCGTGGCTAAGTTGAGGTCCCATCTTCTCTGCATCCAGTCTCATTGTACGGAACTTATAGATGTAGAATGGGCGACCAAAACGGCCTATACGCTCCTGCTTATATATTGCAGGGCCGCCATCCTCACGGCGCACAAGTATTGTGCAGATAATAAAAAGAGGCGAGAAGATTACCATCACAATGATTGATACGAAAAGGTCAAATAGTCGCTTTGTATTACGAGAGAAAGCGCTCATGCCATCTTTGATAAATTCATCTTTAGGCA
Organism: Rikenellaceae bacterium; assembly: GCA_015059785.1. GTDB lineage: Bacteria > Bacteroidota > Bacteroidia > Bacteroidales > Rikenellaceae > Alistipes. Next base: position 12,733 of record SUZS01000021.1, read on the forward strand.
CAAGGTGACTGATGTGTGTCTGAGTGTCAAAACCTCCATTTGCAGCTAGTTCCTCCTTGAGTTTATCTACCCAACGCTCGTAGTCGTTTACATCAATCTGCATTGAGACAGATATTATGCAGTGGCTATTATCATCCCCCTTAGAGACATTATAAGCCGAGCTGAGTTTTTTCAGCACATCCTTGTTCACAACCGTGTAAGGCATCTGCATAGTTGTAGAGAAGCCTCTGATACTATCAATAAACCTCTGCTTAATAATAAGCCTGAGCAAATATGCAGAATGACCATATGCTATCCACGAGTGCATCTCCTCATTAAAATAGAGATGAATTGCTGAGAATTCGTTTTTCGTTTCATTCAAAGTGATTAATTCGGCATTCATATCTGTAGTGTGTTTGATTTATTTGCTGTATTGTGTCTCAAATAAATGGGTTACTATTTTGCAGTGCCTATAAGGGATTAAAGTTGTGCCACCTATATGACTGATTTACGGTTGGAATATACCCGCGCAAAGATAGTAAATTGTTGTCAAATATCAGTACTTTTAACAATTTTTTACCACTCGTTGGCATCTTCAAAATAGACATAAATGCATTGATAATCAACATTTTGCATTTTTATTAAATAAAATTGCGCCTATTTAGACCTTTGATTGATATTAATAGGCTGCTCGTTGAAAAATTGATAAATAAAATACATAAATGCTTTTCTTTGTTCAACTTTGCCATATAAAATCTACTCAACAACTATCTCGGCAAGCATAAAGTAGTGGTCGGAGGGGTACTGTTCGCCCTTGTGGTCGGTGATAACCTCGCAACTAATGGCTTTGGCTGCGCCCTTTGTAAGGATGTAGTCTATGCGTCCCTTGCCTGGGCGCTGGACTCGTTTATGCCCCTCAAAGGCGTGGGCGGTATGTCCAAACTCAACGCCGTCGTGCAGAGTATCGTAGCAGTCTGTCCAGCCATTTTGGGTAAAGTGTTTTACCTGCTCCTCATACTTGCGAGAGTTCATATCGGCACAGATAATCTGCGGGAAGGAGTCTTGATATTGAGCCGCCTCGCGGACAATCATCCGTGCTTGGTTTACCTTGGCGAGCTTTGACTTATGGTCAAGGTGGATATCTATCAGTCGCATCTGCTTGCCCGTCTTCTTGTCAAGCACACGGACCCAGTTGGCATGGCGGGCGCGGTTAGTCTCCCAACAGATACTGCCCGCTATTGTTGGGTCGTCAGAGAGCCAGTAGCACCCTGCGCTGACAATTTCATAGCGTGACTTACGAAGGAAGATAACATTCTTGCCGATAAGGTGGTAGCCATCGGTATATGGGTCCATCTCGGGCCCCTCAAAGCCAAAGGCTGTATACTCCTTCAGATGTTTGCGGCAGAAGTTGTAAGAGTCGTAGATAACCTCCTGCATCATAATCACATCGGGCTTATAGCTGCGGATGACATCTATCATATAGTGCTTGCGGTTATCCCACTCGTGGATAGTATTTTTATCCGCATCGAGCCCTGTGATGCGGATATTGGCACTCATCACTCGGTGCACGGGAGGATTTTTCGCCTCCACAGCACCGAAAGTAACGAGTGTAAGTAGAAGAATTACAAATCTTTTCATACTCTAACGAAGGTAGCCACCATTCTCAATAAGAGCCTGCTGAACGGCCTTAACATCGACCTCAGATGGCTGTACGCCGCACTCAAGGGCAATGCGAGCGGCAGTACCGGCAGCCTCGCCCATAGCCATAACTGTAGACATTACGCGGGTAGCGGCCATAGCTCCGTGGTCCATAGATGAGCAACGACCTGCAACAAGTAGCCCCTCAATAGTCTGTGGAACGAGTGTGCGGTATGGAATGTCGTATGAGCCCTTGCCGTAGATAAGGGTGCAGTCGCCACCCTCCTCATGGTGAAGGTCAATAGGGTAGCTGGCAACAGCAATGGCGTCGTCAAATTGGCGAGCCTCAAGAAGGTCGTCTGTGGTCATCACATACTTACCGACGATAACGCGCGTCTCGCGAATGCCTGTAAATGGAGGCACGGTCTCTATCCACGCATTCTCAAAGCCTGGAATATACTCCTTAAGGTAGCGAGCCACATCGTACATCTGTCGGCGGCACTCGTGCTCTACAGCCGTATAGCTTGCAGGGTCAGTCGCATCGCCACCCGATACGCGGGTCATATTTACCCACAGCTCGTCATCCTTAAGGCCTGTCATAAAGATTGTGCGGGCAACAGTGATGTTAAAGCCGCGCGAGATAGCGTCGCTCAGCTGGTCGCGGTAGCCTACCATAGTAAAGTTGCCGGTGCGGAACTGCTCTGGTGGCATAATATCCATACCGTACTTGTCAGAGTGGTTTACAACATTGTCGCGCACCTTGTCGATATCTACACCGCGCATAGAGAACATAAGTGTTGGTGGCTGCATACGACCCTTCTCATCGCCCTTGTTGCACTCAACACCTGCGCGGAAGGCCACATCGCCATCGCCTGAGCAGTCGATAACCGTCTTGGCAAGAATAGCCTCACGACCCGCCTTGCTCTCAATAATTACGCCCTTAACCGCTCCATTCTCAACAATGGTATCTACAACATTAATGTACATCAGCACCTCAACGCCCGTCTCGTCCATAATCTCCCAACAGAGGGTCTTTACCGCCTCTGGGTCTACCATTGTAAGGGATATGTGGAGCTTGCAGCGCTTGTGTCCTGTAGCCATTCCGCGCTGCTGAAGACGCTCTACAAACCTTCCCGTTGCACCCTTGATAATCTGGTTGCCATCCTTGTCAAGCATAGATAGAATTGGCAGTCCAAGCGTAAGGTTACCGCCCAAAAATCCGCGCTGCTCAAGCAGCATAACCTTTGCCTTGCCACCCTTTGCAGCAGCCTCGGCAGCCATAATACCCGCAGGACCACCACCAACGACGAGGATATCTACCTCAGCACGCACCTTTACCTCGCGAGCTGGCTCAAAATATGTTTTCATAATCTTATCCCAAATATGCTCCATTCTCAAGCAGAGCCTGTTGAACCTTTGTTATATCTACTTCGCCAACCTCAACGCCGTCAGCCGCAGCAATGCGCGCTGCAACACCCGCCGCCTCGCCAAGAGCCATACAGGTACTCATTACACGCGTTGCGGCCATAGCCTCGTGGTCCATAGCCGAGCAGCGACCTGCAACCAGTAGGCCCTTTACTGTCTGTGGCACAAGCACACCATAAGGAATCTGATATGCATCCTCGCAGAAGAGCATTGTGCAGTCGCCACCCTTTGCGTGGTGGATATCTACTGGGTAACCAGCAACGGCAATAGCATCCTCAAAAGGCTTCTGCTCAAGGATGTCCTGCGCTGTCATAACATACTTACCAACAATAACTCGGCTCTCGCGAATACCTACAAAGGCTGCGCTGTGCTCAAGCCAAGCATTCTCAAAGCCAGGCACAAAGTCCTTCAGGTAGGCCATAACCTCGTACATCTGCTGTCGTGCATCGTGCTCGCCCTTTGTGTAGCTTACAGGGTCTGTACTATCTACGCCAGATACGCGGGTCATATTTACCCAAATCTGGTCCTCCTCAAGGCCTGTAATAAGGATTGTGCGGGCTACGGGAACTTTGTAACCCTTCTGCTGCGCCTCAACAATTCTGCCGCGCAGACCTACGGTGATAAACTTATCCTTGCGGAACTGAGATGTCGGCATAACATCCATGTCGTACTTCTCTGGCTCGTTGCAAATAGCATCGCGGAGCTTCTGTGTCTCTACGCCGCGCATAAGGAACATAAGTGTTGGTGGCTGCATACCGCCATTCTCGTCGCCCTTGTTGCACTCAACGCCTGCGCGGAAGGCTACATCGCCATCGCCAGAGCAGTCAATAACGGTCTTTGCAAGGATAACCTCTCGGCCCGCCTTGCTCTCGATAATTACGCCCTTGACAGTTCCATTCTCAACAATGGTGTCAGCAACAAAGACATAGAGCAGTACATCTACGCCAGCATCGTCCATCATCTCCCACGCCACGGTCTTTACCTGATCTGGGTCAATAATGGTAAAAGACATATGGTTCTTGCAAGGGTAGTGGGCACTTGCAGCACCCTTTGCGGTCATACGGTCAATAAACTTCTGCGCAGCACCCTTAACAACCTGATTGCCCTTAGGGCCGAGGAATGAGAGTATTGGCAGACCAATGGTTAGGTTTCCGCCCATATAACCACGCTGCTCGATGAGCATAACCTTTAGATTCTTATCCTTTGCTGCCGCCTCGGCTGCAATAATACCTGCAGGACCTGCACCGACAACAAGAACATCTACTTCTGCACGCACCTTCAGTTCGCGTGCTGGTTCCATAATAGTTTTCATACTCTATTTTGTGTTAAATTATAATAAACTCTCTGTAAATTTGCCTGCTGCGCGGTACATATCGTGACGCTTCTGTAGCAGGGCACGACGCTCGGCATTAGGTGTATATGTGCGGATAATTGGCTGACAGAGTGCCGCCTGTGCCGCCTCAATAGTTGGGTATATGCCCGCCACGACTGATGCGCATATTGCAGAGCCGAGGGCGCACGACTGCTTGGTCTGTGACACGCGGATATCCTTGCCAATGGCATCGGCAAGCATCTGCATAACAAATGGAGCCTTCTGCGCAATGCCTCCAACTCCGATAAAGGCGTCAAAGACGATACCTCGCTCGGCAAGGTGGTCTACAATAGTCTTCATAGCAAGAGCCGTAGCCTCAACAATGGCGTAGTATAGCTCAGGCGCGGTTGTAGATAGTCTTAAGCCCATCAGCGAGCCCCACAACATCTGATTTGGATCTGGCGAGCGACGACCATTGAACCAGTCAGTTGCAAATGGAGCATCAAGGCGCGGAGTAATCTTTGCCGCATCCTCGCCAAGTTTTATAAGTATGTTGTCAAGCACCTCGTCTACAAGAGCCTGACGAGTCTCAGGGTCAATCTTGTTGCTCTTTGCGAGAATCTCTACAGTAGGGTATGCAAGCGTTCTGCGCAACCACGCATAGGCATCGCCAAAGGCAGACAGACCAACTTCAAAGCCCACAAGACCCGGGATAATACAGCTATCTGCCTGACCAAATACGCCATCAATAATTCTACCCTGAAGAATCTCGTTAGGGATTACAAACATACAGCAGCCCGATGTTCCGAGGTTAATCATCGCCGTCTTATATGCCACACCTGCGCCAATAGCACCCTGATGAGAGTCTACATTTCCGCAGCCGATAATAACATCGCTATTTAGACCTAACTCCTCTGCCCACTCTCGGTTAATTGTGCCATAAGGCTTGTCGCAAGTATACTTATTGGCATTCAGCGTACGCAGAATAGGCACAAGGGCAGGGTCAAGAGCCTCAAAGAAGCTCTCTGGTGGGAAACCGCCCCAATCCTCGCTCCAGAACATCTTCTGCGCAGCGTTGCAGTGTCCCATACGAGCCTGCTTTGGGTCGGTAGTGCCCGTAAGGGTTGCAGTGATAAAGTCGCTACACTCAATTACCGAGCGGGCATCACGGCGCATATCGGCATTTGTGCCAAGCAGGTGCATAACCTTTGCCCAGAAGCACTCGGCAGAGTAGTGGTAGCCAGAGACCTGTGTATAGTCCGTCTCGCTACTATGGCAAGCCTCTTCAATAGCGGCAGCCTCGGCAACACCCGTGTGGTCCTTCCACAGAACAAACATCGCATCGGGGTTATCCTTGTACTCCTCCTTCAGCGAGAGTGGTTGTAGATGCTCATCTGTAAGGCACGGTGTGCTGGCTGTAGTATCTACAGCAATCGCACGCACATAAGGAGCAATATCCTTATTGCCGTCTAACACTCCGTGAAGTACACTCTTGAGTGCCTCAATATAGTCAAGCGGATGCTGACGGAAGCGGCTCTCAAGGGCATTGCAATACTCGCCACGCGACCAGCGGGCATAGTTGTGTACAGCCTCGGCAATCTGCTCGCCAGTGTGAGCATTGACAAGTACGGCACGAGCCGAGTCAGTACCGTAGTCCAGACCAATTACAAAATCTTTCATACTATCTCATATTTTTTGAAAATTCTTTTGGGCGCACCATAGTCTCGGTGTAAGTTCTGCCGAAACTATCAGTAACGGTTATCTCAAGGGTCGTATCTGGCGCAGAGGCGACAACATGGAACATATGCGCTGTAGTATCAGCCTTATATTTGTTTGCAGTTAGGTCACGACGCCAAACCGACTTTGGAATGCAGTAGGCGACGGTATACTGCGGATTCTCCATAGGCTCGTGTACCACATTCAGCGGCTTGCCGTTCTCCGTAACGGTTATCTTCCAATCGGGAGCCCAATCCCAAATATGTATCGCTACGCGGTTGTCAGCCACCGTTGCAAAGTCTGTTCGCTGTGGGTTGTTCTCCAGAAATACACGCATCTCGCCAGAGGCTTTGTAGTAGTCGCGCACGGTGTTGAGGTCAAAAGTTCTAAACTGAACATCTGCACCACAGTCGGCAGAGGTGAAGTACCACTCAATACTCTTACCGTCCACTGGGAAGACCGTAAATCCCGCAGGCGAGCCGTCTGGAGCGAGGTGTGGGCCTCCGTGTGCTGCTGTAAACCACCACGCACCGCAAATAGCACTCACATTGTGGTCAATAGTATTTGCTATCTGTGGATAGGCAGGGCTATATTTGCAATGCGTTGTAATTAGCTTGTGGGTGTGCCCTGTTAGGTAGTGCACATCTGTAAACTCCTTGAATGCCTCCGAGAAGTAGAGCGCAGGGGATAGTGAGCGGCCACCATTCTCGTCTGTAAAGTAGCTGTATAGCTCTGTGGAGTTATGCTCAGAGAGCATTCGGTAGACTGGGCAGTGCATACCTACGACAATCGGCGTAGTTTTGTCCTCAATCATCGCAAGGTCTTTGCGTAGCCACTCCATCTGCTCCTCCACGACAATATGGTCGTAGTTTCGTGCACCCGCCATATTCTTGCCTGGCTTCATATTTGCGCGCTTTTCATTGCGGTAGCGCAGATTGTCAAGCATAATATAGTGCACCTTGCCTATGTTAAAGGAGTAGTATGTCGGTCCAAAGGTGTCGCGGTACTTTTTTGTTGCGTTAAAGTCTGTATCGGCATTTGGCTCTGTAGCTCCATCATTGTCGTGGTTGCCCATAGCGTGGAAGATAGGTGTCGGGTAGCCGATTTTGCCTATCGTAGTGCGGAAATCCTTAATGTCAAAGAGGAAGTCGTACCAGAAGAGGTCAAAGCTACTGTCGCCCATACACATCGTGTAGACAGGTATACCCTGCTGGCGATACTTCTCAACCTCCTCCTTTATGCGTGGCATAACGATTGTCTTAAGTTGCTCAATATCTCCAAGTTGATTAGAGAGGTGGATATCTGTGATTGCCAGCATAATATGCTTGTCGTTATCTACCTTTTTAAGGTTAAAGTCGTGTCGCTCGGCTATGTTACTATCAGCAGTAAGGACTGCCCAATATTGAGGCTGAACATCGCCTGCGGCAACAGTAGCCTCATAACCGCTTGGGATGGTTATAAAGACATTGCCGTTTTTTTTCTCTGACACAAGGTTGTAGACACCCTTTTTGTCGGTCTTGACGATTGAAAATCCGTCCGACACGGCTACCCCCTCAAGTGGTGTGCCGTCGCACTCAACAGTGCCATAGATAGTTGCCCCCTTTGCGGCCTTTGCCTTTAGCGCAGAGACAAAAGTGCTCTGGGCCGAGAGCGAGAAGCTGGCTGTTAGGGCAAGAAGTGTAAGTATTGCTCGTTTCATAGTCTGTTATTTCATATGTAGGTGGAAAGGCTTTGGTCGCTCCATAGTCTGGTGGTACTTATTGCCAAAGCAGTCTGTAACGGTAACCTCAAGGGTAGAGGTTGGCGAGACTGGCGAGACATGGAACATATGTGGATGGCGAATCTTCTTGCGACTTGAGGCAGAGTTAAGGTTGAACATCCACAGTCGCTTTGGAATCTCATACGAGAGTACATACTGCGGATTCTCGGCCTTTTGGCGGGTAACCTCAAGCGGTGTGCCGTTCTCGGTAACCTCTATCGTCCAGTCGTTTGCCCAGTCCCAGACATGAATCATAACCTTGTCGCGGAACTTATCCTTACTGTAGTCTGTGCGCTTTGGGAAGTGGTCAAGGAATACGCGCATCTGACCCGATGTGCGGTAGAAGTCGCTCACGCCATTCATATCAAAGCAGCGGAACTGTGTATCAGCCGAGAACTCGGTCGCCTTGAAGTACCACTTGATATCGCGGTCGGCAATCTTGAAAATCTTACAACCTGCAGGCTCGCCCGTAACGGCAATCTGTGGACCTCCAAAGGCTGATGTATGCCAACGAGTACCCGATACGGCGGCTACAGTATGCTCGGTAAAGTTGGCAATATCTGGCTGTGCGGCATCATCGCGACCATAGCAGCAGCGGTTGCGGTGTGTATGTCCAGAGAGGATATGCACTGTCGGAAACTCCTTAAACAGAGCCACAAACTCATCTCGCTGCTCGGCAGGCAGGCGACACTCCACAGGAGCGTACATATAATCCTTATAGCGGAAAATTGGGCTGTGGACACCGATGACGATCGGGGTATTTTTGTCCGTTACGGTCGCCAAATCCTTTGCAAGCCAGTCAAGCTGTGCGCGAGTGAGTGCCGTTGTGTGGTTGCGTGAGCCGACAATGCCCTTGCCCATCTTTGCATCTGGGCGTGGCTCGTTGTGGTATATCTGGTCGTCAAGCATAATATAGTGAATGCGACCGAGGTTAAAGGAGTAGTATGTCGGGCCAAAGGCCTTGCGATACTTTGCCGAGGCGTTCCAGTCGGTATTCTCGTCACACGGTGTTGCACCATCATTGTCGTGGTTGCCCATAGTGTTGAAGAACTGTGTTGGGTAGGCTACATCCTGAAGTGTTTTGCGGAAGTCGGTAATGTCGTAGAGGTAGTCGTACCAGTAGGTGTCAAAGCTGCTGTCGCCCATACAGAGGGTGTAGACAGGTATGCCCGCGCTCTTGTACTGCTCAATCTCCGCCTTGAGGCTCGGAATAAAGGAGTTAGTAAATGTAGCAACATCGTTGAGCTTATTTGCAAGGTGGATGTCGGCAACGGCAACGATAACATGGTTGTCGTTATCCACTTTTTTGAGGTTAAAGTCGTGTCGCTCAACGGTTTGTGGCTCGGCAGTAAGTACTGCCCAGAGCTGTGGTACAACATCAGCCCCCTCGGTCATTGCCTCGTATCCGCTTGGTATAGAGATAAATACATATCCCGTCTGCTTCTGGGATGCGATGTTGTAAACTCCCTTTTTGTCGGTCTTTACAACCTCTACGCCGTCAGAGACAACTACGCCCTCAATCGGTGTCCCATTGCACTCTACAGTGCCGTAAACAGTCGCGCCCTTTGATGCTTTTGCTGCAAGGGAAGAGACAAAAGTGCTCTGCGCAGTGGCTGTGAGGGTAAAAATCAGTGATAGGGTTAAGGTTAGAATCTTCTTCATATAGGGTCGGTTTTATTTCATATGAACACTAAATGGCTTTGGTCGCTCCATAGTCTGGTGGTACTTGTTGCCAAAGGAGTCGGTCACGGTAACCTCAATAGGGGTATCTGGCGCAGAGGCCACAGCGTGGAACATATGAGGGTGTAACTTACGCTTGTTGTTCTTCTTGTCAAACTTTATCAGCCAGAGGGTATTTGGAATATCAAGGCCTACAATCATCTGCGGGTTCTCGGTCTTTTGGCGCTTAACCTCAAGGGGATTTCCGTTCTCGGTAACCTCAATCTTCCAATCTGGCGCCCAGTCCCATACATGTATCATAACACTGTTCTCTCTATCCCAATGAGCGAAATTTGTGCGGGCAGGGAAGTGGTCGAGAAAGACCTTTACCTCGCCATTTTTTGCAAAGTAGTCGCGCACAGCGTTCATATCAAAGCAGCGGAACTGCTCCGACGCTGGGAACTGCGTAGGCTTGAAGTACCACTTGATGTCGGTGTTGTCAACAGTAAAGATTTTACAGCCTGCAGGCTCGCCCATTGAGCCGAGCATAGGGCCACCAAAGCCAGACGAGTACCACAACGAGCCAGATACAGCCACGATGTTGTGGTCAATGATATTCTGCAACTCTGGCTGCGAACTATCTGTCTTTCCGTAGGTTACGCGGTTGCGGTGGGCGTGACCAGAGAGTATGTGAACACTGCTAAATGGCTGAAGGAGTCGTGTGAGCTCTGTAGCACTTGGCTCCTTGAGGTTTATGTTAATTTTGCCATTCATACCGTTCTTGTAGCGGTAGATTGGGCTGTGTACGCCAATAACTATCGGGGTTGTCTTGTCGGTTACAAGCGCAAGGTCCTTCTCAAGCCACGCGAGCTGCTCTGGCGAGATTGTGTATTCGTAGTTGCGTGAGCCGACAATACCCTTTGCCTTCTTACCACCTGGCTTGTTGATATAGCGGATGTTGTCAAGCATTACATAGTGCACCTTACCTATATTTATAGAGTAATAGGTCGGGCCAAAGGCCTTGCGATACTTTGCCGTAGCGTTCCAGTCGGTATTCTCATCGCACGGTGTTGCACCATCGTTGTCGTGGTTGCCCATAGTGTTAAAGAGCTGTGTCGGATAGCCTATTTCGGCAAGTGTACGGCGAAAATCGCCTATGTCGTATAGATAGTCGTACCAGTAAATCTCGTGAGTGCTGTCGCCAAGGCAGAGGGTATAGACAGGAATGCCAGCCTTACGATACTGCTCAATCTCGGCTTTGAGCTGTGGCACAAAGATGTCGCGGAAGTTGCTCAAATCGTCGTGGTGGTTGGCAATGTGGATGTCGGCTACGGCGGCAATAACATGGCGGTCGTTGTCTACCGCGCGCAGGTTAAAGTCGTGGCGCTCGGCTGTCGTAACATCTGCTGTCAGAGTTGCCCAGAACTGCGGAACAACATCTGCCCCTTCGGTCACAGCCTCATATCCGCGGGGAATGGTGATAAATACGCTGCCGTTTCTCTTCTCAGAGACAATGTTATACTGACCCTTCTTATTTGTCAGCACAATCTGGTAGCCATCCGATACGGGCACGCCAGCAAGAGGCTTACCCTCGCACTCCACAGTGCCGTAGAGAGTTGCCCCCCTCTTTGGCTTTGCCTTGAGAGTTGAACTAAAGTTGCTCTGTGCCGACACGGTTACGGCAACAAGTAGCATGATGATTAGGTTTAAGGTTCGTTTCATATTGTTAGGTTTAATTGTTTACTCTCACGGCTCGTTGCACCCCCTTTATTCGCATAATTGCGTGCAGGAGCATATCTACCACAGATGTTGACGGCACCTCCACGCTTATTGTTCCCACGCCTGTGCCATCGCCACGCGAGGAGATGTTTATGGTGCGGATATTGAGCTTCAGGTCGCGGCTGACAACCTCGGTAATCTGGTTTACAAGGCCTGCCGAGTCCTGTGCAGTGATTGAAATCGTGACGCGGAACGAGCCTTGAGCCTGCTCGCGCCACTTAGCCTCCATAATGCGGTATGGGTAGTTCTTGCGGATGTGCTTTGCATTTGGACAGTCGCAGCGGTGGATAGTAATGCCGGCGTTGATAGTAACAAAGCCGAAGATATCATCCCCCTTTATCGGATTACAGCACTTGGCAAGCTTGTAGACGATGTTGTTTATCCCCTCGTCAATAATCAGCGCATCGGTTGATGTAGCGGGCTTTGCGGTGCTCTGCGACTGTCGGCGAGCCGCCTCTGCTGCCGCCTCTGCCGCCCTGCGCTCCTCGTCTGCCTCGCCAGAGAGCCAACGACTGATAACATCCTTAACTACGGCAAGGTCTATCTTCTCGGTGGCTATAAGCTCATAGAGGGCTGTACCTGTGCGCTGCTTGTAGTATTTGCATAGGTAGGCCACAACCTCATCAATACTCTTGCTCGTAAGTTTCCAGTTCTTCAGCTTGCGCTCAAGCTCCTCACGACCCAACTTGGCATTTTTTGCCTGCTCCTCACGAATAAAGGCCTTGATACGCTGACGAGCCTTTGATGTAACGACAAAGTTGAGCCAGTCCGCCTTTGGCTGCTGATTCTTCTGCGTGATAATCTCTACGATATCTCCATTTTTGAGCGTCTCGCGAATAGGCACTGCGCGACCATTGACCTTACCGCCCGAGCAGGTAGAGCCGAGGTTTGTGTGTATGTCAAAGGCGAAGTCAAGAATTGTCGCTCCCTCTGGCAACTTGCGGATATCTCCATTTGGAGTAAAGACAAATATCTCGCCCGAGGCTGGCTTGGCATCAAATCGCTCGGCAATATCCTCTTTGGTCTCATCCATTAGCTCACGCAGTCGCTGTAGCCACTGCTCGGATGTCTGTGCACCCTGATTAACGCCCTTATATCGCCAGTGGGCAGCAATACCCAACTCGGCAACATCGTCCATACGCTCTGTACGAATCTGAATCTCTACCCACTTACCTTCGCCCGCAGAGACTGTCGTATGCAGACTCTCATAGCCGTTGGACTTTGGAATGGTTATCCAGTCGCGCATACGGTCGGTATTTGGGGTGTAGAAGTCGCTCACTATTGAGTATACAAGCCAACACTGCGCCTTCTCCTGCTCCTTTGGACAGTCGATGATAATTCGCAGAGCAAAGATGTCGTAGACACCCTCAAAGTCCACCTGCTGCTTGCGCATCTTGTTCCAGATAGAGTAGACTGACTTTGTACGGCTCTTGATGTGGTACTTTATACCAGCAGCATCAAGGGCCTTGCGTATAGGCTCAAGAAATCGCTCTATAAAGGCAAGTCGCTCCGCCTCACTCTCGGCAAGTTTGCCTACAATGTGCTTGTAGTCCTTGCTCTCAAGCTGTGAGAGGGCGAGGTCCTCAAGCTCGCTCTTGATGTTGTACAGACCGAGCTTGTGAGCAATCTGCGCATAGAGGTTCATACTCTCCCAGCTCTTCTTCTTGCGCTTTGACTCTGGGAATATAGTTATTGAGCGCATAACCTCCAATCGGTCAGCAAGTTTTATAAGAATTACGCGCGGGTCCTCAGAGTAGGCAACAATCATATCGCGGAAAGACGATGCCTGCTCCTTGTGGGTGTTGAAAGTAAGCTCAGAGATATTTGCAAGTCCACTTACAATGCCTACAACCTCCTCTCCAAAGAGTTTTTTGCACTCGGCAAGGGTCGTTTCAAGCCTCTGCTCATCATCACTCTTGGCTGCAAGGCGTACTACATCGTGGATAATTGCCGAGACCGTAGAGTTACGACCCAGGCCCACCTCTGTGGCAACTATGCGCGCCACAGCAACGGCGTGGTCAAGCATTGGCGTGCCGTCGTAGCGGGTTTGCCCCTCAAGGTGTTTGTTAGCATAGTGCAGTGCAGCATCTACCATTGTCTGCGTCACGGTAGAGAACATCCCTGCTATGGTCTTGCGAAAATCGGTGTATCGCTCTAAAACATTGCTCATAATCTATCCCTTTCTAACTATATATATATGGTCGCACCCAAAGCTATACTTTGTGCGCTCTGAATCGGTAAACTGTGCTGCGTAGTCAATCTCTACAGCCTCAAAGCCCGCAGCAGATAGGCGTTGAGGGTAATCCTTTCCATATACGCGACGGTGGTCATACTGACCAAATACCTCGGCGCGCTGACGGGGGTCTGTAATTGTGTCGTCCTCAAAGGTCGTCTCTCGTGAGTAGTCCACAGGCACAAGCATAACGCCTAACCCCCCTGGTCGCATTATGCGGTGCATCTCTTTTAGTGCACGGATATCGCTCTCTACATGCTCCAAGATATGGTTGCAGATAATAATATCCACGCTGTTATCCTCCATAGGGATATCTTGCACATCAAAGTGCATATCGGCAAGCGGACTGCAAAGGTCGGCAGTAATGTACCCCTCTGGCTTGTTGCTGTACATCTGCCTAAACTTACGCATCAGGCAGACCTCTGGAGCGATATGTAGTATTGTCGGTAGACCTTTGAGCCTCTCTGCCTCTACTGTTGTAAGGTAGTGCCACAGCAGTCGGTGACGCTCAAGTGAGAGGCACTTTGGGCAGAGGGCATCCTCACGCACTGGCCCATATCCGTAAGGGAGAAATTTACGCTTCTTCCCGCCGCAAACAGTACACTCGCGCCCCTTGCCTGCGTAGAAAATCCCCAGTACGGGCACAGCCCACCCTGCCACGCGCTGAAGTGCTGTGCGTGGTATGGTGTTTAATACCCAACGGATTGTTCTGCCAACGATGCTCATTGTTACTCCTCAAAAAGTTTATATACATCGCTCTCTGCCTTGCGTAGCTTTGTTCGGCAGAGCTCAATAAGGGTTGATGCTCGAGCCACCCTCTCTGCAAGGCTCTCAATGTCGCAGTTCTCGCTCTGCAACTGGCGGATGATAGTCTCAATCTCCGCCATCGCCTCGCTATACGAAATATTACTCTTCTTTGCCATCTCTTGCTATCACTTCGGTCACAAGATGTCCATCCGTAACCTCTATTGTTATTTTACTACCTACACTACAATCTGCTACCTTGCGAATAACCGCTCCGCTCTCGCCCCTTGCCACAGCAAAGCCGAGCTTCAGAAGCCTTGACGGAGCAAAGTTCTCCACTATCATCGCATAGGCATTAAGTTTGTCCTGCTGACGCGTTAGGGCTGTTTTTACAGCGCGGTTGAGCAACTCAAGCTGCTGCGTAAGGCGCAGTTCTGCCGTCTGCGTAGCCTTGGTGCAACACTGCTGCATAAGTACGGCGTAGTACTCCAGCTGACCATCAAATGCCGCCGCGCGGTCACATATCCACGCCGCCACGGCCGTAGGGGTCTTCAGATGCACTGCTGCAACCATATCCACCACGCTTGTATCCTTGTCGTGGCCTATGCCTGAGAGTACGGGTAGCGGAAATTGAGCCACACACGCCGCCGTAAGGTAGGCATTGAAGCACTCAAGGTCAGAAACTGACCCTCCACCGCGAATTATCGCCACTGCGTCAAACTCCTCCTCTCGCAGTGCAATAGCCTGCAAAGCAGCGGTAATGCTCTGCTCGCTACTCTCACCCTGCATAGCCGCCTCAAAGAGGGTTGTGGTTATCTGGTAGGGGCTACTGGCTATCTCCTGCATAAAGTCGCGATAGCCCGCCGCCGTAGCACTTGAGACGACAGCCACGCGCTGAACTATCAGTGGAATATCAACAGTGCGGTTCATATCCCAGACACCCTCCTCCTTAAGCCGAGCAATGGTTATCTGCTTCTGCCGCTCCGCCTCGCCAATGGTGTATGTCGGGTCTATATCGGTAATCTGTAGGCTCAGCCCATAGAGTGGGTGGTGCGTTACAGAGACCTCAACAAGAACCTTCATCGCCGCCGCAAGTCGCCTTCCTGTGGCACTCTCAAACTTCGCTGCAAGGTGTGGGAAGCGGTTTTTCCAGATAACAGCCCTCGCTTGCGCCTTTGCTGCCGAGCCAGAGGTGCTATTCTGCTCGCGCTCCACAAGCTCCATATAGCAATGGCCCGAGGCGTTTACCTTCAGCTCCGAAATCTCGGCACTAACCCATACGGGGCGGGGCAGAAACTGCTCCACCGCACAGCCTATTATGCGCTGTAACTCGTATAGGGTAAAAGACTCTCTCATAGCATAATAATATACGGCTCACGCGGAAGAGGTTTGCCCTTTGGTAGTTGCACTACAAGCAGATGCTCACTTGCAACTGCCACACCGCGCTTTGTGGCGGGTCTCCACTGTGGCGCAGCACTAAAGGCCGCCCTTACTCGCTTAGCAAATCGCTTGTCGGTAGAGTGCAGGATGTTGCCCTCGGTAACCGTTCCATCCGTTTCAACGGTAAAGCGCATAACAAAGCGCGCCGCAGGGTCGTTATCGGTCCACTTGACCTTCGTAGCGATATACTCCGAGAAGCTATCTGCTACCGTGAACACTGCCGCTTGGTCATAGCAGAGGGTTATGATAACCACTCCGTTATTGGCCTTCTCGCCGTACTTGGCGACTGTAGTCTCGTCGGCAGGCAGGGTCTCAATCTTCTCGATGTTCTTCTCTGGAATATCTGAAACGGTTGTGCGGACAACGCCATTTACGATATACAGAGGCTCACGACTGCCCTCTGCTGCGGCATTAAGCCACAGCAGACAAAAACCCAAAAAATATAGCAGTCGTAACATAGTACTATCCGAGCTCCTGCTCCTTAAGTCTCTCGGCATTCTCGGCTACAATCAGGTGGTCAATGCAGTCCTGAATATCACCATCCATAAATGCGCTGAGGTTGTAAATGGTGTAGTTGATACGGTGGTCGGTAATTCGGCCCTGTGGGTAGTTGTAGGTACGAATCTTTGCCGAGCGGTCGCCTGTTGATACAAGTGTCTTACGCTTTGAGGCAATCTCGTCCAGATACTTCTGGTACTCAAGGTTGAAGATTCGGGTACGAAGCTCCTCAAAGGCCTTCTCAGTATTCTTAATCTGCGACTTCTGGTCCTGACACTGAACAACAATACCCGTTGGGATGTGTGTCAGACGGATAGCCGAGTATGTGGTGTTCACACTCTGACCACCAGGACCTGAGGCGCAGAAGATATCCTTGCGAATATCGTTCCACGATACCTCAACATCAAACTCGTCCGCCTCTGGAAGCACCGCTACAGATGCTGCCGAGGTGTGTACACGACCCTGAGTCTCGGTCTGAGGCACGCGCTGCACACGGTGTACACCAGACTCATACTTGAGCGTGCCGTATACATTGTTGCCCGTAACCTTCATAATAACCTCCTTATATCCGCCCACTGCGCCGTCAGAGAAGGAGGTAATCTCATACTTCCAACCCTTTGACTCAATGTACTTGGTGTACATACGCATCAAATCGCCCGCAAATAGAGCCGCCTCGTCGCCACCCGTACCACCACGAATCTCAAGAACGGCGTTCTTTGCATCCTGTGGGTCCTTAGGGATAAGCAGCAGCTTAATATCCTCCTCAAGCTGAGCAATCATAGGCTCAAGGTCCGCAATCTCCATACGAGCCATCTCGCGGAACTCCTCGTCCTTCTCTGTTGCAAGGATATCCTTTGCATTGGCAAGATCCGCCAGCGCCTTGCGATAGCGATCTGATGCCTCAATAATAGGCTCAAGCTCGCGGTACTCCTTGTTGTACTGTACAAAGGCCTTGACATCTGCAATTACCTCTGGGTCAGTGAGTTTCTGACCCAGCTCCTCGTATTTAATCTTCAGACCATCAAGGCGCATCAATATTGAATTTTCTGCCATTAGGTGTGTTTTATAAATTTATTATTAGAAGCTATAATTTTATGAGAAGTTGTTTAAGATTTGTTTACGAAATTACTTTTTTGACTTTGCCTCTGCAGCCTTCTTGCTCTGAATCTTCAGGAAGTCAACAAGTGCCTCTTTGTACTCCTTAGCGTACTTGAACTCGTCGTGACCGCACCAGCCGTGACCGCCAGAAGGGTAGATGTGCATTGTTGCAGGGACACCGTTAGCCTTTAGAGCCTCGTAGTAGAGGATTGAGCTGATTGGTGGCACTGTAAGGTCGTCGTCAGAGAGCAGAAGGATTGTTGGAGGGGTGGTTGTTGTCACACGGTTCTCCAATGAGTAATAGTGCTGCTCGTTCTGTGTACGGTTCTTGCCAAGAAGGTACATAAAGGTGTTCTGGTGTGTTGCCCAAGTAGTACCAGTGATAACTGGGTAGAACAGAATAGAGAATGCAGGCTTATCCTTATCCTCGGTAAAGGTTGAGGTGTAAGCGGCAAGGTGACCACCTGCGCTACTACCGCAGATGCCTACCTGAGCAGGGTCTACGCCCCACTTCTTACCCTTTGTGCGCATATACTTAAGTGCTGCCTGTGCATCCTCAAGTGGTACCACCTTGTTGCCGAGGTTTGGCAGACGGTACTTAACAACTACGCATGAGATACCAAGGTCGCGGTAGAACTTTGCAATAGCAAAACCCTCGTGAGCGATACAAACCTTGCTATATCCGCCACCAGGGAGAACTACAATACCTTGACCAGTAGCCTTTGCAGGGTCTGCCTTGTAGATGTAGAAGTCGGTCTGAGAGGTCTGTGAGAAGTGAAGACGGTCGTTAATCTTCTCATCGCGAGTCTCAAAGTTTGAGTGTGGAGCCTTGTCGTTGTTCCAGAAGTTTGTGATAATCTCATCTGCACCGCTCTGCTCAAGGCTGAGGGTGATAGTCTTCTGTGCTGAAGCACTAAGGGCGATTGCTGCTGCGGCAATCAGAATAAAAAACTTTTTCATAGTATTATAAATTTATTGATTATTAGTAACTTAGAAAGATAGTACCCACTCTTTTGTAGCCTCAAGCCACTGAGCCTTGTAGTCCTTCCAGCTGTGTCCGCCACTTGGGTAGATGTGGTAGGATGCCTTTACGCCGTGGTGTTTGAGTGCCTTGTAGTAGAGGGTAGAGTTGAATGTTGGTGCTAATGGGTCGTCATCGCAGTGCAGGATGAGTGTTGGCGGGGTATTGCTGTTTACCAGTAGGTCTACAGAGTGGTTATTAACCTCCTCTGGTGTGCGCCACTTGCCCAGTAGCTCCTCAAAGGTGCTCCACTGTGGCTTATCTGTCCAGATATGTCCGCTGATAACAGGGTAGTAGAGCACAGCGAAGTTAGGCTTCTGGTTACCCTTAAGCACTACAGACGACCACGCTGCAAGGTGACCGCCCGCGCTGCTGCCGCTAACGCCGACTTTCTGTGGGTCAATGCCCAGTCTGTCAGCATTTGTGCGCATATACTCAACTGCCGCTGCTGCATCCTCAAGCGGTACCTCTGCGTGTCCATTTGGCAGGCGGTACTTAACGACCATAGTGGTAATGCCATTCTTTGCAAGCCAACGACCAAGTACGAAGTTGAGGTTTACGGTCTTGTAACCTCCACCCGGGAAGATAACAAGGCTCTGACCCTTGCTCTGCTCCGCCTTGAAGATGTAGAAGACAGTCTCGGTAGTGTGAGCGACCTTGTAGGTGCTTTTGCCTCGATTAATCTTCTCTGGCTTGCTGTCGCAGTTTGAGTGAGGGGCTGTGGTGTTATCCCAGTAGCGGATAACCTCGTCTGCACCACTCTCTGCTGCAAGAGATTGCGCTGTTGCTGTTGTGGCAAAGGCCAGTGCAGCAACGAGAATTAGTAATTTTTTCATAGTCTATCTATTTTTTGTTGTTCTTCTCAATAACCTCAATCCAATCCTCAATAGCCTCAAGCCACTGCTGACGATAAGGCCACTTCAATCTGCCAGACCATCCGTGCCCACCACTTGGGTAGATGTGCAGAGAGGCCTTCACGCCATACTGTTTGAGTGTTTTGTAGTAGATTGTAGAGCTATATGGTGCCACTACATCGTCATCATCCGAGAGGAACATAATTGTCGGAGGGGTTGTAGGTGTGACCATATTTGATACAGAGAGAGCCTCGGCTTCGGCTGTAGTTACCCTCTTACCCGCCAAGCGACTGTTTGCTGTATAGGTGTTGTAGTAGCGGTTGCGCTCCATAGCTCCGTAGACAAGAATTGCAAAGGCTGGCTTCTGACCATCAGGCAGATAGTTAGATATCCACGCTGCGAGGTGTCCTCCTGCCGAGTTGCCACAAACGCCAACCTTCTGCGGGTCAATGTTATACTTCTCGGCATTTGCTCTGAGGTAGTCAATAGCACCCACTGCATCCTCAAGCATAGCATCTATATGTCCGTAGTTTGGCAGACGGTACTTTACCACAACGGCAGTAATACCCTTCTCGCGCAACCATACGGGGAATGAGTTTGGAAAACTCAAATATCCATAGCCACCACCCGGATAGATTACTACAGAGTAGCCCGTAGCCTTCTCCTTTGGAGGGGTAAAGATATAGAGGTCTGCCGAGGAGGTGTTGTATACCTTGAACTTCTTCTTGACAAGCTCATCTTTCTCCATATTGTTGGAGTATTTGGCTGTGCTGTTGTCCCAGAGGTGTACAATCTCGTCGGCATCCGAGTCGGTTACGGTGATTGTGTTCTGCGCAGCAACGGAACATAGCGCGCAGAGAAGAATTGAAAGGATAAGCGTTCTTTTCATCGTTGTCGGTTATTTACGGTTAGTAATATCTTCAAGGTTGTAAATCCAGTCCTTGACAGCACCGAGCCACTGCTGGCGATACTCCCAATTAAGCTTGCCCGACCAGCCGTGTCCACCACTTGGGTAGATGTGCATAGAGGCTGGAATGCCATAGTGCTTAAGCGCCTTGTAGTAGGCCGTAGAGGCTGCAGGGCGAACTCTTGTGTCATCATCCGAGAGCAACATCAGCGCAGGAGGTGTTGTCGGACCGACAAGGTTTTGGTTAGACATTGCGCTTACAACGGCTGGGGTAGGGTTGTCGCCCAGCATTATGGTGTTGGCATTGTAACTGTTGTGATACATATCGCGAGTCATTGAGCCGTATATGAGGATTGTGAAGTGTGGTTTCTTGCCATCCTCCATAATGTTTGAGACCCACGCAGCGAGGTGTCCACCTGCCGAGTTACCACATACGCCAATCTTGTGCGGGTCAATGTTGTACTTCTCGGCATTTGCGCGCATATACTCTATAGCACCAACAGCATCCTCAAGCATTGCATCGCTATGTCCGTAGTTTGGTAGTCGGTATTTTACCACTACGGCAGCAATACCATTGTCGCGCAACCACTCTGGGAAGGTAATCGGGAAGCTCAGGTAGCGGTAGCCACCGCCCGGATAGATAACCACAGTGTAGCCCGTAGCCTTCTCCTTCTCTGGTGTGAAGATATAGAGCTCTGTAGAGGAGGTATTGTAGAGTTTAGACCTACCCTTCAAAACCTCATCTTTCTCCATATTGTTGGAGTATTTTGCTGTGCTATTGTTCCACAGATGGACAATCTCATCGGCCGTTGTCTTTACCGTAACAACCTTTTGAGCTGAAGTGTAATGCAGTGCGCACAATGCAAGAGCAAGTAGTAGTACTCTTTTCATAGTTATTTAGTTTTAAGGTTTTGCATAATCTGTAGCCAATCCTTTATAGCCCTCTTGCAAGGCTCGGCATATTGCCACTCATCGTGACCCGCCCAGCCGTGACCTCCCGATGGGAAGAGATGCACAGCAGAGGGTATGCCGTAGTGCTTGAGAGCCTTGTAGTAGGCCATAGAGTGTTCTGGTTTTACTGTTAAATCGTCATCGGCAAGCAGTAGCAGTGCTGGTGGGGTTGTTGGACTTACAAGGTTGTGCAGTGAGTAGCTCTCTTGCTCTGCATCTGTGCGGTTAGTTCCGAGCATAAGTCCAAAGGTGCCACGATCAGCGCTGCGCTTAGTACCATCCACAACGGAGTAGATAAGGATTGAGAAGGCTGGCTTCTCACTGTCAGGCGTCACATTAGATGTGTGACCTGCAAGATATCCACCCGCAGAACTGCCGAGGATGCCCACCTGCTGTGGGTCGACACCCCACTTTGCACCCTCAGTGCGCATATATCTAAGGGCTGCCTGTGCATCCTCAAGTGGTACTTCGCGATGACCGTTGTTTGGCAGTCGGTATTTCACCACTATAGCACTTACGCCTATTGAACGCAGGTACTGCCCAATCATAAAGCCGTCATACTTCATTGAGAGCTTATAATATCCTCCCCCGGGGACAATCACTACGCCCTGACCTGTCGCCTTTGCGGGGTCTGCCTTGTAGATGTAAAAGTCGGTAGATGAAGTAAGTCTCATATCAAACTTTTTATTCATCTGCTCGTCCTCAGTAATCTCGTTTGAGTGTGGGGCTGTGGAGTTATCCCAGTAGTGGACAATCTCGTCCGCGCCACTATCCTCAAGCGATACGACAACCCTCTTTTGGGCTGTGGCGGAGAGGATTATACCCGCTAAAAGTGTTAAGGTTAGAAATCGTTTCATAGGTTTGGTTATTTTCGGTTTCTCTCTATCTCCAACCAGTCGGCAATAGCACGCTTTGCTGGTTCAGCATAGTGCCACTCGTCGTGACCCGCCCAACCATGCGCCCCCGCAGGATAGAGGTAGAGCGCCGAGCGAACACCGTGACGCTTGAGTGCCTTGTAGTAGGTCGTTGTGATTGTTGAGGGCACGGTAGTATCCTCATCTGTGTGCATCAGCAGTGTCGGCGGAGTATCTGGAGTAACAAGATTCTCACACGAGTTGTACTCTATATCCTGCTGTGTGCGCCACTTGCCAAGCAGACGCTCAAAGCAGTTCTGTAGGCGGTAGTTGGACCACACATCGCCACCCGTAGATGGGTAGATAAGGATGTTGAACTTTGGTCGCTCCTCAACGGCAAGGGTATGCGTTGCGAGGGCAGCAAGGTGACCTCCTGCCGAGCAGCCGAGCATACCTACCTGCTGAGGGTCAATGCCCAACACATCGGCTTGCTCGCGCATATAGTGCAGTGCGGCAATAGTATCCTCAAGGACCACCTCTCGCACGCCATTTGGCAGACGGTACTTTACAACGATAGCCGTAACGCCTATAGAGCGCAAGTATTGGGCAATCTTAAAGCCGTCGTACTGCATAGAGAGCTTGTAGTAGCCACCCCCGGGCACAACAACCACTCCCTGACCTGTAGCCTTTGACCTCTCGGCCTTGTAGATGTAGAGGTCGGTGGATGTGGTTTGACTCATGTTGAGCTTGCTGTCTATCGTCTCGTCTTCGGTAATACCGTTTGAGTGCGGAGCTGTAGAGTTGTCCCAGTAGTGGACAATCTCGTCGGCACCACTCTGATCTGGCGTAACGACAACCCTCTTCTGGGCCGTAACAGTGAGCGTTACGGCCAAGGCGAGGAGTGTGGTGAGTATCTGTTTCATTACTTTACGATGTTGATAATCTTTCCTGGCACAACGATAATCTTCTTTGGCGTTGCACCCTCAAGCCAACGCTGTACCTCTGGCTTGGTTACAATATCAGCTTGCAGCTCGGCAACTGTTGCGTTGAGCGGATAAACCTGCTTGTGGCGCAGCTTGCCGTTAATCATCACTGGGTACTCAAAGCTGCTCTCAACAAGGTACTGCTCGTTGCAAACTGGGTACGCCGCGTTGAAGATAGTATCCTCATGGCCCAGCATACTCCACAGCTGCTCGGTAATGTGTGGAGCAAATGGGGCGAGGAGCACTGCCAGTGGCTCAATAATCTCGCGCTTGTGGCACTCGCCCAGCTCGTTGATACAAATCATAAAGGCTGCCACAGAGGTGTTGAATGAGAAGTTTTCGATATCCTCGCGAATCTTCTTGATAGTCTTGTGCAGACTCTTGAGCTCCTTCTCTGTAGCCTTTTCGTCGGTCACTGCCCACTCGCCATTGCGGTCGTGGAACAGACGCCAGAAGCGGCGCAGGAACTTATGCACACCATCAATACCGTTTGTATCCCAAGGCTTTGCCTGCTCAAGTGGGCCGAGGAACATCTCGTACATACGCAGTGTGTCAGCTCCATACTGCTCAACAATATAGTCTGGGTTTACCACATTGAACATAGACTTTGACATCTTCTCAATCTCCCAGCCACAGATATACTGGCCATCCTCAAGGATAAACTCTGCACTCTGGAACTCTGGCATCCAGTTGCGGAACGCCTCAAGGTCAAGAACATCATTCTTGACAATATTCACATCGACATGAATCTTCTGTGTCTGGTACTGCTCGCGTAGGTTGTAAGAGACAAACTTATTGGTACCAACGACGCGGTAAACGAAGTTAGAGCGACCTTGAATCATACCCTGATTAACTAACTTCTTGAATGGCTCGCTCTCACATACATAGCCAAGGTCGTAGAGGAACATATTCCAGAAGCGGGAGTACATAAGGTGACCTGTTGCATGCTCAATACCGCCGATATAGAGGTCTACATTTCTCCAGTACTCGTTTGCATCCTTTGACACAAGAGCCTCAGAGTTATGTGGGTCCATATAACGGAGGAAGTATGCTGATGAACCTGCGAAGCCCGGCATTGTAGAGAGCTCAAACTCCCAACCCTCAACGCGTGCCAATGGTGGCTCGCCCTGCTCTGTAGGGCCGAAGTTCTCGATTGCTGGCAGGGTGATAGGAAGCTCGCTCTCCGCTGCTGGGCGGGCAATATTGCCCTCATAGCGAATTGGGAACGGCTCGCCCCAATATCTCTGGCGAGAGAAGATAGCATCACGCAGACGGTAGTTTACAAGTCGCTTACCAAGACCGCGACGCTCAACCTCCTCGAACATCTTGTAGATAGCCTCCTTAACATCAGTGCCATTGAGGAAGTCGGAGTTAATCATCTCTCCCTCCTTAGCGTCGTATGAAGCAACAGAGAGGTCTCCACCCTCAACAACTGGGATAATCTCAAGACCAAAGTGGCGAGCAAAGGCATAGTCGCGTGAGTCGTGGGCAGGAACGGCCATAATTGCGCCCGTGCCGTAGCCCGCAAGCACATAGTCCGATGCGTAGATAGGTATCTGCTTGCCAGTGAATGGGTTTACGGCATAAGCGCCAGTAAAGACTCCGCTCACGCGCTTTGTGTCAGAGATTCGCTCGCGCTCTGAACGCTTCTTAGTCTCTGCTATATACTCTGCCACAGCGGCTTTCTGCTCCGCAGTGGTCATATCATCAAGCCACTCGTGCTCTGGAGCAACAACCATAAATGTAACGCCGAAGATTGTATCAGGGCGGGTTGTAAATATTTCCAGCTTGCGAACAGTGCCGTCTGCCATCTGCGCATCAAAGAATACCTGCGCACCCTCCGAGCGACCAATCCAGTTGCGCTG
Organism: Rikenellaceae bacterium; assembly: GCA_015059785.1. Classification (GTDB taxonomy): domain Bacteria; phylum Bacteroidota; class Bacteroidia; order Bacteroidales; family Rikenellaceae; genus Alistipes. The sequence continues at coordinate 37,448 of SUZS01000021.1, forward strand.
TATCTCCTTCAGCGACTCGCTCCACTCAAGGCTCTCAAGGCCGTCAAGCATACGCTGTGCATATGCCGTTACGCGCAGAGACCACTGCTTCATCTTGCGCTGCTCTACTGGATAACCGCCACGAACAGAGAGTCCATCCTTTACCTCGTCATTAGCAAGCACAGTCCCCAACTTAGGACACCAGTTTACCATCGTATCGGCACGGAAGGCGAGGCGATAGTTCTGCAGGGTCTGCTCCTTCTGCTCCTCGTTCAACTCTGCCCACTGCTCGGCAGTAAAAGTCAGCTCGTTGCTGCAAGCGGCATCTACGCCCTCAGTTCCGTGAGCCTCAAAGTGCGCTACAAGGCTCTCTATAGGCATTGCCTTCTGCTCTTTGCGGTCGTAGTAGTGAGCAAACATCTTGAGGAACGCCCACTGGGTCCACTTGTAGTACTCTGGGTCGCAGGTGCGCACCTCGCGGTTCCAGTCATAGCAGAAGCCAATCTTGTCAAGCTGCTCGCGGTAGCGGGCGATATTCTTCTCCGTAGTTATTGCAGGGTGCTGACCTGTCTGGATAGCATACTGCTCTGCAGGCAGACCAAAGGCGTCGTAACCCATAGGGTGGAGGACATTGTATCCACAAAGACGCTTGTAGCGCGAGTAGATGTCAGACGCGATATATCCCAGTGGGTGACCCACATGCAGACCTGCACCTGATGGGTATGGGAACATATCAAGAACATAGAACTTTGGGCGTGAAGGGTCTACCTCCACGCGGTAGATGTCACGCTCTCTCCACTCCTTTTGCCATTTGGCCTCAATCTCTCTAAAATTGTAATCCATAGTCGTATGATTTTTTCTTTGTTGTTTTTCTCTGTCTATCAGCTTTTTACGCGCTCGCGCATCGCATACGCGTGTGTCTGATTTGCAAAGATAGTAAATTTTAATGGAAAAATGGCTCTCTGTGACAACATTTTTATACATCCTCAGTCCCTATTGGTAGGTGCGATTTGTGATTTTGATTTTTGTTGACTATCTTTGTATTGTGCCTAGTGTGGGCATACAGCAAGAAACGACAACCTAAAAACGACCTAAAATATGAAAAGAACTCTGCTTTTTATCTCGGCATTGCTTGTGGCATTGTCAGCTGTGGCGCAGGAGTACACTACTCGCTATCAGAGTGTTACCGAGCCACAAACACTTCTACCAACTGGTTATGTACGCCTATCGCGCCGTGAGATTTTTCTGCCAACAGTTAATGGTTACAACCCATACAAGGCGGATTTGCATATGCACAGTACTCTAACAGATGGCGTGGTAAACATTAAAGGCCGTATGGAGGAGGCGTGGAGCGATGGATTGGATATCCTTGCAGCAACTGAGCATATGTCCATTAGACCCGTGGCTGACACTGAGGGAAAACCTACACCAGAGAGTGCAAAGCTCAAGAGGAGCAAGGCTGCCACAAAGGCTGTTGAGAGTGCGACGAAGATTGCCGAGGAGTTCGGTCTGCTCATTATCCCTGGTGTGGAACTTACGGGGGATGCTAAGACACAGGGGCACTTCAATGCCCTCTTTACGACCGACAACAATGTGTTGTACGACTACGACGCTATGCAGGCTATCCGCAACGCTCGTCAGCAGGGTGCGCTTATTATGCACAACCACCCGGGCTGGCGACACTCAACGCTTGAGATGACCGATTTTGAGAAGGCTACATATGCCGAGGGGCTTATTGATGGTATTGAGCTGATGAATGGTGCCTACTTCTACCCGGGAGCCTTTGAGACTGCCAAGAAACACAACCTCTTTATGACCTCAAATACAGATATTCACGCCACAACGGCGCAGCAGTATCGTGAGAATGGACATCTTCGCAATATGACAATCATTTTTGCCAAGGAGTGTACTCTTGAGAGCATTCGTGAGGCGTTGGAGGCACACCGCACACTCTGCTACTCGTTTGGAACTATCGGCGGCGAGGAGTCTCTTCTCAAGGAGTTTTTTGAGGCCTCTATAACCGTTAAAAAGCTCTCTGTTGACAGTAAGAAAAAGAGTCAGCGCGTGATGATAACTAACACTACATCACTACCTTACACCCTTCGCTTTGGTAAGGGAAATCCGGTTGTTCTGCGCCCGCTGTGCTCGACTATCGTCAGTGCAAAAGTTGGCAAGCCTATGAAGTGCACAGTGCTCAATATGTTCTACGGCGCAAATGAGCATCCAGTTGTAACAATCAAATAGTCCAACCATATGAAAAAGTTAATCGTTTTTGCGTTGTTGTGCCTCGCTGTAGGTGCAACATCTCAGGCGCAGAGCCGCCTTGAGCATCTGACTGTAAAGAGTGAAATTTTGGGCGTTGAGAAGGTCTATTCGGTCTATCTTCCCGACGGCTATGACACCTCTACAGAGCGTTACCCTGTTCTCTATCTGCTCCACGGAGCGTGGGGAAACCATAAGTCTTGGAACCGCACTGGTGGCGGCGAGCAACCCCGTATTACTGACGAGCAGATTGCTAAGGGCGAGGCTGTGAAGATGATTGTCGTGATGCCCGATGCAACTGGTAAAGGCGAGCGCCGAGGTGGTAAAAATATGGGATATTTTAATGTTAGCAACTGGGCATACGAGGACTTCTTCTTTCAGGAATTTATACCTCATATTGACAAGACTTTCAGGACTATAGCTACTAAGGAGGGTCGCGCAATAGCGGGCCTTTCAATGGGCGGCGGTGGCTCTGTGGTTTATGCACAACACCACCCTGAAATGTTTGCTGCCTGCTACTCTACAAGCGGATTGCTTGACCACCGCTACCGCGTAATACCTGCTAAGGTTGATGAGATAGAGTGGCTCTGGTCTGTGGCTCACACCTCGCCAGTTGAATTTTTGCGCCATGCAACAGCTGCAGAGATAGAGAAATTGCACACTGTTCGCTGGATGCTTGACTGCGGAGATGACGACTCTCTGATACAGACTAATCTCGACTTCTACAGCGAGATGAAACGCGCAAAAATCAATGTTGAGTTCCGCGTCCGCGATGGCGTCCACGACTGGAAATTCTGGCGCGAAGCCCTGCCTCTAATCCTTGGATTTTCGTTCCCTGTGGAGAAGTAGTTAGGACTGCCCAGGGCAGTTCACTATTGCCATTAGCCGTTGGCTTGCCTTCGGCAACCCGACCCTGCTCCGCCTCGGTAATTCAAACGAGTTTGATTACACTCGGCTTAATCGCAGCGTTAGCCATTGGCAAAGTAGACAGTAGGGAGATTAAGGAAATTAGTGAGTTTAAGGAGAATTTTCCCTAAATTCGCTAACTTCCTTAACTTCCCTAAACTCTCTGTTCTGCGTAGCGGTTCTGCGTTAGCCAGCCAACGGCTAATTACCATATCGAAAAACGATAAATTGTGGCACGCAGTTTACCACCTCAATTTAGGGCCGTTTTAGCCCCGTAACTGCCTAAAAAATCGCGTTTTGAGAAGATTTTTTTACACTTTCTCATAATTTATTAAAAATTTTTACAGACCCCGCCTTTTCTCAAAATGTGCAATATGTAACACGCTGAAAATCAAAGTGTTGAAAAATAGCATATAAATAAAACATTATAATTATATAAAAAGCATAAGAAAAAAGAATAAGTAAACACACGAAAAAGCCCCGAAATCACCCGATTTTGGGGTCTATTTTTGGCATATATATAGTGTGAATTAAAAATTTTGATTAACTTTGCACCCGCCTAACGGCAAAAACGAAATAGAAATTGGGGGCGAAATCCCCCGCAAGTTTAACAAAATTAAAAGGTTTTTTAGATGCCTACAATTCAGCAATTAGTAAGAAACGGCAGAGCCAAGATGGAGGACAAGTCAAAGTCTCCGGCTCTGGCAGCCTGCCCTCAGCGTCGTGGCGTTTGTACTCGTGTGTACACCACCACACCTAAGAAGCCAAATTCGGCTATGCGTAAGGTTGCGCGTGTAAGATTGACCAGCGGCAAGGAGGTCAACGCCTACATCCCAGGAGAGGGCCACAACTTGCAGGAGCACTCAATCGTGCTCGTTCGTGGAGGTCGTGTTAAGGACCTTCCAGGTGTTCGTTATCACCTCGTTCGCGGTGCTCTAGACTCACAGGGTGTAGAGGGTCGTCGTCAGCGTCGTTCTAAGTACGGTGCAAAGCGCCCTAAGGCAGGTGCAAAGAAATAAGCCTTGAAAAACTAAAAATTTATTCTAAGAAAAGCGAAAACAATGAGAAAAGCTAAGCCAAAGAAGCACACTCTACTTCCTGATCCAAAGTTCAACGATGTGGCTGTAACCCGCTTCGTGAACAACTTGATGTTGGATGGCAAGAAGAGTATTGCCTACACCATTTTCTACAATGCTTTGGAGTTGGTGGGCAAGAAGATGAAGGATGCTGATAAATCTCCACTTGAGGTTTGGAAACAAGCCCTTGAGAATGTCACTCCGCAGGTTGAGGTAAAATCTAAGCGTATCGGTGGTGCGAC